>JASFKY010000146.1:0-8868 GCA_050118395.1 Myxococcales bacterium | reverse complement strand
GCCGTGGGTTACTGGTGGTGGAAGGAACCCTCCCACCAGCCGACTCTTCATCTGTCGTCGGGCTTCGTGAGCCTCGCCATGGCGCAAGTCATCGTGGTGGCATTGCCGGAGGAAGCCTTCTTTCGTGGATACCTCCAAACCGCGCTACGAGATCGGGAGGCACGGCGGTGGCGCGTTCTCGGTGTGACGCTCGCACCGAGAGCATGGCTCCTGCAGGCTGCATTGTTCGCTTTCATCCATTTCCTGGTCGAGCCAGACCCCAGCCGCCTCGCCGTATTCTTTCCCGCCCTGCTGTTCGGCTGGACCCGTGCATGGCGGGGAGGGATCGGGGCGGCGCTTGCCTTGCATGCCATGAGCAATCTTTATTCCGAGATCCTGAGGCGGAGTTGGCTATAACTGACGCATGCAGCTTGCTCTGCTCGCTCCCACCGTCCTCGCCGATACCGTGCGCCGCGCTTTGGCCGAAGACATCGATCGCGGCGACGTAACCACCGAAGCTTGCGTCTCGCCGAGCGCCATGGGCGAAGCCGTGGTGCGCGCCCGAGAACCGGTCGTGGTCTGCGGCCTACCCGTGCTCGAGGAGGTCTACGCACAGCTGGACCCGCTGGTGGACGTGGAGAGGCACGTCGAAGACGGAGACTCGATCGGCTCGGGTGAGCCGATTGCCACGTTGACCGGCCCAGCCGCCTCTCTCCTTCTAGGGGAACGCGTCGCACTGAACTTCATCCAGAGACTGACCGGGATTGCCACCATGACCCGTCGGTTCGTCGACGCCTTGCCCAAAAATTCGAAGACGCGGATCACCGATACGCGAAAGACCACGCCGGGCTTGCGCGCCGTCGAACGCTACGCTGTCCGTTGTGGCGGTGGTTACAACCATCGCGAAGACCTCGGCTCCGCCGTTCTCATCAAAGACAATCACATCGCGGCTGCCGGCGGAGTCACACAAGCGATCGAGCGCGCGCGCGCTTATGCCCCTCACACCAGCCGTATCGAATGCGAGGTCGATACACGAGCCCAGCTCGAGGAGGCACTCGCGGCCCGGGCCGACATCGTCATGCTCGACAATTTCGATGACGACCAAGTCCGCGAGGCCCTCGAATTGATCGACGGACGGGCCATCGTCGAAGTGTCGGGGGGCGTAGCGCTGGAGCGTGTCGCGACGCTCGGCGCACTGGGTGTCGACGTGATCAGCGTGGGCGCGCTGACGCACTCTTCACCTTCGTGCGACATCGCGCTCGACTGGAGGAGCTGAACGATGGAAGACCTGAGCCTCGACGCACTGTGCAGTCGAATCCGTGGAACCTGGGGTAGCTCCCTGACCGTCAAGCAAAGCACCGCCTCGACGATGGACGACGCGGCCGCCGCAGCGGCGCAGGGTGCCGAAGACGGACACGTGGTGTTGGCGGATCAGCAGACACACGGTCGTGGCGCCCATGGTCGACACTGGGTCTCACCGCCAGGAACCGACCTTTATTTCTCGATCGTGACCCATCCGGCTGTCGAGCCTGCTTCTACTGCGCTGATCACCCTTGCGGCTGGCTTGGGGCTTCGCGACGCAGTGGCAGACCTCGTCCCTGACCGTGCCGTCTTGGTCAAGTGGCCCAATGACATCTGGATCGAGCGACGCAAATGCGCCGGCATCCTGGTAGAGACTCGAACCGTGGGCGCACGCATCGACGCGGTGATCATCGGCGTCGGGCTGAACGTGAATCGCACACAATGGCCGTCCGACATCGAGCACATTGCGACGTCGCTGCGCGCCGAGCGTGAGGGGCAGGAGCCATTCGATCGGGGCGCCGTCTTTGCCTCGGCGCTCGCTCACATGGAGCGCTGGGTGGGCTCCTTCATTCGCGATGGCGAGCAGCCGGTGATCGACGCGCTTCGCACGAAGCTCGCACTGGTGGGAGAGAGGGTCCGCTGGGAGGACGGACGAGGCGTATTCGAAGGAATCGATCCTCATGGCGCAGCCCGGATCCGCACGACCACCGGAGCCGTCTCCCTGCATGCCGCCCACATCGAGCCGGTCGAGCGCTGAGGGAGGTGCTTGCCCGAGCGAAGGCTCGGCACCAGAACTGCGCCATGGCCTACGCGCAAGAGATCGATTGGCTCCAACAGGCTGCCGGGCTGTTCGCCTTGACCGACCGAGCGGTCATCTCCGTCTCGGGCGATGACGCGCGATCCTGGCTGCAAGGCCAAGTCAGCAATCAGCTCGAGGGTCTCGACTCGGGAGAGTCGGTCTACGCGTTCGTCTTGACGTTGAAGGGTCGGGTCGCCGCCGACGTCTGGGTGCTCGGCCGCGAAGACGACGAGATCTGGCTCGACGTTCCCGCATCAGAGGTCGATCCGCTGCTCGCACGCTTGGACCGCTACATCATCATGGAGGACGTCGACCTCGAACACCGCCCGGAGCTGCGTGTGCTCACTGCCCAGGGTCCGCAGGCGTCCAAGGTCTCGGGCGGCGGATGGAACGCGGACCGGCTGGGTCGTGGCGGCGGGCGAATGTGGGTCGTTCCCGAGGCCGAAGCCGGCGCGGAGCTGAATCGACTGACCACTGGCTGTCAGGCTCTAGGAGGAGGTCTCGTCGGCGAGCGAGCCTGGGCGGACGCACACGTGCTGCTCGGCCGGCCCCGCTTCGGCGTCGACTTCGGTAACTGGACGTATCCTCAGGAAACCGGACTGAGCTCGGTGGCCGTCTCGTTCACCAAAGGCTGTTACATCGGTCAGGAAACGGTGACGATGCTGCAGAGTCGCGGCAAGGCACCCAAGGTCCTCTGGCGCTGGGAGATCGAGGGATCCGAGTTACCCCCCCCGAAGACGCCCATCGAAAAAGATGGGACCATCGTGGGCGAAGTGACCTCGGCCGCCGCTTTGGATGGGAGCGTCGCGGCTCTCGGCTTTCTCAAACGGGGTCACGAAGCCGGTGCTGGAGGCGGGTTTCTCATCGCTGGAGCCGCCGCAAGGGCGTTGGAGCCGGTCGAGGCCACATGACGATACGTCAGGACAGACGGTGGCACGAAGGGTCCACCGAGCTTATAGTAGCGGCCAAAGGAGTCATATGCTGAACCTCACACCCCGAGCTGCTGAAAAAGTCAAAGAAATCCGGGACGCCGAAGGGCTGGCCGGACAAGGGCTTCGTGTACGCGTCATTGGCGGCGGATGTGCCGGGTTTTCGTATGATTTGTTCTTCGAAGACGAGACCTCCGAGCTCGATCAGACCTTCGTCTCGCATGGGATTCCCATCTACGTGGACATGATGAGCGCGCAATACGTCGAGGGCACCGAGATCGACTACGTCGAAGGCCTCCAGGGCGCCGGCTTCAAGTTCGTCAACCCGCAGGCAAAGCAAACCTGCGGGTGCGGCTCCAGCTTCGCGACCTGATTTCCTCCATAATTTCCGAACGTGCGCGACACCTGGACCTTGTTTGTCCAGGTCTTGTCTATTTCTTATTGCGCTTCTGACCAGTTGGTGCCATAAAAGCTAGACAAGACCTAGACGCGTTACACGAATTTTCGTGGTAACGTAACGTAACGAGACACGTATAGGATCACACCATGCAGTCATCCGCCTCCCTCGATCGATACATCCAGCAAGTCCGCGCGATTCCGAAGCTGAGTCGCGAAGAGGAGCACGAGCTTGCGCTCCGGGTCCTCGAAGGCGACCAAGAGGCCTCCGACCGGCTGGTGGAAGCAAACCTGCGCTACGTGATCGCCATTGCGCTTCAATATCGCAGGTACGGCGTCAAGCTCGGCGATCTCATCGCCGAGGGAAGTGTGGGGCTCGTCACTGCCGTCCGAAAGTTCGATCCCCATCGCGGGACCCGATTCGTCACGTACGCCGGGTACTGGATCCGCGCTTTCGTACTGGAAGCGGTGGTCCGTTCGAGCACGATGGTCGGTGCGGGCTCCGGCCCCTTCCGATCCAAGCTGTTTTTCAGGCTTCGAAGGGAGCGGGCTCGCCTTTCCAACCTGATCGCCGATCCGGACGAGCTCAATGAGCGTTTGGCGAAAGAGTTCGACACGACACCCGAGAAGATGACCGAGCTGCTGCGTCGCCTGGACCAGCGCGAGATTTCCCTCGATGCGCCGGCCTACCAGGATTCGGAGGCCACACTGGTGGACATGCTGCCCGCCCACTCAGAGCCCCAGGATGCGGTAGTGGGCCGTCAGCGCCGCCAGAGTGGAATTCACCGCCGTCTCGAGGGGGCCTTGTCGGTGCTGGATCACCGAGAGCGGCTCATCGTGGAGAAACGAATCCTGAGCGACGAATCTGCTTCGCTCGCTGCGCTGGGCCGCGAGCTGGGCGTCAGCCGCGAGCGGGCCCGACAGCTCGAAGCGCGGGCCAAGAAAAAGCTGGCCGACGAGCTCCGAGACTTGGCTCCGGCCGCCTAACCCGTCGCCATCCATGTAGGTCGGCGGCCCACGTCCCCCAATGCGGTCTTGGCCCAACCGGGGTAGCATGTACCCCAGGATGGGCGCCAAGGATGGGGATACGACTGCGCTGCGCCTCGAGCTGACGCAGGAGTTGGGACAGGATGACCTCGTGGAGGATCATCGCGGTGCGGGTCCACCCTCGATCCCAGGCAGTGAGGAGCGACCGGGGCCGCCCAAGCCGACCAAACCGCGAGCGCCCGATCGTCAACGTAGGGCGCGGCAGTGGCTGCAGGAGTGCGAGCGGGAGCTCGAAGGCCCAGTGGACGCCCGACGAGCGGCTCGCCTTTGCTTCGAAATGGGACGTACCTGCGAAGACGCACTCGAGGATCCCAGGCGAGCGCTGCCATATTATCAAGCAACCCTCGAACATGCGCCGGACTACGTGCCTGCGATCCGGGCGGCGCGGCGCCTTCTGCTCGGGGGCCGAATGTTCCCCGAAGCGCTCGCCCTATTCGATGCAGAGGCGCGGGTCACCAGGCAAGCCCGCGACAAGGCGACGCTCTTCTTGTTGAAGGGCCGCTTACTCGAAGACGTGCTCGGCAATCGCGAGGCAGCGGAAGAGGCCTACCAGACGGCCCGCGCGCTCGATCGATCCCACGCTGCCATTCTTCGAGCAACCGAGCAGCGCTCATTTGCAAACCAGAGGTGGCAGGACGTCGATCGCAATCTCGCGGAGCTCGCCAATGCGGCCGCTTCGGACAACGCCCATCGCGCGGCGCTGATCATCCGCCGCGCACAGCTTCTCGAAACCCGCCAGCAGCGCCCGGAGCAGGCGGCGGAGCTTTACGAGACGGCCCTTCAGCTCGATTCCCGCGCGACGATTGCCGTGCAAGCCCTCAAGCGTCTCTACTACGGGCAACGACGATGGCGAGATTTGATCCGAACGCTGGAGGTGGACGCCCAGCTCGCGACCCACCCCGCGCTCAGGGCGGCCTCGCTTTACCGGGCTGCGCGAATCCAAGCGGAGTACCTGGGTAATCGGGACGAAGCGATCCGTGTGCTCGAGCAAGCACGGAGCCTGCAGCCAAAAGACTCCCTGATCCTCGGGGAGCTGGCGCGTCACTACGAAGCCGGGCAGCAGCTGCCAGCGCTGGTCGAGACGTTGGAGGCGCTCACCGAGGCCACGGGCAACGAAGCCGACAAGCTCACGTTCACTCAGCGTATCGCCAGACTATACGAAGAAGAGCTGAACGACGTCGACCAAGCCATCGCTTGGCACGAGCGCGCCGTGGAGCTCGATCCGACGTCCCTATCCAGCCTTCAAGCATTGAGCTTGCTCTACCGAGTACGGGGAGCTTGGCCAAAGCTCGTCGAGATGTGCCTTCAGGAAGCACGCTACACGACCGACGCCCAACGCCGCGCCGATGCGCACGCTCGCGCGGCAGAGATCTACGAGACGAAGCTCCACGCAGTCGAAGAGGCGATCGAACAATATCAACGCGCGCTGACGGCCATGCCCGACCATGCTGCGGCGTTCAAGGCCTTGGGGCGGCTTTTGGCGGATGCCCATCGCCCCAAAGAGCTGGTGCAGCTCTACGAGAACGCCCTCGACCGCGCGACCGGCACCCGAGCCGTGTCGTACCTTTTCAAGATCGCTCAGATCTACGAGGACGTGCTCGCCGAGCACGCCTTGGCCGCGCAGACGTACAAGCGGGTGTTGCAGCAAGACGCCGCGAACCTGAGCGCCGTGCACGCTTGGCAACGGTCTGCAGCGCGCGCCCAACGGCCGCGCGAGCTGCTCGAAGCGCTCGACTACGAAGTCGAGCTCACCGTGGAACGCGACCGATTGGTGGCGCTGCTGCATCGAGCCGGTGAGGTCCTCGACGAACAGCTCGGAGACCGCGACGAGGCGATTCACCGGTATCGCCGAGCGCTCGATAAGGATCCCCGACACGTTCCGACGTTATCGAGCTTGGGCCGTCTGTACTACGCAGCAGGCCGATGGAATGATCTGCTGGAGATCTACGAGCAGGAGCTGCGCATGATCCCGAGCAAGGCCAGGCGCGTAGCGTTGCTACAAAAGATGGCCGAAATATCTCGCGACCGGCTGGGCAGCAACGACGATGCCCTTCGCTATCACCGGGAGGCGGTCAAAGTCGACCCCACGCACACCCCGTCGTTGCAGGAGCTCGCCCGACAATTGCGCGACCGCGGCGCCTGGAGGGAGCTGGTCGACGTGCTCGAGCTGCAGCTGCGAAACGCCGCGAGCCCGCTAGCCCGTGCGCGGGCTGCCTTCTTGCTCGGGCAGGTATACGAAGAGCACCTCGAAGACCGAGCCAAGGCCGTCACTTCCTACGAGGCCGCGATCGCCGCAGACGCAGCGTATCGGCCTGCCGTCGATGCATTGGGACGTGTGCGAGCCGAAGAGCAGGACTGGAGCCGCCTGCTGACGGACCTCGATCGGGAGCTCAAGCTCATCGACGATCCCTCCCAGCGCATCGTTTCGTTGGCTCGAAAAGCGCAGGTCTTCGAAAGGCTCAACAAACCGAGGCAAGCCATTCAAGCTTGGGAAGACGTACGCGCGATCGATTCCGAGCACTTGGGCGGGTTGCTCGCGCTCGAGCAACTGTACCGTCAGGTGGGCGCCTGGCAGGCGCTTTGCGACGTGTATGCAATTCAGGCGCAGGTGCTCGAAGATCCGGCGGGCCGCGTGGCAGCCCTCTACGAGCTGGCCCGGCTTCTCGAGCATCAGGGACTCGGAGATTACGACGACATCGTCGCCGCCTATCGAAGGGTCTTGACGATCATCCCGTCGGATTTGGGTGCCCTGATCGAGCTCGAGCGTCTGGCGGCGAGTCGGCGGGACACCGAGCTGCTGCGCGAAGTCGATACGCTGATGGCCCGCACGGCTCGTGATCCGGTCGTGGTCGCCGCTCACCGCACGAGGTTGGCCGAGCGGGTCGAGGGAGAGGAAGACACCGAAGCGATCGAGCAGTTTCGAGCCGCAACGACTGCCGACCCACATCACATCGGAGCCGCTCGGGGGCTGGCCCGGGTCGCTCAGGAAACCGATGACCCCGGCGCGCTCGTCGAGGCCCTACGACGCGAAGCCGAAGCGGAACGCGATCCGCATGCGGCCGCAGAGCTGTTCGTGCAAAGCGCGCTCGTGCGGCTGGAACGGATCGGCGACCACGACGGAGCGCTTCGAGATTTCGAACGCGCGTTGGAGCTATGGCCCGACTCGGAAAAGGCCGCGGACGGATTGGTCGATTTGCTCGCAGTGGATTCGAGCTGGGCCCTGCTGGCGGACCGGCTGTCCCAAGCGGCCGCGTCGGCCCGCTCGGTCGATAGGGCAACCGAGCTCTGGCTGACCGTCGCGCGTATCCAGAGCGACGAGCTGGGGGAGCTCCCCGGTGCGATTCGGACCTTGCAGCGGGTCTTGAAGGTGGAGCCCAGGCATCTCGACGCGCTGGAGCGGCTTTCCGATCTACTCGAACGAATCGAATCCTGGCACGAAGCCTCCGCCACGATGGAGCAGCTTCTCGCAGCAGCCCCCGAGACGAGCCGGCTCAAGCGGGTCGCGGTCAACCTGTCTCGCCTCTATCGAACGCGTTTGGGAGCTCCCGAAAGAGCCCTTCATCACGTCGAAGCGGCCCTCGCCGCCGATCCGACCGATGCGGAGATGCTTCAGGAGCTCTCCTTCGTGCACGAAGCCCTCGGCCACATGAGCGCGGCCCTGCAGGTGGCTCGACATCTGCTCGAGACGAGCAGCGGACGGGCGCAGGCAGACGCACTCGTGCGGCTCGGGCAGCTCGAGCACGCGGTCGGTGACGATGCGGAGGCCAAGAGGGCCCTTTTCCAAGCGGTGGTTCTCGAAGGGCCGGAAAGCGAGGCTGCGCGAGCCTTGGAGCAACTTTGTAGAACCAACGAAGACTGGCGAAGCTACGCCGACGCGCTGCGGCAGCACCCAGCGGACGGCGAGGCCAATCGGGTGTTCGCCCTGCTCGAGGTTGCACGAATCCTCTCCGAACATTGCCGCGACGATCAAGCGGCCATCGAAACACTCCGAGGAGGTCTTCAGGAGGGAGCCGCCGACACCGATCTGCGTCGGGAGCTCGCGGTTCGCCTGAGGGCTCACGGCGAAACGGCGCAAGCCGTCGAGCAATTGCAGGTGGCGCTTTCGCAAGACCCACTGCGTGAAGACGCATGGCGTGAGCTGGCGGTTACCTATGCATCCGCTGGGCAAACCAGGGCGGCACGCATTGCAACGCTGCCCCTTTTCGCGATGGGATTGGGCGACGAAGAAGATCGCAGCCGAATCGCGGGGCTCGAGCCTCGGCCGGCGCGGGTAAGGCCCCATTCGCTCGGCACGGTCGTCTTGGACCAGCTCGGAACGCCGAGACCCGAGGATGCGGCAGCCGGTGCGCTGCTGTCGGCCTTGAGCCCTGCTCTGACCAAGCTCTACCCCCCCGACCTCGAAGCGTACGGGCTTGG
>JASFKY010000145.1:0-8880 GCA_050118395.1 Myxococcales bacterium | reverse complement strand
TTTCGGAGCGACTCGGCGCGCACGAGCGGCGGATCGTTCAAGATACCTCCTCCGCGTAAAAGCATGCGGATTCACTCGAGCCCACTCGCCTGAGGTGTGGCTCCTCGATGCGACAATCCTCGTGCACCAGGTCGCAACGATCCTGAAAGCGACAGCCGGGAGGAAGCGCGCGTAGGTCGGGGACGATCCCCGGGATCGTTTGCAGACGGTGACCGCGATTGCGCTCGCTAGGCAAGCTCCGCAACAAGCCTCGTGTGTAGGGATGTCGAGGAGCGTGAAAGAGGGTGTGTGTCTCTGCGTGCTCGACGATCTTGCCAGCGTACATGACGGCGATCTCGTGAGCGAATTCAGCCATGACCCCCAAATCGTGCGTGATGAAGACGATGCTCATGCCAAGCTCCGATTGCAGGGACCGCAACAGGTCGAGGATCTGAGCTTGAATCGTGACGTCGAGCGCAGTCGTCGGTTCATCGGCGATGAGCAGACGCGGCTCACACGCGAGAGCCATGGCAATCATGGCCCGCTGCCGCATGCCTCCGGACAGGGTGTGGGGGTAGGAGTCGATGCGTTCGGACGGGGCGGGGATACCCACCAAATCCAGCAACTCGATCGCGCGGCCACGTGCGGCACGACGGCTGACGTCTTGGTGCAGGCGGATGGCTTCGACGATCTGCGACCCCACCGTGTATACCGGATTGAGCGAGGTCATGGGTTCCTGAAAAATCATCGAGATCTCGTTGCCTCGCAGCTTGCGCATCTCCGTTTCGGACAACCGGAACAGATCGCGGCCTTCGAACAACGCCTGGCCGTTCTCGATGACGCCTGGAGGGCTCGGCACCAAACGCATGATGGACAGCGACGTGACGCTCTTGCCGCAGCCGCTCTCGCCGACGATACCGAGCGTTCGGCCCGGTAAGACGTCGAACGAGACGTCGTCCACGGCCCTGACGTAGCCCTCGTCGGTATCGAAGGCGACCGCCAAATGGCGCAGGCTGAGGAGCGGTTCGGTCATGCGGCGTGTACCTTAGCACCAGTCGGCAGAGGCCCGACTTTTCATGAACAGGGCGCCATCTCGATCGACATGCCGGGGCGCGGACTTTGTTGGAACGCCTCGTCGGGCACATCCGGGTCCAAGGAGATCGATTTCACGCGAACAGACGTGTCCGCATCGTTGACCTCGTCGACGAACCGGACTTCGGTCGGAAAGAAGTGTCCGCCGACCTCGACGTAATCATCGTAGGTCGCTTCCCAGCGCTTGGCTCCGTCGGCGCCAAACACGGTGGATCTGCGCAACCTGAGCCTCTGCTCTTCGGGGAGCGCGTTGCGATCTGCGTGGTCTATCGAAAAGGAGAGCTCTTGAGTCTGGCCGTCACTGCTCACCAAAGTCACCAGGTATCGGCCCTTGCGGCACTCGATGTGCTGCTCGGCCACTTCGATCAAAGGCGTGTCTCCGGTCAAGAGCTTGAGAACGTCCTCGGCTTCGACCGAGATACCCAAGAGCCGGGCCAAGTTCTGCGGGCAGGTCGGGCCGGAGAGGAACGAGCCTTCGCGCAGGTCCGTGAGCTGAAAGCTCTCACCGTCGCTGGTGAGCACGGCCGCGGGCCCAAGCTGGCTCATCACGTCGAAGCGAACGCGGCTCGGGCGCTCCAGAAACATCAACACCGTCCCTCGAACCCGACCGTGACGGCCCCACTGCGTGACCCGGGCCTCGGCCTTGATCGATCGCCACCCCGATTGCGCGCTCGCGTGGTCGGCAAGCGCTTTGGCCGCATCGGTCCGCGTCTGGACCGGGCACGCGGGGGCATGCCGGCAGCCGCTCGTGCTAGCTGCGCACCAAAGGACGCCGATGATGAAACACGCCCGTATCACGGTCGATCATGGGCTCCGCGCATGCAGGAGCGCACCATGCGGCGACCCCTTTCCGGAGTCAAGCGCGTGACTGGTCAGGCCGCCGGACGAAGGTGCTCGAGACGGTTGCGCAACTTTTGACGAGCCCTCACCTCGAGCTGTCTGACTCGCTCCTTGCTGACGCCCATCTCCTGACCCAGAGATTCCAGCGTCTGAGGCTCATCCGACAAGATTCGAGCCTCCACGATGCGCTGTTCGCGGACCGTGAGGCTCTGCATGGCCGATTCGAGCGCTTCTCGAACATGATGCACGGACTGCGAACGGGCCACCGTCTCTTCGGGCGTCGGTTGCTTGTAGCTCATGCGGTCGATCGCTCCGGGAGAATCGTTCATGCTGGCGTCGAGCGAGAGATCACCGCGTGTGAGGAGGGGCCAGAGCTGTCGTGCACGCGCCAGTGGCATTCCACTCTCTTCTGCGAGGGCCTCGGCGGATTCAAACGCTTTTCTACGAAACGCTCGCATGGCACGCCGTTCGGTCCGCGTGGTGCCCAATCGAACGATGCGATACGAACGAACCACGAAGTCGCGAATCTCGGCGCGGATCCAGTATGCCGCATACGTGATCAGCCGGCAGTTCTTGTCAGGATCGAATTTCGACGCGGCCTTGAGCAGGCCCAGATTGCCCTGCTGTACCAAGTCCTCGAGCGGAACGCCCCAGCGCCGGTACTCGCGTGCAATCGCGATGACGAACGGCAGGCTGGATTCGACGAGGCGCGCCCCTGCCGACTCGTCGCCATCAGCCCAGCGCTGCGCGAGCTCGCGCTCGGTGTCCGCGTCGAGGACGGCGACCCTGCGAAGCGAAGCTCGATATCGATCGAGGGTGGTCGGAGTGTGAAACTCGGTCATGCGTCTCCATCTGCGAATGCAGTAACCATGCCGAAACGCGACGTCGCAAAATTCCAAAGAAAACAGCCAGAGGAGCCTCAGAACCGCGGCGTTTTGCCGCGGTTTCCAACCTATTCGCCGCAGCGATGCGGTCAAACTTGGCGCTTTCGGAAAAGCACCGGCAACCCCACAAAAACTTTGGATTTTTCCGGACGTGTTTTGCCGGGGTTATCATGTGTGCTAGTTTCGGGGCGTGGAAGTCGTCCTTCGCAAAGTTGGCCGGAAGTCGGGTCGAGCTGTGGTGGGACGGCTGCTGCGACCGCCCCGAAAGGGCTCTGTGGTCGTCATCGAGTTTGCCGACGGTCTTCATGAATACGTGACCACGCCGGTCAAGCGCGTGTTGCAGCTATGCGGCCAGGACACGTACTACTTGCAGACGGCGAACAGCCGATATCGGCTCGAAGTCCGCTCCACCGAGTCGAGCCTCGTCGATCAACCAATCGCGAACTGAGCTTCGCTCGTCATGAGCTTCCCGAGCTTGTCGACGAGCTCTTCGAGCACAGTCTGCAAGCGCGTGAACTCGACCGTTTTGACTTCGCTGGTGCGCTCATCGACGTAGAGGGCGCGATTGAGCTCGATCTGGACCGCGTGCTGGCCGCGTGTTGGCGCGCCCAACGTCGAAGTGGTCCAACCTCCGCGATAGGGATCATCGTGCTTGACGCTCAGCCCCGCATCGCGAAAGTGCGAGTCGACCAGATCGATGATTCGCCCGTCCGCCGTCGAACGGCCCCGGGTGCCCGGCACCACGTCCGCTCGACGAACCTCACGCCCACCGAAGGTTCGGCGGCCCGTGGATGGCATCGAATGCGCGGCGAGGATCAGGACCTGGCCATGCTGCTTGTGTAGGTCTGCGGCCGTTTCGCGCAGCGTACGGTGGTACGGCTCGTAGTAGCGCTCGAGCCGACGCGTGAACTGCTCGACCGTCAGGGGCGATCGCAAGAGCGGTGTGCCATCGGTCCGGGCACGCCACACCACCCCACGAGCGGGGATGTGACGGGCGCGCGGATGTTTGGGCACTGCCGTCACGTCCACTTCGTCCGGTCCCCGGTTGAGATCGACGACGTATCGGGAGATTCGGGACACGACGAGCGTCGCTCCGTATCGCGGTGAGCCCTGATAGAGACGATCGACGAAGATGTCGGAGTCCCGCAACGCGGCAAACGGAGTGGCACGGATCTGCGCTTCGACTTCTGGAGGAATCTGTAGACCCGAGTGCGGTACCTCGACCAGGACCGGAGTCGGAGTCGTTTCTGGGGGGATGAGATCGACGTAGGACACGAGTGGATTCAGGCGCTGAACGATTCTCGGAAGGGCATCTCCGACGGACTCACCTTGGTCCGAACCAGCCCGCACGCAAGCCCCAGATACAAGGCACGATAGACCGGCTCGAGATCACCTCCGGCAGCACTCTCCCTGGCCAGTAACCCGCCCAGGGTCGTGTCCCCGGAAACGGCGTCCAGGGCGCGAACCCAGCCCGGGTCGAGGCGGAATACACTCAACGACGGCCCCTCCTCGGACCGCTCGACCACCCGTTCGCGCAGGGGCTCCAAGACCGACTCGATCTCCTCGAGGTGCGCTTCGCTCGCGGCGTCGCGCAAGAGCTCGTAGGGGTCCTGGCCCATGGGAAAGGTCTCCTCGTGGCTTCGCGCCCCTCGGACGAAGGCCCACTCACCCCGGCGCCATCGAAAAGCCTCCATGAGCCGCCCTCGCACCTGCTCGGTGATGGCGCGAAAGAGCTCGACCGGACGCAAGATTCCAAGGCCCACGAGCGCATCGCCCAGTCGACCTCCGTACTTGGGCAACAGAGCCAACGCCATCTCCACCTCCATTCGGAGGCACTGACCGGTCGCGACCAAATACTCGCCGAGAAGCTCGGATTTGTCGGTCGAGGCCACGAACTCTGGTTTACCGTCGACGAAGTAAATCTTCTTTCGTCGGTTGCGCTGCCACAGGTGCAACACTCCCGTCTGCCGCTTGGAGACGATGTCGTAGAAGACCGGAAGCAGGGTCGCGGCCCGAAGTTGCCCCTGCTTTTCGGCTTGGGCGAGCTCTTCGAGTTTCCACTGCAGGCCAGGGGAGGTCACGAAACGGGTGAGCTCGGGGAGCTGAGAGGGCTCGAGATAAGTTCCGTCGGTTTTGGAGATCCGGCAGCTCCGACTATCGATGGCTGCGGTGGTGAGCAATTGAATCAACCGTGGATAGCTCATCGGCCCCATGACGCTTCCATCAGGAAGTTGTACGCGATAGATGATGGGCGAGGTCACGGCCTGCGGTCCGATCAGCTCCTGCCCTGCGTGATGCATCAGGTCGCTGTCCACCAAGGCGGGCACCTCGGCGTCAGGCAAATGAATCTCGGGAGCCTCGCCCTCGACCAGCTTGAGCTGGCTCAAGAGTCGAGCCAGGCGATCGGGCCCGTGTCCCATCCCGCGTCGGCGCATGATCTCGGCGCAGGCCTCGGCAAACGCACCAGCCCCCGGCCGCTCCGTTGGATCTCGCTGCAGACCGCGAAGCACGAGCGCCCGAATGTCTTGCGGAATCCGCCGTTCGCAGCGTGCCAGCACACGAAGGTCCGCATCGCGAATCTGCAGCAGCACGTTGAGCTCGCTTTCTCCTTGGAACAGAGGCTCCCCGATCAACAGCTCCGCCAGCACGGTAGAGAGAGTGAACACGTCACTCTTGCCGTCGAGCTCTTTTCCTAGCACTTGCTCCGGAGACATGTATCCCAGCTTGCCGCGCACCTGACCGTCCTCGGTGGTCGGAGCTCGGCTTCGGACGGTGGCGATCCCGAAGTCGGTGAGCTTCACGTGCCCGGTTCGGGTCAGCAGAATGTTCGCGGGGCTCACGTCTCGATGGACGAATTCGAGAGACTCCCCACCGTCGTCGACGGCATGGTGGGCATAGTCCAGCGCCTGCGCGGTTTGGTAAGCGATGTGCAGCGCGACATCCCATGGGACCTGATCGTCCGCCGGAGCTGCCCGTAGGAGGCGGCTCACGTTCGACCCATCGACCAGCTCCATCACGAGCACCAGGTCGTCTCCATGCGTTCCGAAATCGAACACCTGAACAATGTTGGGGTGTTCCAGCATCGCCGCGAGGCGGGCCTCGTCGATGAACATCGCAACGAAGTCCGGATCGCTCGAAAATTGTGGAAGGATACGCTTGAGGGCGACGCGCTTGAAAAAGCCGTGCGGGCCTTCTCTGCGCGCCACGAAAACCTCGGCCATGCCTCCCGCCGCCAGGCGGCGTTCGATGCGGTACGGCCCGAGCAGCGGCCGTTCTTCGCTCAACGATCCCCCTCCATCGATCATCATACGCGCCGCGAGGGCCCGGTGTCAGGTTAGTCCACGTTTCAGCGACAACGGAACAGTTGGGACCGTGCGTCGTTCCTGTTTATCATGCGTTTGTCCACGCGGGACGGGGGAAACATGGGGATTGTACGGAAGGCTGCGCGCTCCAAGAGAACCAAAGATCCACTACTGGGCCAAGTCATCGCGGGTCGATATCGGCTCGAATCGCAGCTGGGCGAAGGAGGCATGGGCGTCGTTTATCGAGCGAGGCACGTGCTGATCGATCGCGTGGTCGCGCTCAAGCTGATTCGGCCCGACCTCCGAGGTGAAACGCATCTGCGCGCCTGGATGGTCCGCGAGGCACGCGCCGCCAATCGCGTGGACCACGCGCACATCGTCGATATCCACGACGTCGGCGAAACCGAAGACGGCGAGCTGTATCTCGTGATGGAGTATTTGATCGGCGATTCTCTTTCTTCCCAGATCTCGCAGGGACCCATGCCGATTACGCGGGCGGTCGACATTCTCGAGCAGATGACCGCGGCGCTCGCCCGTGCGCATGATCTCGGCGTCGTTCACCGCGACCTCAAGAGCGACAACATCATGCTCACCTCGCGCGGCGGACGGAAAGACTTCGTGAAGATCTTGGACTTCGGTCTCGCTGCGCTCACCCGAGACCCACGGCTGGCTCCCAAAGGCGCAGTCTTTGGAACCCCGGAGTACATGTCGCCCGAACAAGCGCGCGGGGAGGATGCCGTCTCTGCAAGCGATCTTTATTCGCTCGGTATTCTCTTTTTCGAAATGTTGACGGGACGTCTTCCATTCCGCTCCGGTGATCGCGACGAGCTACTCGAGATGCAGCGAAAGGCCCCGCCCCCGAGCCCACGCAAATATCGACCCGAGATTCCGGAACAAGCCGAGCGCGTGATCCTCAAGCTGCTCGAAAAGAACATCGAAGACCGTTTCCGGGACGGGCATCACCTCAAGGAAGATCTCAAGGAGCTGCAGCGCAGCCTTCCCTCGCGCGAGTGGGATACACCCACGGAGACGGCACCCCAGGCGCCGCCTCCACCACCGCCGGCCAAAGCACCCGGCGTGGTCGAATGGAGCCGCACCGCGGCCAACTTCTTGCGTGCAGTGGCGCGGGCGTACCCTGACGGGAATGCACCGACTGCCGTCCAAGGTGCAGCGGATCAGATTTGGGAGCTTGCCTCGCGTGCCTCACGGCTCGAAGGCGAGTTGGAGAGCCACTCGAAGAAGCTCGAGACGATCGAGAAACGGGGACGTGCCCTTCGCGCCGAGATTGGCCGTAAGGTCGAAGAGCTCGCCGGCGAGGAGTCCCGCGCCTTGCGCGACGCATCGTCCGAACGCGACATGCTGAGCCAATTGATCCTGAAGCGGAAGCGTGCGCAGCGCGAGTACTTGGCCGCGCAGGTCGAAGTGCAGGCGGCCGGAAGCAGCGTCGAGCGCATCCGTAGAGGGTACGAGAGTTTGGGCGCGGCGCGGGCCCAGGCCGAGGTGCTCGACAACGTCGCCCGAGATTACGATCGGCGCGCCCGCTCCAAAGAAGAAGTGGCCACCGAACGCCGCAAGCAGATCGAGGAGCTTCGCGCCCAGCTCAAGCGCTACAGCGAGGCACTCGAAGCCGATCTGCAGACAGGTCGCGAGCGCATCGCAAACCGCGTTCACGAGGCGCTCGAATACGAGAAGGCCTTCGGCGACGCAACGGATTTGCTCCTCGATCACCTGCGCGACAAGGCCGAGTGCCGAGAGCTTCTCGAGCACATCGACAAGACGCGCAATGGCCAGGATCCGGACGAGAAGCCGTCGGAGCTTCAGGAGCTCATGGAGCAACACGTCGCGGCGAGGTAGTGGGAGAGTTGCGGTTTGAGGTCGGAGCCGGAGGCCCGGGGATCGAGACTCGAGGCCTGAGGTTGAGGCCCGGGGCCCGAGTGGTTGGCGATGCATGTCACGGGCGCGGGCGCTGACGCTGTCACTGCCTCGGGCTCTGACGCCGACCCGCTCGCCGACTTGGGCCGCGGACCTCCGGCACCGTCCCCCGCAAGTCCGTGTCGCGCGTTTTCCCTGCCCCGGTCTTAATCGCTCGCCCTGCCGGTGTCACGGACGCGCACGCGAGCGCTTAGTAGCCGAGGTCGGACTCGAACCGACACGTCCTTGCGGACACCGGATTTTGAGTCCGGCGCGTCTGCCAATTCCGCCACTCGGCCGTTGGGGGCGCTTTATAGCAGGCTCGCGCAAGGATGCAGCCCCGCCTGCATGTCCTTGTCGTAGATCGGGGGGTTCGCTAGGCTCGCCCTGACCTGGAAGGGGATCGAATCAATGACACGGACGGCATTTTTGGGACTGGGGCACCACGTGCCGGCGAAGGTGGTGACCAACGACGACCTCGCCAAGATGTTCGACACAAGCGACGAATGGATTCAGCAACGCACGGGCATCAAGGAGCGACGATACATCGAAAAGAACGGGACCGGGCCGAGTGATCTCGCCGTTCCGGCCGTCCAGATGGCCTGCAAGAACGCCGGAATCGACGTTTCCGAAATCGATGCGATCATTTTCGCAACCCTGTCGCCCGACTTCACGTTCCCCGGAAGCGGTGTGTTTTTGGGCGACAAGCTCGGCCTGGCCGGCGTACCGGCGCTGGACATTCGCAATCAGTGCAGCGGGTTCCTGTACGGCCTCCGGATCGCCGATGCCTGGATTCGGTGCGGCATGTACGAACGCATCGCATTGGTTGGCGCCGAGGTCCATTCGACGGGCATCGATTTCAGTGACGAGGG
>JASFKY010000144.1:0-8949 GCA_050118395.1 Myxococcales bacterium | reverse complement strand
GTGGGTTTTGCGCTAGCCGGCTTCTACGCGGCAATCTACTTAGCCGTCGCATTTTCCGGAAAGCTCGGACTGGACAGCGCCTCGCCCACGATCTTACTCGTTGCCGGTGTTGCCGGAGCGATTCTTGCGCTCTTGTTGACCGATTGGGCGATTATCCTGTTGTCAGCGTTGGCCGGAGCGGTAGCGATTTCCTCGGTCTTCGTCATGGCGCCTCTTGCCGAATACGCGATTGTCGCCGCCCTGGCTTCGATGGGCATCATCGCGCAGCGAAGAATGCTCACTCGCGGTCGAAACGCTCAACCCCGTTGAGGCTCCGCCCAACTTTGGTGTATTCACCTCCGAAACCCATGCTCCGCGCGTTCCGCTGCACATGGCTCTCGATCATCGCCTTCGCCCTGGCGTCGAGTGCTGGCATCGACGGTTTCCCCTCGGTCAAAGCTCAGGAGGCGCAGCCCAAGCCCGCTGCGACCGCGCCGAACGAGCCCACGGAGATCTCGGGCGCTGATTTCGCCGTCCAGGCGGACGCTGTCCAGGAACGCCTAGAGCAAATCCGCTCTCAGATTTCGGCAATCGACGTGGTCGAAGCGGTGAAAGCGGAGCTCGACGAGATTTCGACGGAGGCTACGGCCTTGACGGACGAGCTCAAAGGGCTTGGGACACACCGTGTCATGAGCTCCGAGCTCAATTCCTTGCGCTTTCGCCTCGAAGCGTTGGACGCTCGATGTCGCTCACAGATCACGAAGCTGACTGCATACGGAGACGGTCTCGAGAAGCTGACGACGCAGAACGACGCGGACATCGAGGCATGGAGCCAAGCACTGCAGCAAGCAGAGCGACCATCGATGCCGAAAGCGGCCCGAGATCAGACCGCGTCGATCCTGCAAGGGCTTCACGAGGGTCGCAAAGAGCTGCAGCAGAAGCTTGCGGAGGTCCTCGTTCTTCAATCGCAGGCGCTCAGCGTGCGCGACGTGATTCGCATCGCGGAGCAAAATGTGGATCTCGCGCAACAAAGGCAGGTTCGCAGCGTATACGAACGACAGTATCCACCGCTGTGGGAGCCAAACGCCGAGCTCGAGCAGGGAGCCAAACCTACTGGCTACGACGTTGGCTTTTCCTGGGCAGGCATCAAGCAATACGTGCGCGCGGAGCGCGATGTTTTGTTTTTGCAGCTCGTTCTCGTGGTCGCTTTGGGCTGGTTGTTCTTGCGCATGCGAGCTCTGGTAACCGCGCGGATCGCAAAGCGGAAGCAAACGGCTGGCGCGACCTGGGAGGACCGAGCGTTCGAGTCGCTTCGGCATCCGTGGTCGGCTGCGCTACTGCTGGGTCTCGCCTCGGTCCGCATCTCCGAACCCGAGCATGGCACCGAAATGTTCATGCTCGCTTGGGCGGCCGGGCTTCCCCTTTGGTTCGTCGTTTACCGGGAGATGGTTCCGGTGCGACTCCGCAAAGCACTCATTGGGCTGGGGTTGCTTGGGGGTCTCCATATCGGGCTGATGCTCGTTTCGAACGATCCGCGCGTGGAACGGATCTTGTTGCTGGTGGAGCTGTCTCTGACGTTCGCAGGATCGATTTGGCTGATTCGATTGCTGCGGGCGGTCCGCCTCTCGGGGCAACTCCCGGATGGCTTTTGGCTCTCTTTGACGGTTTTATGGGCCAGGTTCGTCGCACTCATCTCGTTGCTCGGTTTGGGAGCGACCATGTGGGGCTATGCCTATCTCGCGCTGGAAGCTGGCGCGGCCGCCACCTTGGGAACGATTGCGGCAACTGCTTGGATGGCGCTCGCGCGAATCATCGAAGCGGTCGTTTCGACATCCGTGTACGAGGGTCGCCTCGATGCGCTTCGCATGATCCGCATCAACAAAGACATCACCACCAAGAGGCTGCGCCACGTCATTCGTCTTGCTGCCGCTGCTCTGTTCGTTTGGGCACTGGCAGACATGACCTCGGCGTGGCGTCCGGTCGGAGCCGCATTGGGTCGCGCGCTTTCTGCCGACGTGGGGCTCGGGTTGGCCGAGACCACTTTGACCTTTGGAGACTTGCTCGCGTTCTTCGTCATCTTATGGGTGAGTTGGATTACGTCACGCTTGATGAGCTTCGTCCTCCGTCAAGAAATCTTTCCCCGCCTTCACATGAAAGAGGGCGTCCCCTATGCGCTCACGACGTTTGCTCGATACGCGATCATCGCTATCGGCTTCATCGCCGCGATCGCCGCTCTGGGTGTTCCGCTGGACAAAGTCACCATCATCCTGAGTGCTCTCGGTGTAGGGATCGGCTTCGGACTTCAAAAGTTCGTCAGCAATGTCGTGTCTGGATTCATTCTTCTGACGGAACGACCCTTTCGACTCCGAGACAAGATTCAGATCGACGATCTTATCGGCAGCGTCACCCGCATCGGCATTCGCGCAAGCTCCATCCGCACGTTTGACGGCGCCGAAGTGATCATTCCGAACGACGACTTGATCTCCGGGCGCCTGATCAACTGGACCTTGTCCGACACGCAACAGAGGGAGACCATTTCGGTCGGCGTGGCCTATGGGACCGATCCGAACGAGGTGTTGCGAATCTTACGGAGGCTTGCGAGCGAACACGAGAAAGTCCATAAGAGCCCGGCACCCGTTGCCGTGTTCCGCGGCTTCGGCGACAGCTCGCTCAATTTCGAGCTTCGCGTCTTCATGGACGCAATCGATGTCTTCGAAGTACCGAGCGATCTAGCTGTGGCGATCGACAAGGCGTTCGCGGAAGCTGGAATCACGATCCCGTTTCCTCAGAGGGATGTGCATCTACACGGGGTCCCAGACGGGCCGCACACCGCGAATGAGGCCACTCAACTTCGAGGTGACGAAGCCCCCAAAAGCGGGGGCACTGACACTGAGGGGTGATGCGTCTAGCCCTCATGGCCTATCGTTCTGACACGAAGCACGAGCGTCGGAGTCTGACGCGATGACCATCGCTAGATCGGCCGCGCCGTTAGTAGCCTAGCTTCTTCTTGGCTTCCGATGCGGCGGCCTCCGCATCGTCTTTGCCTTTGCTTGCGGCCGCTTTGACGTTCGCCATAGCCTTGTCCGCCGCGGCTTTGATGTCCGCTGCGGCTCCGTCCGCCGCGGCTTTGACGTCGGCTGCTTTGGCGTCAGCCTTGTCCGCCGCAGCTTTGATGTCCGCCATGGCCTTGTCTGCTGCGGCTTGGACCTCCCCTGCAGCCTCGTCTGTCGCGGCTTTGATCCCTGCTGCGACGGCCTTGCTCTCCGGTTTGATCTGACCTGCCGCAGCTTTGATGTCCGCCATAGCCTTGTCTGCTGCGGCTTTGATGCTCGCCCCGGCTTTGTCCGCCGCGGCTTTGACGTCGGCTGCTCCGGCCTCAGCATCCTCTTTGCCCTCGGCTCCTGCCCCCATCGCATCCGCTTCGGCCTCGTGCGCTGCATGCTCGGCTGATTCCGCTGCCTTTTCAGACCCGTCCTCAGCTTTCTTGCAACCTACCATGGCCGCGCAAATCGCCAGGGCGAGACACGCTTGAAACATGTTTCTTCTCATCGTGATTGTCCTCCCTCGAGCCAAGCAAAAGGCCCTCTGCATGCTGCTCGGAGCTCGAGGTCACGTCTCGTACCACGAAAGTCCGCTCTCGACAGGGTCCCAATAGGCTACGCCGCTCTCAGGGGGGAGCCGAGGCGCGCTAGTGTACTCGAACCCAATGGCTTGCCGTGGTTCGCACGAGGCTTCCATAGTCCTGCCGTACGAGCCCGCGGAGACTCCGTCACGCCTTTCAGATCTTGGGAATGCGAAACCTGCTGATCATCAGCGTCCCCGAGACGAGGAAGAGCAGCGCGAGGGGGTGCAGCACGGCGGGCCCGAGCGTCCACGCGCCACCGAAGAGCGCCTCGCCGAGCCGGCCCTGCGACGCGGCATAGGCCAGGACTGCCACCAAGACTACGCTGGTGGGAATCGGCGTGCCCTCGAAGTAGGCAACCTTGTCGCCGCCCTCCGAGAGCGCATCGGCGGTCACGTTGAAACGGGCGAGCCGGCCCACGCCGCAGCACACGAAATAGACCAGCACGGCCCAGTCCCAGCCGCCGCGCATCCCCCCAGCGAAGGCAAGTACCGCTGGGGCGACCCCGAACGAGATCACGTCGGCGAGCGAGTCGAGCTCACGACCGAGCACGGAATGCTTCTGCCGCCAGCGGGCGATCCGTCCGTCCAGCACATCGAAAACGAGCGCCGCGAAGAGCAGGACCACCGCGCCGTAGAAATAGAAAGGGGCGTTGCGGTCGACGTAGACGAGCGCGCAGAACACCGCCGCCACCCCGGAGCCGGCGTTGGCCAGTGTGAAGAAGTCGGCGAGGTGGAGCTCGCGAATCATCGTGAATGGACGCTTTGGGGCCATGCGTCCCGAAGCTTAACCCGCTCGCCAAGACTTGGGAAATCGAGCCGTCGCCCGCGACACCAGCAAGTGACTCGTCAATCTTGCTCGGGCTCCGACTCGGCCCGGAGCAGGCGCGCGTCGATGTCGGCGAGAAGCCTCGTGTACGCGTCCTGTCCGATCGCTCCGCGATGGAAAGCTTCTACTACGCGTGCCCTCTCGGCCAGGACGAGGTGGCGCCGCACCCACCGTACCTCCTCCGCGCGCAGATCTTCCTCCTTGGGCTGAAGATCGCGCATCTCTTCCTCTGTGCGCTGAATGCGGTCTTCATATTCTTCCTTGAGCGCAGCCAGCGGATTGCTTTCGCCGAGGGGGACCTGCTCCATCCTGTCGAGCTCCGACAAGGCTGCGCGCGCCGCCTCGAGCCTGCCCCGCGCGATCTCGTATGAAGCACGGGCGTCGCCACGCCCCACGATGCCGAGCGCACGCAAAAGCCTGGGCATGGTCAGCCCGTTTCCGAGGATCGACAACAACACCACTCCGAACGTCATGGTGATTAGGAATTCTCTGTGCGGGAAGTCCGATGGCAGGCTCAACACCAGGACCATGGGAAGGCCCCCTCGAAGACCTCCCCACGCGAGCAATGCGCTCCATCGCCAGGGGATCCGCTCGCGCGTATGGCGGAGCACAACGGAAGCGCCGGCCACCACAACGGCGCGCGTCACGCTCACCAGGATGAAGGCCACCCCAATCGCTTGCCACGCGCTCAGCAGTGTCTCGAGGTGAACCTCGAGGCCAAGCAGCAGAAAAACGATGGAGTTCAGCGCAAAAGCAACGTAGTCCCAGAAAGCCTCGACTGCGAGCCGAGTCGAGGGGCTCATGCCGGTCGGAGCGGCCCAGTTTCCGCACACCAAGCCGGCTGCGACGGTGGCGATCACCCCCGAGTAACCGAGGCGATCGGCCATGAGGAAAGACCCATAAGCGGCGATCGTCGTCAGCGTGATCTCGATCATGGGGTCGTCGACGTGCCGAATGACCTGCGAGACCGCGATCCCAATTGCGAGGCCCATGGTCGCGCCAGCCCCCACGACGATGACGAAGTCCTTGGCGAGGCCGAGCGCATCCACGCCACCTCCTGCGAGCAGACCCAGCGAAAGCGAGAAGAAGACGATGGCGGTTCCGTCGTTGAGAAGGCTTTCGCCTTCGAGAAGCATCGTCAGCCTTCTCGGGGCGCCGAGGCTGCGAAAGATCGCCACGACCGCGATGGGGTCCGTCGCAGAGATGAGCGCTCCGAAAACTAGCGCTTGGCGCCAGCCGAAGCCGGTAGCCAACCCCAAGGCCTCGACCACGGGCGCCAGTGTGAGCGCAGTGATTGCCGTGGCGGCGATGACGCCTGGAACCGCAAGCGCGGTGACCGTCCAGCGGTTGCGCCAGAGCTGACGGAACTCGATGTGAAACGCGGCTTCGAAGAGGAGTCCGGGCAGGAAAAGTGAGAACAGCAGATCCCGGGTAAGCTGGGGAGCTTCGAATAGGTGGAGCACGCCGAGCAGCAGGCCCGCGGCCACGAGTGCCACCGTATAGGGCACATGGAGCCGGCGCACGGCAATTGCGACCGAGCTCGCCACGACAAATAGGATGATGAAGACGGCCTCGGATTGCATCGATGTGTGTATAGCGGAAAGAGCGTGCTTGGGGCGAGCTTCGGCGGGCCAAGCAAGGACCCCTACTCGCTCGACGGACGCGAGGCGGGACGAAGGTTGCAAGTCCGCCCCGACGACGAGCCTCATCAAATCGCAGATCTCTATCGCCCCCCGTGTGGGGCCCGAGATAGAAATGTCGCGTCAGTTCTGCAGGAGACGCTTGGCGGCCTCCCAAAGGTCTTCGACCATGTCCCAGCCTGCCGCATTGGTTTCTTCGTAGTGACCGTCGGGCTCGCCTAGCTCGCGACCGAGCGCTTGCCCATAGCGGCAGATCGACGCCACGAATGACGATGACAAAACCTCTCCCACCCGAAGTGTCCCCTACGACGGCTGACAGCTATTGGCTCACACGGTTCGTTGTGCTCCGATTGCTGGGGGCCGTCTACGCCGTCGCGTTCTTGGTTGCCGCGAAGCAAATCCTGCCACTGATCGGTGCGGACGGGCTTCTTCCCGTGAGTTTGTTTCTCCAGAGGGTCGAGAACCACATGGGATCGGCGACCGCGGGTTTCATGCGTTTGCCGTCTATTTTTTGGCTCGTTCATTCGGATGCCGCGCTGCAGGTGGCGGCGTGGACCGGACTCGTCTTGTCCTGTGTGGTCGTGGCCGGTTACGCAAACGCCGTCTTGATGACGGTGCTCTGGATGCTCTACATGTCCTTCGTCCACGTCGGACAGGACTGGTACGGCTATGGTTGGGAAATACAGCTTCTCGAGACCGGCTTCCTGGCGATCTTCCTGTGTCCGCTGCTCGATGGCCGGCCGTTTCCAAAACGCGCGCCGCCACTCGTCGTGATTTGGCTATTTCGCTGGCTGATCTTCCGCATCATGATCGGCGCGGCTCTGATCAAGCTCCGTGGCGACTCCGCGTGGCGCGATCTGACTGCGCTCTACTACCACTTCGAGACCCAACCGATCCCCGGTCCACTGAGCCGTTGGTTCCACTTCCTCCCGCACTGGATTCTGAAAGGCGGCGTTTTGTTCAACTTCGTAGCGGAGCTCGTCGCTCCGTGGTTTGCATTCTACCCTCGCACCGGGCGCCATGTCGCCGGCGCGATCATGATTCTGTTCCAGCTTACGTTGATCCTCAGCGGCAACCTCTCCTTTCTGAACTGGCTCACCATCGTCCCCGCGCTCGCGTGTTTCGACGATCGTTTTTGGGCACGATTGTTCCCAGGTGCGCTGGTGAGGCGTGCGACCCTTTCCGCAACCACGGCCGAATCGAGCAGAGCGATGCAGGGGACCGCATGGGGGGTCGCCGTGTTGGTCGGCGTGTTGAGTATTCAGCCGGTCGTCAACATGGTCTCGCCGAACCAAATCATGAACACCTCGTTCGACCCGCTCGACCTCGTGAACACGTATGGAGCCTTCGGCACCGTTGGGCGCGAGCGGCTGAACGTCGTGTTCGAAGGTACCGACAGCACGAAGCTCGATGCGAATACTGTCTGGCGGGCGTATCCCTACGAGGCACTGCCCGTCGCACTCGACGAACGCCCCCGGCAAATCGCACCTTACCAGCCGCGTCTCGATTGGCAGATGTGGTTTGCCGCCATGGGCTCGGTGCAACAATATCCCTGGACGCTTCATCTGGTCTGGAAGCTCTTGCACAACGATCGGGAAGCGTTGAGCCTGCTCGGCGGAAACCCGTTTCCGGACAAGCCGCCGCAATACGTTCGCGCCATTCGATACCGCTACGAATTCGTCCGGCCCGGAAAGCCCAACGGGGATTGGTGGAAACGCGAAGAGCTCGATGTGTGGCTTCCGCCTCTTCGTGCAACCGATCCACGATTGGTCGAGGCGCTGAAACAACTGGGATGGACGGTCGAATGACTGTGTTCTCTTTACCTCCAATGAAATGCGCGCCAGGCTCAATCGCCTTGCCGTGCCCCAACCGTGAGGTAGGGAGTGCACGTGCGTGTCATCGACGTGTCGCTGCCCATCCACGACGGTGAAGGCAGGCTCGGTGTCTCGACTACCTTCGAGGCTCGCTTCTCCCTCGAGAAACACGGTTGGCAGGGGTCTATCTTTTCGATGTTCTGCCACACCGGAACCCATGTGGATGCGCCGAACCACTTCATCGAGGGAGGCCGGAGCATCGATGAAGTGCCGCTCACCCAGTTGATGGGACCCGCTGCTCTGGTGAAGCTCGACGACCACGGAGCGGGTGCAGCGATTTCGTCAGACACGCTCGAAGATCGGGGTGGCCACGTGAGGCCCGGGGACATCGCCATCTTGCGAACGGGTTGGACGGATACTTGCTGGGGCGAGCCGACGTTCTGGAAAGATGGGCCGTTTCTTCGACCGGACGGAGCCGACTGGCTACTCGAGCGTGGCGTCAAAGCGGTGGTCTATGACTTTTCAGAGGAATACGTGGTGCGAACGGACGGCTTCCGCGGCGAGGATTGCGAGGTCCACCACAAGCTCCTCGGCAACGACACCTACAACATCGAGTACGTCCACAATCTAAACCAGATTGCAGAGCCACGATGCGTCATCGTCGCCCTGCCGCTCAAGCTCAGCGGGTTGGACGGATCGCCAGCCCGCGTCCTGGCCATCGAGGGAGTCGAGATGCCCTCGACCTTCGAGCTCCGGTGAGTCCCACGGTGCCGGCTCAAACGACCTCGAGAACGCGCATCATTTCGTGGTCTTCGTGCGACAGGATGTGGCAGTGCCAGACGTAGCGTCCGGTCTTGTTGAAGTGCGTCTTGATCCGCACCATCTGGCCGGTGGGCGGGCTTCCGTCCGCATCGCCGGGTAGAGAGGTCACCATGTCCTTCGGCGCAGCTCCGAAGTACTCGGAGCCAACCGATACAAGGGTGAGGTTTCGAATGTTGGAGATCTCCGGTGCCTCGCCTGTTGCGCCGTTGTGCTGCGTAGTGGTTTGTGTACCGGTGATGTCGTA
>JASFKY010000143.1:0-9111 GCA_050118395.1 Myxococcales bacterium | reverse complement strand
TCTCGCGCTCGGTGGTGGGCTGGGAGCTCTTGCCGTTCTCACGAAGAACGAGCTGCTGTCGGTGATCTTGGGCGGCATCTTCGTGGTGGAGGCGGTCAGCGTGATTCTGCAGGTGGGCTACTTCCGGTTGACCAGTCGTCGGATCTTCTTGATGGCACCAATCCATCACCACTTCGAGAAGAAAGGCTGGCCCGAGCCCCGCGTCATCGTTCGTTTCTGGATCATCGCCATCATGCTGGCCGTCTTCAGCCTCGCGACGTTGAAACTGAGGTGAGCATGGAGCTGTCGGGCAACAAAGTGTTGGTGGTGGGTCTGGGCGAAAGTGGCTTGTCCGTGGCTCGCTTCGTCGCTGCCCGAGGCGCGCGAGTTCGAGTCAACGATCTCCGGGATCGCCGTGCGTTGGGCCCGGCGGGCATGGAGGCCGAGGCGCTCGGGGCAGAGCTGATTCTCGGAGGGCACCCCTCGAGTGCCTTCGAGGGCTCCGACTTGATCGTCGTTTCACCCGGAGTGCCGCCGCTACGAGAGCTGGAAGAAGCCGAGCGCAGAGGCGTGCCCGTGATGAGCGAGGTGGAGCTCGCCAGTCGCTTCATCGAAGCACCGCTGGTAGGCGTCACGGGCACCAACGGCAAGAGCACTGTCACCACCCTCATCGGCGAGATGTGCCGGAGCCTCGACCGCCCCTCCTTCGTGGGCGGCAACCTCGGCCGTCCGTTGATCGATGCCGTGGGGACGGATGCAGCGAAGAAGGACGGTCTCGTCATTGCTGAGCTCTCGAGCTTCCAGCTCGAGCGCACTTCACGGATGAAGGCTCACATCGCCGTCTTGCTCAACGTCACGCCCGACCACCTCGATCGATATCCGTCGTTCGAAGCCTACGCAGCAGCCAAGGGCCGCATCTTCGACCGGCAGGAGCCCGAGGACTTCGCCGTGCTTCCTGCGGACCAGCCCGAGCTGCGCGAGCTGGTGAAGGGCCGGGGAGCCGTCGTGCGCTTCGGCGGAACGGATGGAGAGGTTCGCCTCGTCGATGGCGTGCTCACGGATTTCTCGAGCCCGCTTCGCGTGCCCCAGACGGACATCCGGATCCGAGGCTCGCACAATGCATCCAATGCCTGTGCCGCGGCGTTGGTGGCGCGCCTCCTGGGTGTGGCTCCGTCCGACATTACGACCGTGTTGCGGGAGTTTCCCGGCCTTCCCCATCGAATGCACCACGTTCGGTCGCTCGATGGGGTGGACTTCATCGATGACTCGAAGGCGACCAACGTCGGCGCCGCGATTGCTTCCATCGACGGGCTACTCGAAACGCCCGGCAAAATCGTGCTGGTTGCGGGGGGAGTGGACAAGGGCGGAAGCTACCAGCCCCTGGTCGAGCGCATGGCGCGAGCGGGTAGGGCCGTGGTCGTCATCGGCGAGGCCGCCCCGCTTCTGGAGCGAGCCTTCCAAAGCACGTCGATCGAAGTTCGACGTGCCGCATCCATGAACGATGCAGTCGCAGAGGCCGCGAAGATCGCCTGTCCAGGTGACACGGTACTCCTCGCGCCGGCGTGCTCCAGCTTCGACATGTTTCGCTCGTACGCCGAGCGCGGTGACGTCTTTCGACGCGCAGTGGAAGGGTTGAGGGGAAAGCGATGACGAGCACCAAACCACCACGCATGGATCCCGGGCCGGTCGACGTGACGCTGGCAGCCACGTTGATCGGGCTCATCGCGTTCGGAGTAGTCATGGTCTACAGCGCGAGCGCCGTGTACGCCGACAACATGTTCGGCAATGGCTATCATTTTCTGGTTCGTCAATCGATCTTTGCTTGCGTTGCCCTCTTGGTCCTCGCCATCTTCACTCGGATCGACATCGACTGGCTGCGACGCTTTACCTATCCGGTCTTGTTGATGGCGGTCGTGCTGATGTTGGCGGTTGCGTTGGGGCTCGGTCGAAGCGCCGGTGGCGCAAGTCGATGGATCGCGATCGGCCCCGTGAACGTGCAGCCCGCAGAGCTCGCCAAGCTGGCCATGATCCTATGGTTGGCTCATTCACTGGCAAAGAAGGCCCACCGCGTTCGCACGTTTTCCATCGGCTTCTTGCCACACGTGATCGTGGCCGGTCTGCTGATGCTTCTATGTTTGGCGCAGCCCGATTTTGGAAGCGCGGTCATGATCGCGTTGCTGACGTTCGTCGTGCTGTTCGCAGCGGGAGCGAGGGCCGGATATCTGCTCGGGGCGCTCATGCTCGCGTTGCCGGTGGGGTACGCGGCCATCGCATCGTCGCCTTATCGCATGCGACGGATCACTGCGTTCCTGGAGCCCTTCGAGCACCGGCAGGGCGCTGGTTATCAGATTACCGAATCGCTGATGAGCTTCGGCTCGGGCGGCTGGACGGGGGTAGGACTGGGCGATGGCCGCCAGAAGCTGTTGTTCCTTCCCGAGGCGCATACCGATTTCATCAGTGCCATCATAGGCGAAGAGCTTGGCTTCATCGGCGTCGTTTTGCTCTGCGCGGCGTTCGCGTGGCTCGTGATTCGAGGTTTGCGCGCCGCTTGGCGCGTGCAGGACGAATATGCGGCGTATCTAGCGGCAGGCATGACGCTCTTCATCGGGCTTCAGGCGTTCACGAATCTCGCCGTGGCGATGGGCCTGCTGCCTACCAAGGGGCTGGCCCTTCCATTCGTGAGCTACGGGGGCTCTTCGCTCGTGGTCAATGCTGCCGCCGCGGGCATCATTCTCAACATTACGCGCTTCGGAGTATCACCGGCTCGTGAGCCCGGTGTCGACGACGCGTCCAAACTGTCTCAGCCGCGGCTTCGGACGGCTGGAGGAGGTGCGCGATGATCGAAAGGATCATGGTTGCAGGCGGGGGCACGGGTGGACATCTCTTCCCAGGGCTTGCCGTCGTGGAAGAGCTTCGCCGTCGTGTGCCCAGCTTGCAGGTGAAATTCGTCGGCACGGCACGCGGCATCGAGGCGCGCATCTTACCGCAGCGTGGAGAGCAGCTCGAGCTGCTGAAGGTCACCCCGCTCAAAGGGCAAGGTGTCGGAGCACGGCTGCGGGGAATCTATCGAATCCCGAGCGCGATGATGGATGCCGCTTCGCTCATCCGCGAGTTCGATCCGGACCTGGTTCTGGGTGTCGGCGGTTACGCTTCGGGACCCGTATTGCTTGCCGCAGCGCTCGCCAGGAGGCCCACGGCGCTTCTCGAACAGAACGCGTTCGTTGGAATGACGAACCGGATCCTGGCTCGTTTCGTCGATCGCGCGTACATCAGCTTTGAACAGACGCAGGACGTCTTTGGCAAGGCCAAGTCACGTCTGACGGGCAATCCGGTGCGGCAGGAGTTCGTGGAGCACGCCAGGCTGGCTTTGGCCGATCAGGAGGGCTTCGAGTCGCGCGCCCGTACGGTCTTGGTGCTCGGGGGGTCTCAAGGCGCACGGAAGCTCAATGAAGACGTGCCGCTTGCGCTTGCTCGTGCGGGGCTTTCGGACCGCGGTCTGCAAGTCGTGCATCAGACTGGCGAATCGATGCGCGATCAGGTCGAGGCGAGCTACCGCGAGCTCGGGGTTCGAGCCAAGGTGGTGACCTTCATCGACGACATGGCGCGGGCGTATTCCAGTGCGGCTTTGGTGATTGCCCGTGCCGGCGCGACCACGCTTGCCGAGCTCTGTGCGATTGGACGCCCCTCGATCCTGATTCCGTTTCCGCACGCTGCCGACGATCACCAGAGCAAGAACGCGCAAGCCCTGCAAGACCAGGGTGCGTCGATCCGTGTTTTGGAATCGGATCTCGATCCCGGTTCGCTCGGCGATCGGGTAGCTGAGCTCTTGGACGACCCGGCTAGACGTCGCGCCATGGCGCAGGCGGCCCGCGATCATGGACGGCCCGACGCTGCGGCCGCCATCGTGGACGACATGATGGGGTGGGTCGGAGGCATCGATTCTGCAGAGGAGGTGACCACCTCGAAACCGAGCGAGCCACCCAGCAGCGGTGCGCACTACAGCAGCCTCGAGGCGCCGTCGATGTTCCACTTCGGCTCTACGCAGGTTGCTTTGCGCGCCGCTTCGCCACGTCCGCGTCGGCCGGTTGTCGTCGATGGGGCGTTGTGGGAGTAAGCGGCCATGTTCCGAGGTAGGATCCGGTCCATCCATTTCGTCGGCATCGGCGGCGTGGGGATGAGCGGCATTGCCGAAGTGCTGCTCGACTATGGCTTCGGCGTGACCGGATCCGATCTGCGCGAGAACGAATACACCAAGCGGCTGGAGGACAAGGGAGCCAGGATACGGATCGGCCACAGCGCCGAGCACGTGGCAGGGGCCGACGTGGTCGTCTTCTCCTCCGCCGTTCCTCCCAGCAATCCGGAGATCGTAGCTGCGCGGCGAGCGGGTGTTCCGGTCATACCTCGCGCGGAGATGCTCGGGGAGCTGATGCGGCTCAAGGATGGGATCGCAATTGCGGGCTCCCACGGCAAGACGACGACCACGTCGTTGGTGGCCACCGTACTGCGGGGAGCCGGCTTGGATCCCACGGTCATCATCGGCGGCAAGCTGAACGCCCTCGGCTCGGGTGCAGCCACTGGTGCCGGAGATCTCTTGGTCGCAGAGGCCGATGAATCGGATGGCTCGTTCCTTCACTTGATTCCGTCCATCGCCGTGATCACCAACATCGATCCGGAACATTTGGACCATTACCAGACCCTGGAGGGCGTGAAAGAGGCGTTCGTCGGCTTCGCCAATCGAGTTCCGTTCTACGGGTTGGTGGTGGCGTGCCTGGATCATCCGAACGTTCAGAACATCTTGCCTCGGATCGACAAGCGCATCGTCACTTACGGGTTTTCGGCACAGGCGGACTACCGGGCGCGCAATCCCGTTTTTTCGGGGCTGTGCGTCGGTTTCGACGTCGAGCATGGAGGGAGAAGCCTCGGCCAGTTCGAGGTGCGCATGCCTGGGGCGCACAACGTACTGAACGCGCTCGCGACCATCGCAGTCGCCGACGAGCTCCGCGTCGACCACGACCAGGTGCGCTCTGCGCTCCGAAGCTTCGAAGGCGTGCAGCGGCGCTTTTCGGTCGTAGGCGAAGAAGGGGGTGTCACCATCATCGACGACTACGGCCATCATCCAGCGGAGGTCGAGGTCACGATGGAAGCAGCGCAACGCGCCTATGGTCAGCGCTTGGTCGTCGCATTTCAACCGCATCGCTACACGCGGACACGAGACCTATTCGATGAGCTCACCCGAGCTTTCAATCGCGCCGATGTTCTATTCTTGACCGACGTCTACCCCGCGGGCGAAAAACCGATCGAAGGGGCAGATGCACGCCGGTTGGCAGAGGCCATCCGCGCGCACGGACATCGGGACGTGACATTTGTGGAGAACCGTGAAGATTTGGCGGAGGCAATCGCTCTTCGGTTGCGCCCCGCAGACGTGGTCATCACCCTCGGTGCCGGTGACATCACCAAGACCGGCCCCGAGCTGTTGGAGGTGCTCCGACGATGAACCGCCGACGGGCCCCATCGACTGCCCGGAAGAAGCCGGTCCCGAAGAAGCCCATCGAGACCAAGCCGTCCAAGAGCGACAAGGCGCCGAAGCGGCCTACACGGCGGAATGGACCGGCTCGCAAGGCGACGAAAAAGTCTCGGCGCTCGACCACACCGAAGGCGGCGGCTTCGAGGAAGCTCCCTGCGAAGCGGGGGAGTGCTCAGAATCGGCGCCGGCGGGTCGCGAAGTCGCAAAAAAAACCCGCCGAGCCACGCAAGAGCTTGAAACAGCGTGCTGCCGGTATTCGTGACAGCGCCGGCAGCTGGCTGATTCGACATCAGGGCCTGGCTCGCCGAGCCGGCAGAGTCGTGCTGCTCGCGGCCGTGGTGGGGGCTCTCGTGTGGGTGGCGGAGCAGACTGTGAGATATGCCCACACCGCCGATGCCTTTGCGATTCGCGAGATCAGCATCGAGGGCAATCGTCAGCTCGACGACATCGACGTGCGCCGTGCCGCGCACCTGCAGATAGGTTCGAACATTTTCGAGATTTCGAGCCAAGATGCTCGCAATCACTTGCTTCAGCACCCATGGATCGAGGATGCCAAAGTCGCGCGAAGGCTTCCGGGGCGGGTGCGCATTGAAGTGGTGGAGCGCAACCCCGTCGCGCTGGTGGCGCTCGATCAACTCTATCTAGTCAGCGATGATGGCGCCGTGTTCAAACGGCTCGGAGTCGATGACCCGGTCGACCTTCCGGTGATCACGGGCATCGCATCGGAGCAATTCTACGACAACCTCGACTACCGCACTTCGGTGCTGCTCCAGTCGATGGCGCTGTTGCAGGACTACGAGGGTGCGGGCCTGGCCGAACGGGAGCGGGTATCCGAAATTCACTTCGATGGAGCCAATGGCATCGAGCTTTTCGTGGGAGCGGACGGGATGAACGTGCGCCTCGGCACCGGTCAGCATCGCCAGAAGCTGCGCCGCCTTCGGCAAGTCCTAGACCGACTCCAGCGAGAGAAAACGCGACCTTCCTACGTATACCTCGACAACGTGCGAAGTCCTGAGCGCGTGACCGTCCGCCTGCCTTGAGCAAGCGAGCGCGTAGCGCCTCCCACGAGGGGTTAACTCGCGGTGTGCTCGAAGTGCATTTCACCCCTTTTTTTTCTGCACGAAAGTTGTCTCGGCAAAACCCATTTGTGTATGGGTCAGACAGAGGCAGGGGATGGCTGAAAACGAGATCATTGCGGGTTTGGATCTGGGGACGACGAAGGTCTGCGCGATCGTAGCCGAGCATTCCGAAGAAGGCCTAGACATCATCGGCATAGGCTCCGTTCCTTCAAAGGGTTTGAAGAAAGGGGTCGTCGTCAACATCGAGTCGACCGTCCAGGCGATTCGGGCAGCGGTCGAGCAAGCCGAGACCATGGCGGGGGTCGAGATCAATACCGTCTATGCCGGTATTGCGGGAAGCCACGTCAGAGGGATGAATCAGGACGGCGTGGCCGCCATCGCGAATCGCGAGGTTGCAGCGGAGGACGTGTCGCGCGTTCTCGAACAAGCCAAGGCGGTTCCTCTTCCCGGAGACCGGCAAGTTCTTCACGTCCTGCCGCAGGAGTACATCGTCGACGAGCAAGATGGCATCAAGGAGCCCATCGGCATGGCGGGCGTCCGTCTCGAAGCGCGCGTCCACATGGTGACTGCGGCTTCCACGAGCGTGGCCAACGTCATCAAGTGCGCGGAGCGCTGCGGCCTCTTCGTCGAAGAGGTGGTTTTGCAGCCTCTGGCAAGTGCCCATGCAGTGCTCAGTAGTGACGAGCGGGAAATCGGTGGCGTCTTGATCGACATCGGCGGCGGCACCTCCGACATCATCATCTACGTCGATGGTGCCGTGGTGCACACGAGCTCGATTCCCATCGGTGGAATCAATCTCACCAGCGATATTGCAACGGGTCTACGTACACCCATGGCTGAGGCCGAGCGCATCAAGATCAAATATGGCTGCGCTGCCTCCCGCATGGTCGACGACGATGAAACGATCGATGTGCCTTCGGTAGGTGGACGGCCTCCTCGATCGATTCCGCGCCGAATCCTTTGCGACATCATCGAGCCGCGGGTCGAGGAAATCTTTGCCGCATGCCGACACGTGATCGCCGAAACCGGTTACACGGACATGTTGGCATCGGGATCGATCGTCACGGGCGGCACGACGTTGCTCGATGGCTTGCCGGAGCTTGCGGAGGAAGTCCTCGGGTTGCCGGTGCGACGTGGCGCGCCCACGGGCATCGGAGGATTGATCGATGTGGTGAAGAGCCCGTCCTACGCGACCGGCGTGGGATTGGTGAAGCACGGAGCGGAGCTGTTGATAGGAACATCCGCGCCTGAGCGTACCGTCGAAGTGGCTGCAAGCCGCGGGCTCGGTCGCAGGCTCGGGGCGTGGTTCAAAGAGGTTTTTTAGGAGGAATCGATGGGCATTTCGATCGAGTTCGCGGACGACGCGGAGTTACAGGCACGCATCAAAGTCGTCGGCGTAGGCGGCAGCGGCGGCAACGCCCTCAACACGATGATCAAAAGCGGGCTCGAAGGCGTCGAGTTCATTGCGGCCAACACGGACGCTCAGGCTTTGGACCGAAGCCTGGCCTCCGTGAAGATCCAGCTGGGGCCGACTTTGACCCGCGGGCTTGGTGCAGGGGGCAACCCCGACGTCGGACGCAAGGCGGCGCTCGAGGACGTACAGCGAATGTCTGAGGCGCTGGAGGGCGCAGACATGGTTTTCATCACCGCTGGCATGGGCGGTGGCACGGGTACCGGGGCGGCGCCGATCATTTCTCAGATCGCACAGGACCACGGGTCACTGACCGTGGGCGTGGTCACCAAGCCCTTCCTTTTCGAGGGACGCAAGCGCGCCAAGAACGCAGAGCGCGGAGTGAACGAGCTGAGTGAGTCGATCGACAGCCTCATCACAATTCCGAATCAGCGTCTCATGTCACTCGGCGACGACGACATCACGATGTTGGATGCGTTCGCACGCGCAGACGACGTCCTGCTGCAAGCCGTTCAAGGAATCAGCGACCTGATCATCAATGCGGGCATGATCAACGTCGACTTCGCGGACGTGAAAACGATCATGGCCAACAATGGTCGCGCGCTCATGGGCACCGGCATTGCCAAGGGCGATCGTCGTGCCCTCGAGGCTGCGGAGATGGCGATCAACTCGCCGCTGCTGGACGAGGTTTCCGTGGAAGGTGCCACCGGCATCCTGATCAACTTCACGGCGGGGCCGGACATCAAGCTTCGCGAGATCAACGAGGCAGCAGGGTTGGTGCAGCAGGCCGCGCACGAAGAGGCCGAAATCATCTTCGGGGTGGTGACTGATCCGAACTTGGCTGACACCGTGAAGGTGACCGTGATTGCCACGGGCTTCGAGCGCGGAGCGCATGCGCCGATTCCGCTCGGGCTACGGCAAAGCGCGTCCAGCCAACGAAGCAACGGCGCATCGGCCAATCGGGTGATGAGCACCGCCGCTTCTCGGAGCGACGATCTCTCTTCGACTCTGGAGGGCGTGCCCGCGACCGTCACGCAAACGGTAGGGACGCGTGCTTTTGGGGCGAGCGCGCTTCACGACGAGGCCGTCCTAGACATTCCGGCCTACCTTCGAAGAGG
>JASFKY010000142.1:0-9229 GCA_050118395.1 Myxococcales bacterium | reverse complement strand
CGAGATGACCGATCGAGCGAACGATTCGCGCTTCGGCTCCGCTCTGTGGGCGCTGAGCGAAAGCTTGACCGACACTCGGTGGCCGCCTGAATTCGGACCCCCGAAGCCGGCGCAGCTTCCCGGCGCCATCCGCTTCGGCGTCCTCGGCGCGGCACGGATCGCCCCCTTCTCGCTTTTCAAGCAAGTCCGCGAGGTGAAGGGAGTCGAGATCGCCGCCCTCGCGGAGGAATACCAATCGTACGAAGCCACACTCGCCTATGCGCAAAAGCACGGCATCCCAGAGATTCATCGGCGCTTCGATGCGCTCCTTGCCGATCCCGCCATCGACGCCGTCTACCTAGCGCTCCCGACGAGCCTGCACGCTGACCAGGCTCTGGCCTGCATCGCCGCAGGCAAGCACCTCCTCTGCGAGAAACCTCTGGCCCGCAATGCCCAGGAGGCTGGACGCATCGATGCCGAAGCGCAGAGAAGCGGGCTCGTCGTCGCAGAGGCAATGCATTCCCTGCATCACCCGCTCGTCGGGCGCCTCCGTTCGATCCTCGCTGACGGCGAGATCGGCGACATCGAGCGGGTGGAAGTGGGGTTCAGCGCTTTCATCCCCAAGCGCGACTTCCGCTTCGTCTACGAGCTCGGCGGCGGCGTGATGCTCGACATGGGCTGCTACCCCGTCGCCTTCCTCCGATCCATCCTCGGAACCGAGCCGATCGTGAAAAGCGCGCGTGCCACGCTCGTCGCGCCGAAAGTAGACGGCACGATGCACGCCACCCTCGTGTTCCCCAACGCGCCCGACGTGCGCGTATTCGTCAGCATGCGCTCGCTTCGCCGACCGCTCGAGGTCCGCGCGCGCTTCGTCGGCACGCGCGGTCGCATCGATCTTCTGAACTTCATCAAGCCCGAGGTCTACCACCGCCTCGTCATCCGAACCGGACCGAGCCGGCGAGTCGAGCACGTGCCCGGCCCATCGACCTACGGCAGGCAGCTTGCGACCTTCATCGCGTCCATTCGCGACGGATGCCCCGTGCTCACGACGACGGCCGAGGCCGCACGGACCCTCACGGTCATCGATTCCGTCTACGAGAGAGCCGGGCTTGCACCGCGGGGGCTCTCGTGACGAGCAGCATTCCTACCGAGCCCGACGAGGCACTCCGCATCGACGTTCGGGTGCTCGGCGTCTCTGTCGCGTGCTCGATCAGCAGGCCCTGCTCGATCGTTCGCCGGCCCTGCGCCGCTCGCTTCAGCTTCGACGCGCCTACCTCGACCCGATCAACTTGATTCAGGCCGAGCTTCTTCGGCGCCAGCGCCTGGCGGACGACGACGAGCTCCAAGATGCGCTGCTCGCAACCGTCAACGGCGTGGCGGCGGGGCTCAAGAATACCGGCTGAAATCGTGGAGCCAGGCCACTCCTGGTTCGCCGACTTCAGCCAGTCAAAACACGAAGCAGCACGTCGCGCAGCGGCCTCGGCAGCGCCCCGGACGCGCGCGCCATGACTGCCAGCCAGCGCGGAAACACGATCTCCGCCGGGGCTTGCTCCAAGCCCTCGAGAATGCGTTGCGCGGCCTCGTCGGGCTCCATGATCCCAGGCATCGGATGCCTCGTCTCGGCCACCATGCGCGTGCGCACGAAGCCTGCACGGACGTTGGTAACCGCGACCCCCGTACCCGCGAGATCGATGCGGAGGCACTCCATCAACATGTCGAGCCCAGCTTTGGGCGCACAGTACGCTGCGCTCGCAGGAAGCGGTCCGTATGACGCGAGCGAGCTCACCGCCACCAGGTGCCCGCGCCCGCGTGAGATCATGGCGGGCAATGCCGCCGTGAGCGTCGCCGCAGCGCCCGCGAAATTGATTTCAATCGCATCGCCGATGGCCTCCCAGGTCCACGGCGCGGCGCCTGTGCGTGCGCCCACGCCTGCGTTGGCGACGATGAGGTCGAAGCGATGCTCGGAATCGAGCATTCGGACGAGCTCGACGGTCCGCGCGGTGTCCGCGACGTCGAGTACTTCGACGAGACATCGACCACCGTCGCGGCGGATTTTTTCTGCAAGCGCTTGGAGCTCGGCTTCACGGCGGGCGCACGCAACCACGACGCACCCGCTCCGCGCGAGCGCAAGCGCCAGGCTTCGCCCGATGCCCGAGGAGGCACCCGTTACCAATGCGCTACGATATCGACTTTGCATCCCGTCCCGCGATGTCGCGAAGTGCGCGACCTCACCTCGCTTTTCCACGGTTGGAAGGCCGTCTCAACCGGTTCGTGACCAAACGCTGGCGAACCCGCGGGATCGGAACCGAAGCGTCTGTGACCGAGCCTCTCAGTTGTCCAGCGCCCCCTCGTCGATCCACTGACTCAGGATCACGATGAATGCATCGACGTTCGAAGGGTTCTGATGACCCGATTGCATCTGTGGGATCAGGATCGCCGAAGGATCGGTGGAGTCTCCGGGAACCACCAACGGACCGCTGTCGCCCCCGTCGACTACGATGCTGGTATAGCTGTCCAAACGCACGCCCGCCCGGCTCTGACCGGGACCATGGCACCGCACGCAGTTTTCCTGGCTCGCTCCAAAGTAGGGCAGGATGTCCACGCTGAACGAGACGTTCATGCCCGCCATGCCTCCGGTGCCACCCGTGCCGCCGGTCCCCGCCATGCCGCCCGTTCCGCCCGTGCCCGCCATGCCTCCGGTGCCACCCGCGCCGCCCGTGCCCGCCATACCTCCGGCGCCAGCCATACCTCCGGCGCCAGCCATACCTCCGGCGCCAGCCATACCTCCGGCGCCAGCCATACCTCCGGCGCCAGCCATACCTCCGGCGCCAGCCATGCCACCGGTGCCAGCCATGCCACCGGTGCCAGCCATGCCACCGGTGCCAGCCATGCCACCCGTGCCAGCCGTGCCAGCCGTGCCACCCGTGCCACCCGTGCCCGCCATGCCACCCGTGCCACCCGTGCCACCCGTGCCGGTGTTGCCATCGTCCCCACAACCGACAGCGAACGCCACGCTGCAGCCCAGAATCAAGCTCAAACCCAAATTTGAACGCCTCATCAAACTACCCCCCTGTCGTAACCACCCTCAACGAGGCTACCCGAGAGCCGCCGCGAGGAGCAAGGCGAGCGCGAAATGCCCCTGGCGTCGGTTTCCTCGACAACCCCCCGGGAGCTGCTAACTTGGTCGCCAGAAGGCCCGAACTAGGGCGCGACGGCTCACCGTGAGCCGCCGGCACGTTGTCTGTTCCTGTGAGAACCGCGCCGTGATTCAAAACAGCGGTTTGAGGCTCGCAGAAGACATAGACAGCGGAGACGAGAGCGCGAGCCCGGGCACGATGCCCGGTCTGCACGGCGTGAGCCACGCAGTCGCTCTCTGATTCCAAGTACCTGAAAAGAGTAAGTAATGACCAACAAACTATTTATCGGCAGCCTGAGCTGGAATACGACGAGCGCGGAGCTCGAGACCGCCTTTGCGGAGTGCGGCAACGTGGTCGACGCCAAGGTGGTGACCGATCGTGACACCGGCCGTTCGCGCGGCTTTGGCTTCGTGACCTTCCAGGATGAACGAGGGGCCACGCTGGCCATCGAAAAGCTGAATGGAAGCACCTTGGACGGGCGTACCATCCGAGTCGACCGGGCCAATGACCGGCCTAGAGACAACCGAAGCTCGTTTAGTCGATGGTGACCTTCGATACCCTGGGGCTCGTCCCCGAGCTGCTATCGGCGCTCGATCATGCGGGTTACACCCAGCCGACCCCGATCCAGCAGCTGGCCATTCCGCCAGCGCTGGCGGGGCGCGACGTACTCGGCTGCGCTCAAACCGGCACCGGGAAAACCGCAGCGTTCGTCCTTCCCATTCTTCAGCATCTCGATGCGCGAGCCGGCAACAAGCCTAGGCTCCGCGCCCTCATACTGACACCCACACGAGAGCTTGCAGCGCAAATCGGCGCGAGCCTCGGTACGTATGGACGCGATCTGGACCTCTGGCATACCACCATCTTTGGGGGCGTCAGCGATAAGCCCCAAGCCGCAGAGGTTCGACGGGGAGTCGACATCCTGGTGGCTACACCGGGGCGACTGCTCGACCTGATGGGACGTGACATCGTGCGTCTCGACGACGTCGAGCTGTTCGTCCTCGACGAGGCCGACCGCATGCTCGACATGGGATTTCTCCCCGACGTGCGCCGGATCACCAAGGCACTGCCCGCAAACCGGCAGACCATGTTCTTCTCGGCCACAATGCCGACTGAGATTCGGCGGCTCGCTCAAGGGCTGCTCGACGATCCAGTGAGCGTGGCCGTTGCGCCGGTGTCTTCGACGGTCGACCTCGTCCAGCAACACGTGATTTTCGTGGAAAAGAACCGAAAGCGAACGCTGCTAGCCGAGCTGCTGCAGGACCCGGAGGTGAAGCACACGCTCGTATTCAGCCGGACCAAACACGGAGCCAACCGAATCGTTCGTGAGCTTGCCAAGGCCGGCATCGCAGCCGATGCGATTCACGGCAACAAGTCGCAAGGGGCGCGGACCCGCGCACTCGATGCGTTCCGGAGCGGTCGGCTTTCCGTGCTAGTCGCCACTGACATTGCGGCACGTGGAATCGATGTCGAAGGAGTGACGCACGTCATCAACTTCGATCTACCCAACGTGCCAGAAACCTACGTACATCGAATTGGCCGCACGGGACGAGCAGGCGCATCGGGTGTGGCCTGGTCGTTTTGCGACCGAGAGGAACGGCCTCACTTGGCCAGCATTGAAAGGCTGATCGACAAACGACTCAGTCCCATGGAATAGGAGAAGACCCATTTCAAACAAGGTATTCATAGGCAACCTCGACTTCAGCACGACCGATCAGGAGCTTCGCGAGCTCTTCTCCGAAATCGGCGAAGTCGTCGACGTTCATTTGCCAACCGATCGTGTCTCCGGACGCCCCCGCGGCTTCGCCTTTGTCCGTTTTGCGACGGAAGAGCAGGCTGCAAAAGCCGTCGAGGAGATGAACGGCCAGGAAGTATCCGGACGGGCGCTTCGTGTCGACGTCGCGGAGGATCGTCCGCGGGACGCCACACGACCTCGACGCGACTTCGGCAGCCAGCGGCCAGGCTCGTTTCAGCGACCCGGAAAGCCGAAGGGTAGTCGCAGAGGTCTGCGAGCCAAAAAGCGTAGTTGAGTAGTTGGGTAGAAACGAGATTCCCGCCCGAATTTCGTTTTTCCACTCGCGCTGTTTCGTGAGAGGTTGGGTCCGTGAATTGGTACCGAATCAAGACCGCGCTCGTTGGGCTCAAGCGATTGGCGGAACTGACCGATGAGGACAAGCAAGCTTGCATCGATGCCTACCGGTTCTTCCAGAGAATGCAGGATGGCGAGCCGACCGAGACGGCAGATGAAACGAAAGCGGTCGCGGACTACTACAAAGTTCTGAACAATCTGCTTTCCGTCTTCGATCTCGAAAAGCTCTACATCCCACCGCAACTAGACGAATCCCAAGGACTGTACGGGAACCAACTCCTGTGCGAGCAGGCCGTGTTGAAAGAGCTGGACCTCAAAGACCCAGCTCGGTCCCACCTGTTGGACATGGGATGCGGGAGGGGCCGGGTCGCGCACCATTTCGCCACACTGACGGGCGGCCGGGTATCGGGATACAACATCGATCCCAATCAAATCGACAATGCGATCGACTGGGCTGCGGAATGCGGCATGAGCGATCGGCTTCACTTCAAGGTGGGCAATCATCATCAGCCACTCGAGTACGACTCGGAAACCTTCGATGGTTGCTTTTCCTTCCAAGCGGTTTGGCCCTTCTTCAAGAAAGAGGAGCTGGATGCCCACGCCGCGGAAATGTTCCGCGTGTTGAAGCGTGGAGGACGATACGCTTGCTCCGAGTATTTGTTGACGCCGCATTTCGACTGGGACGACGAAGAGCACGTGAGCCTGCACAAGGCCTATCTGCCCACGCTCGCGGCCACTCAGTCCATGTATCCAGCCGATGTTTGTGCCGCCCTGCAGCAAGCTGGGTTTCGGGTCCTCGTTTCGGCTCCTTCGAAACGGCCGGCCTGGCCGATCTGCGAGCAAAAGAGAGATTTGATTCTCGCGGGGCGAAAAGTCATCCGGTCGCTGGAAGCGGTACGGCTTTTGCCCCGCTGGGTCGAAGAATCGCTCGACCTTCTGCAAAGCGGCGGCCAGGCGTGGACCGACGCCGAAAAGGCCAAAATTGCGGATTTAAACTGGAGAATCGTCGCAGAGAAGCCGATGGCGTGAAACGCTGCGCGTTCTTGGCATGAAGTCGACCGAGCCAGCTGTCCAACGAGGATGGCGCATCGTGCAAGCCGCAGACCCAATCGGGCCCTTCCTCGCGGCTCGCCCGACACGCCTCCTCAATCGGCGTGACTCGCTGGCCAAAAATCAGGTCTTCTTGGCGGTATCGTCGATGCGATTCGAAATCTCGCCCATCGACTTCGCGACCGTGCTGATCATGTCGGAGGTCGTGGTGAGTGTCTTGGCGGCCGCATCGGTTGCGGTGCGCGCGACCCCCAGCCACAGGGCCATGACCTGACGTCCAAGCGACACAGCCGCTTTTGCGGTGCCGGTTACCTGGTCGACCGCTGCGTTGACGTTGTCTTCCACTTTGGTTTGTGTTTTGTATTGCTCAGTCATCGGCTTTCTCCTCGTTGGATGTCGATGCTTGGGGCAAGGCATCCCTGCCCGTAATCAGTTGGCGGCGCGGATCGTCGAACAAGACCATGTAGGCCTCCGACCCTGCCGGAAGGGTCTCGCCGGTGAGACCGCACACCGTGTCGTGCACCAAGATGATCGGCGTCACGCCCACCGCACCCTGCAGCGGATCGGCCGGGGTCGGCGCGTGCGAAGGGGCCGGCTCGCTGCGCTGCTCGGCGGACCTTTGGCGAATGCGATGGCGCTCGGAGGCGAGCTTTTCCGCCACTCCCCGGAGCTCGTCCTCGGCCTTGGCGCCCACGATATCGATCGTGTCGAGGGCGTCCTCGAGCAAGGCTCGTACGACGTTGGAGACGGGAACACGCCAGGCATTGGCAACGCGTTTGAGCTCTTGTTCGAGCACCGCGGGGACGCGTGTATGCAGTACACGCTCCTTTCGGGGCTGGCGGCCGCCCTTCGTGTCGTCCTCCTCAGTCACCTGTCACATGTAACACAACGTGATACATGTGCAAGCTTCCCTGTATCACATTTTTTGTAATGTATCAGAATCGTTAACTATTTCGACGGGGACCACTGCGGGTCCTGTGCCAATGCGAATGATGAGAAAGTGGTTCGTGTCGGAGCCCACGTTGATTTCGCGGTGCACGAGGCCAGCGGGGACGATGTGCAGAGACCCGTCGGCCGTGAGGTCTCGGCTCTGCGACCCGTCGGGACCGAATTCCACCCGAGCCTCGCCGCTGAGTAGGTAGGCGTAGGTCTCGTGGGCGCCGTGATGGTGCCAAGGGGTGGCCGACCCAGGTTCGGTGCTGACGTGTCCGATCCAGACGTGGCCATCGCTGACATACGCCTCGCGGACGAATGGTGAATCGGTAGGCCCCGACAAACGCGTTCTCTGGTCAGGCCGTATGGTGGTGATCGTTTGCTTCGAATTCTGGTCTCGCATCTGTCGTTCCTTTTTGGTTCCAATCGCAGCTGTTTGGAGGCGTCGTACCACGCGATCCTGTCCTGAAATGGTGCCAACGCGCAGTTCGGCCTCCATATATTTGTAGGCCCTGCGTACGAAGCATTCCATGCTGTGGGCGATGTCGCCCATCCCACCGCCCTGCGGGGGGCTGTGCCCTGTTCTCATCGAGCTCTGCCAACGAATGACTCACCCGTCGCCAGCCCTCCTCGCGCTCGTGCTGACCTCGTGCCCCGCCACGCTTCTGAGCTCGGGCTGCGACCCGACGGGGCCGAGGGAATCAACGCCGCACCCCGAGACTCCCGAGCGCGTTTACGGCGACCCCCGGTTGCCTGGGGTAAAGTCCGTCGATGAGGCGCTCCAAGGGCGTCTCGATCGTGTCCTCGCAAACCAGGGGCCCGGGTACACACCTCGTACCCGCCATCTGCGCGCTGATGGCTCACCTCGCTTCACCAATCGTCTCATCGAGGAATCAAGCCCCTACCTGCTCCAGCATGCGCATAACCCGGTCAACTGGTACCCGTGGTCCGCCGAGGCGTTCGATCGAGCCAAGCGAGAGAACAAGCCGATCTTTCTATCGGTAGGCTACTCCACTTGCCATTGGTGCCATGTGATGGAGCGCGAGTCGTTCGAAGATGAGGAGATCGCAGCCTTTCTGAACCGCCATTTCATCACCATCAAGGTCGATCGGGAAGAACGGCCAGACGTCGACAGCGTGTATATGGCCGCCGTCAACCTCCTGACGGGCCGCGGCGGTTGGCCGATGACGATCATCATGACACCGAACAAGCAACCATTCTTCGGCGGTACGTATTTCCCACCCCGCCGTGGCATTCGGGGAGCCCGAGCCGGGCTAATCGACATTCTTTCGCAGATGCTCGCGCTCTACCGTAACGAAGCGGAGCAAGTGGTCGCCCGCGCGCAGGAGGTCAGCCAGGGAATCGAACGTTCGACGTTCTTGCCATCCGGACCGGGGGTTCCTGCAGACGAGACCATTGTCGTTGCCGCAAGTCAGCTAGCGAGCACCTTCGATCCCATCAACGGGGGGTTTGGGATCGCTCCGAAGTTTCCCCAGCCTTCGCGTCTGTCGTTTCTGCTTCGTTATGCCCGGCGTACCCGCGACCCGGGGGCAGCGGCCATGGTCACGACGACCCTCGATCGAATGGCGGCGGGCGGGATCTACGATCACGTCGGAGGTGGATTCCACCGCTATGCGACCGATGCACAGTGGTTGGTCCCGCACTTCGAAAAGATGCTCTACGACAATGCTCAGCTTGCCGTCATCTATCTCGAAGCTTGGCAGCACACAGGGAACACCGACTATCTTCGGGTGACTCGAGAGATTCTAAGCTACGTCGCCAAAGAGATGACGTCGGAAGAGGGGGCGTTCTACTCGGCGACTGACGCGGACAGCCCCGCACCCGGCGGACATGATGAGGAAGGGTGGTATTTCACCTGGACGAAGCCGGAGCTGGACGCGCTGCTTGGCGAAGAGTCCGCAGTCGTGGTGTCCGCCATGTTCGGAGTCACCGAGGCAGGCGATTTCGAGGGACGGAACATCCTGAAACGCGTGAAGAGTAATCGACAGCTTGGCGCAAAGCTCGAAATGCCCCCGGGACGCGT
>JASFKY010000141.1:0-9236 GCA_050118395.1 Myxococcales bacterium | reverse complement strand
TGCGTGTTCGGTTCCCGCCGTTGCGTTCTAGGACATCCAGGATGTAGCGTCGGGTGAAATCCTCGCGGGCCTGCGCGAGCGGAACCACCGCTCGCTGTCGATCGTCGCCCAGATCGAGGTCGTCAGCCCCGATCAAAGTCTTGTCGGCCAATACGATGGCCTTCTTGATCCGGTTCTCCAGCTGTCGGACGTTTCCCGGCCAATCGTACGCGCGCAGGGCCTCGATCGCCTTCGGAGTGAATCCGCGCACGGGTGAGCCGAACTCGGCGGCGTACTTGTGGAGCAGAAACTTGGCGAGCATCACCACGTCGTCACCCCGCTCCCTCAGAGGCGGAAGGTGCAAATTGACCACGTTGAGCCGGTAGTAGAGATCCTCGCGGAAGCTTCCTTCCTTGATCGCCACTTCGAGGTCCCGGTTGGTCGCTGCGAGCACCCGAATATCCACGGCTTCGGGTTTGGTATCGCCCACTTTCGTGACCACGCGCTCTTGCAGAGCGCGCAAGAGCTTGACCTGAAGGGACAAGGGCATTTCGCCGATCTCGTCCAAGAACAAGGTACCGCCGTCGGCGGCTTGAAAGCTGCCTTGCCTCGTGGAGACGGCGCCCGTGAAGGCGCCACGCACGTGACCGAACAGCTCCGACTCCATCAGGTTTTCCGGGATGGCGCCGCAATTGACCACGACGAAGGGACCCTTGGCTCGGTTGGAGCGGCGGTGAAGCTCTCGGGCGAAAAGCTCTTTGCCCGTTCCGGTTTCGCCGGTGATCAACACGTTGACGTCCGCAGCCGCCACCTTTTCGACTCGACGAAAGACCTCCTGGAGGCTCGGACAGCTCCCGATGATGTCCCCGAAGCGCTGGGCCTCCAACTCGCCGGCCATCCGATCGCGATCGGTGGTGAGCTGGTTCAGCAAGATGGCGGTTTGAAGGATGAGCGAAGCCTGTCCCGCGAACACCGTGAGAACTTGGAGGCTGGACTGCTCGAAGAGGTTCACGACGTTGTCGTTTCCGACGTAGATCAAGCCAAGGAGCTCTCCTTGCGCGATCAGCGGGGCCACCATCACCGAGCTGAGCTGGAGGTCGAGCACGCTTTCACTCGAGTTGAACATCGTGTCGTGGACGGCGTCGCTCACGATGAGGGGCTGAAGGGTATCGATACAACGCCGGAGGATGCTGTCGGAGAGCTGCGTGACGGCGTCGGGAATGGTTTGCCGATCCACGTTTCGGGCCGCTGCAATCTCCGGCTCGCCATTTCGAAGCAGAATGACGAAACCCTTGTTTGCATGGACCACCTCGATGACTGCATCGAGCAGCGCTTCGATCTGTTCGGGGATCGATCGAATTTGGAGCAGGCGGCGATTGAAGTCGCTCAGTTTGAGCATTCCCTGAATTTCGGCGCTGTCCGAGGGCTCACCGGGAGCGTTCGCATCCCGTGACGGACTCTCGTCATAGAGCGAAAACATCAGCTCGACGTCTCCAAGCGTCAGCTTGTCGTGATGAAAGATCTTGGATTTCTTCTTCCGCTTGCCGTTGACCTGGATGACGGCCTCCGAGTCGACGGTGGACACGGTAAAATCCCTCCCATCGAAGACGAGCTGAGCATGGTGAGCCTGCAGCGATTCCGAGTCGATGGAGACGTCATTGGCTCCTGCGCGACCCATCGAGGTCACGCGTTTGTAGATCCCAAAGACCCGCGGCGGTCCTTGAGGCACCATCCACTTCAGGCTGGGCATCGGCCGGTCACTCTAACAGACCCTAGGCCGGAGTGTCACCGGAAGCCCCCCGTCGGCTCATGCCAGGTAGGGTCCACCGATGTAACGGGAAAGGTCGCGAACCTCTTGGCGCAGATTTCGTTCCGTTGCCTTGGCGAGATCGCCGATGGAAACCAGGCCCACCAACCTACCGCCATCCAACACCGGAATGTGCCTGCACCGGCGGTCCGTCATGAGGCGCATGACGTCGAGCAATGAATCGTCCGGAGATGCGGTGTAAAGGTGCGCGGTCATCACGTCGCGCACCAAAGTCTGTCGGGGGTCACGATGCGCGGCCACGACCCGGACCAGCACGTCGCGCTCCGAAAACACCCCGATGGGGCGACCCTCCTCGATGACCAGGACGGCTCCGATGTGGTGATCGTTCATCACTTGAACCGCATCGAGCACCGTACCCTGGGGGCTGATCGAGCACACGTGCCGCCCCTTGCGCTGCAAAATGTCTCGTATTCTCCGAATGATCAATGGCCCGACCGCATCCTCTTCGCCGATTATACAATCATCGAGGCATTTGAGAAGCCCCAAACGCATCGGCAGTGGATCTCGGTCACCGAGCGGGCTGTCCCCCCCTGCGGACTAGCTTTGTTCGTCGCTCCTGGGCAAGCTGAAAGCCTCATGGGACATGCCAGGGCAGAGCGCGAGCGGCGTGAGCATCACCGAGTGGATGTGGACGGCCGTGCGCTACTGTTTCACCGGGGCGATCCGCTCGGTCAGTACGCCTTGGAGAATCTGTCGGCCGGCGGCGTGATGGTCACGGGCGACGGCCACTTGCGCCCCGGGCACCTCGTACACGTCCTGATCGATCTGAGCGCCACCGAACAACCCATGAGCCTCACCGGCTCCATCCGACGGGTTCGCAACGGCGGCAACGGCCACGACGGCTTGGGAGTCGCGATCGCATTTCCGTCTTTGTCGGCCGATCAAGAAGATGCGATCCAGGACGCCGTCCTGCGCGCCTTGCTCCGACGCGATTCCCATCAACCGCGCCAGCCACTGTTGGTCTTCGAGCCTCGGCGCCGGGTTCGCGAGGAAATCGAATCGGAAATTCGCAGCTTTGGCATTCCCGTCAAAGGAGTCGATTGCCTGGCCGACGCGGTTCGAGAGTTGGAGGACGAAGAAACCGAATACGCGGGCATGGTCATTCACTCGGTGACCCGCGAGTCGCGGGCCATGGACGTCGTCGAATTCTTCACGAGGTCCGAAAACCTCCGAACGATCATCTTACCCGAGCCCGACGGCGTCCTCTGCGAACGAGCCGAACGCTTGGCGCAGCTCCCACAGGTCAGCGTTCCTCGAGTCTGGAGCCGCACGGAGCTGCGCCTGGCGCTGACCGACTAGATGCGGTCGAACGGAAGCACTTCGACGGATTGGACCCCGGGAAGCCCCTCGAAGTCCCCGACCACATCCTTGGCGGCGGCTACCACGACGAGGATGAGATCGCGGGTGGAAACGCGCGCGCGCGTCGCACGGTTCGCTCGATCCCGATCGACCCCGGCCACGAGCTCGTCGTGCTTCTCGAGGTAGCTGCGGGGGATGTCCAACAGCTCGATGTCGAGCTGGCTCTCCACTCGCTTGGCCGGTGTGTCGAGATCGAAGCAGTGACTGTTGATCAGGTACTTTTGGGCAAAGCGTAGCTCTGCAGCCTTGATTCCGCGCTCGACCCAGTCGTCCAGCAACTCGAGCTGCAGAGCTGCACACTGGCCCGAGTACTCGGCAGCGGGTGCCGTCCACATGTACCATGCATCCCGCTGCGTCGAATGAAGAAGCCGGCTGTACGCGCCGTAGCTCCAGCCACGGACGGCGCGCACTTGCTGCATCAGTTTGCTGCTGAACGTTCCACCGAATGCCGTATTGGAAACGATGAGTGCAAAGAGGTCCCGATCGCGGGTCCGCGCGCCAAGCGTGCCGATGAAGAGTTGGGTTTGGGTCCGCTCGGGCTTGTCCACGATGACGACGTGCCGGCCGGGTCGCGGTCGAGTCGGGGGCACGTGCGGAGCTCGTCGCGGACGGCGGACCGTGGAAGGGAAATGGGAAGCGACGATCGCTCTGGCCTCGGCATCGATCACGTCCCCAGCGACCCCGACGAAAAAATCTCCATGGGCGAAGTGGCGTGCGTGGAAATCTTTGACTTGCCCCACTTGGATTCGTCCGATGCTGTCCAAATGACCGCTCAAGGGCCGGCCGTAGGGATGGGCGCCGAATAGCGCCTCACGAAAGCAGATCGCCCCCAGCGTCTGGTCGTCGTCCAAACGCGCCGTCAGCGCAGCTCGCGTCTGCCGCTTGAGCTTGGCGAAGTCTCCTGCGCGCATCGCGGGCTCCCAAACCATCTGAGCCAACAACGCGAGCAGCGGCTCGAGATTCCGGCGAAGGACCGTGGCGCGGATCCGCGTCGTACGCATCGACACCTCGACCGACAGCCGCGCACCGATGCGCGCCAATTGCTCTTCGAACCGCTCCTGAGAAAGACCGCGCGGGCCGAAGCGCATCAGCTGACCCGCGAGCTGCGCCAAGCCTTCTCGTCCAACCGGGTCGCGCAAGCTGCCCACCGAAAATCCGACCTCTACGTCGACTAGGGGTAGGACGTCGCTCGATTCGACGAAAACCTTCATGAGGACCTTGGTACGATCTCCACCCGCGTTCGGCGGGAGGCTCGAAGATACTTCGACACCGCGCGTTTCACGTCTTCGCTCCGCACCGCGCGATAGGATGCCAAACGGTCGAAGACGGCAGCGCCATCGTTCATCACGGTTTCGTGAAAGCCGATTTGTTCGGCCTTGCCACCTGCCGTCTCCATGGTGTGAAGAAACGAAAGCTCGAGCTGATTGATCGCTTTTTCGAGCTCACGCTGCGTCGGGCCACGAGAGCCGAGCCGGGTGATCTCTTTGTCCAGCAACGTGAGTGCCGAATCGATTCGCGCTCCATCCCGGACGGCTATCCACATTTCGTAGAGACCCGGATCGACGAACGGGGAGATGGAACCCCGAACGGACAGCGCGATTTCCTTGTCTACACAGAGAAGCCGATGCAATCGAGAGCTTCTTCCCCCGAACAACACCTCGTTGGCGACGACCAGCGCCGCGGTGTGCCGATGGAAAAACGGGGGCGCGTGATAGCCCACCAGCAACTTGGGCGTCGGAGTAGGCGCTGCGAGAATCACCACACGCTCGGTCCGCTGCGCGGGTTCGCGGGCTCGAGCTTGCTCCGCGGGCCGGCGTGCTCTGGGCAGGTTTCCGTAGCTCTTTTGCACCAGGGACAGAGCCCGTCGCTCGTCGAAATCGCCCGCGATGACGATGGTGGCGTTGTTGGGAGCGTAGTGAGCTCGATAGAAGGAGCGGCAGTCCCGCACGGTGAACCCACGAATGTCCTCCATCCTGCCGATGGTGGGCCATTGATAGGGATGGCGACGAAATGCGTTGGAGTAGAGCAACTCGACGGCTTTGCCTTCCACGTCATCCTCGACTCGCAGCTTTCGCTCGTTGGCCACGACTTCCTTTTCGGAGCCGACCTGTGGCGTGCGGAGCACCAAGTTCGCCATGCGATCCGCTTCGAGGTCGATGAGCAGAGGCAACGCGCTGCGCGGTGCGTTCTCGTAGTAGAAGGTCCAATCGGTCCAAGTTGCCGCATTGGCCTCGGCGCCAGCGCGTTCCATCAGCCGGTCGAATTCACCAAGCGGTCGGTTCCGCGTCGCGCCGAACATGAGGTGCTCGAACAGATGAGCAAGCCCGGTCTTGCCTGGACGCTCGTGGCGCGAGCCGACGCGAAACCATGTGTGATAGCTGACGGTGGGCGCCGTCCGGTCGATCAAAGTCAGCAGCGTGAGCCCATTTCCCAGGCGAAAGCGACGCAACGTGAGCGCCTCCCCAAAAGCCTGCTCGCGGACGAAAGTCCACCTCGCATTGCGCTTTCGAACTCCACGATTGAGCCGCTCGACCAGGACTTCAGGCGTCACCATGAAGGGGCGACCTTGCGCAGCCCGACCTCGAGGGTCAAGCCGATACGCACCAGTAGCTGCGCTTGACCTCCGTACAGGCGGCGGGTAGCCCTTCGGCCATGTCGGAAGCTCGCGTTCGTTTTGCGCCGTCCCCGACGGGCTACCTGCACATCGGCGGCGTGCGGACGGCTTTGTACAGCTGGCTGTGGGCGCGCCAGCAGGGAGGCACTTTCGTCCTTCGTATCGAGGACACGGACCGCGAGCGAAGCACCGAGCAGAGCATCCGGGTGGTGCTCGAGTCGATGCGCTGGCTCGGCCTGGAGTGGGACGAGGGTCCCGAGGTAGGAGGCACACACGGGCCCTACGTGCAAAGCGAGCGCCTCGGTATCTATGCCGATTATGCCGAGCGATTGATCGAGTCCGGTCACGCCTATCGGTGCTACGCGACCAAGGAGGAGATCGCCGAAGCACGCGAGGCGCATCGAAAAACGGGAACCAAGGAAGGCTTTCGATTTCAAAGCCCGTGGCGGGACCGACCCCATGCGTCACCCGATTCCCAAGCTCCACATGTCATTCGCTTTCGTGCGCCTCAGGAAGGCATCACCAGCTGGGAAGATGCCGTGAAAGGTCGAATCGACATCCAGAACTCGACCCTCCAAGATTTCATCCTTCTTCGTTCGGATGGCATGCCGCTCTACAATTTCGGCTGCGTCATCGACGATTTCACGATGGAGATCTCGCTCGTGGCGCGAGGCGACGACCACGTGATCAACACGGCTCCTCAGATCTTGCTCTACCGAGCGCTCGGTGCGGAGGTCCCCAAGTTCGCTCACATGCCGATGGTCTTGGCTCCCAATGGGGAGAAGCTGTCCAAGCGCCACGCTGCGGTGGGAGTTTTGGAGTACCGGGACATGGGGTACCTGCCCGATGCGGTGCTCAACTACCTGGCGAGGCTCGGCTGGTCATACGGAGACCAGGAAATCTTCACGCGAACGGAGCTGATCGAGAAATTCAGCTGGGACCGCGTCGGCGCCACTGCAGCTCGCTACGATGCCAAGAAGTTTCTGCACGTCCAGGCCGAGCACCTACGCATGCTCCCCGATGCGGAAATCGCTCGTCGAACCGTTCCGTTCTTGTCCAAGATGGGCATCGAAGTCGCCGAGGACGACCCCGCGCTCCTTCGATCGATTCCCTACGTCAAGCCACGTTCTGCGACGCTCATCGACGTCGCCGAGGCAGTCGACTACTTCTTTCGCGACGTGAAGATGGAGGATAAGGGCCGCCGCAAGTTCCTCATTCCCGAAAACTCCGAGCACCTGGCTCACCTTGCCGAGCTGGTCGAGGCGACAGAGCCATTCGAAAAGCAAATGCTCGAGGAGCGCGTCAAGTCTTGGCTCGAGGAGCAAGGCCTACCGATGAAGACAGTGGCTCAACCGGCGCGCGTTGCCATGACCGGACGGACGCGGAGCCCTGGGCTTTTCGAGGTTATGGAGGTTCTGGGTAGGGAAAAGACGGTGCAGCGCTTGCGAGCCGGGGCTCGAATGGCAGCATCGACCGTTCAGGCCGAGGCGTGACGCCATCCACTTCGTCCCCATAGAGATGGAAGCTCCGTGCAATCGTTCGTGATCCCGTTGTACCTGCTGACGCTTGGCGTGCTCGCCCTGTATGGGGTGCACCGAAGCATGCTCCTGTGGCTCTATCTCCGGCACCGGCGTGAGGAGCCCGTCCCCCGAGAACGCTTTGCGGAGGCGGACCTGCCGGTCGTCACCATCCAGTTGCCGATGTTCAACGAGATGTACGTCGCACGACGCTTGATCGAGGCGGTGGCGCGCATCGACTATCCGCGCGAGCGCTTGGAGATTCAGGTGCTCGATGACTCCACCGATGCCACCGCTCCGATCGCGCGGGAGCGATGCGAGTCCTTACGAAGAGCCGGGCTCGACATCACCTACTTTCACCGCAAGAGCAGGGCCGGCTACAAAGCAGGGGCTCTCGAAGCGGGTCTTACCCGCGCCAAAGGGCAGTACGTCGCGGTGTTCGACGCCGACTTCGTGCCGAGCCCAGGGATCATCCGAGATCTGGTTCACTACTTCACCGACCCCGAAGTAGGCATGGTGCAGGCACGGTGGAGCCATCTCAACCCCGACAAATCGGCGCTCACTCGCTGCCAGGCCATGCTCCTCGACGGACACTTCGTAATCGAGCATGCAGCGCGCAACCGCTCCGGGCGGTTCTTCAACTTCAACGGCACGGCCGGCATGTGGCGCACGGACGCCATCGTCAGTGCCGGGGGTTGGCAACACGACACGATCACCGAGGACATGGATTTGAGCTATCGCGCGCAGCTCGCGGGCTGGAAGTTCGTCTATGCCCCCCAAGTGAGCGTGCCCGCGGAGCTGCCTTGCGACATCAGCAGCTTCAAGAGCCAACAGCATCGCTGGGCCAAGGGGTCGGCACAAACGGCGCGAAAGCTCCTCGGCACCATCCTGAAGGCTCCTTTGCCTTGGCAGGTGAAAACGGAGGCCTTCTTTCACCTCACCAACAACTTGGCGTACGTATTCTTGCTGGTGCTCGCCGCGCTCCAACTCCCCAACATGCTCATCCGTCGCCAGCTGGAACGCCCCGAGCTTCTGATGCTGGATCTACCGTTGTTCCTCGCTACCTGCGGGTCCGTCGCGACCTTTTACCTGATCGCGCATCGTGAGCTCCATGGCGACTGGAAGACGGCGTTGAAGTGGTTGCCCGCCATGATGGCCCTGGGCATCGGGCTGGCCGTCAACAACGGACGTGCCGTGCTGGGAGGCCTCGTCGGGGGCGACACGGAGTTCGTCCGCACTCCAAAGCGTGGCGACGCGGAACGGGCGGACCCGTCGAGCGCGAGTCGATATCACGGTACTTGGTCTTGGCACAATGCGATCGAGCTGGTCTTTGCGCTGTACTGCTCGATCACGTTGGTTGCGGCGGTGGTGACCCAAAGCTGGGCAAGCGTGCCATTCCTACTGCTGTTCTCCGTTGGCTTTCTCTACGTCGGATCCACGAGCCTTTACGAAGGACTACAAATCCGAAGCCGTCGTCAGGGGGACGGCGAGCTCGCAGAGCAGCCGCCGTCGACACATTCTTCGCCGAGACCACAATCGATGTTGAGCTGACATTCGGCCAAGACCTCACTGCTGCGCACGCATAGGTTCTGTCCCTCGACGGGCGCGCAGAAGCGAATCGTAGCGTCGGTCCGGGCACATTGTTCGTCGGTCTCACAAGGAGTCCTGCATTGTCCGCGGATGCACAGACGACCTTCCTGACACTCGTGCTCCGGACAGAATTGCACGGGGCGCGTATCCGGGATGCATTGGAAGGAGCTGCAGTATTCCTGCTCCCCACAATCCGTGTCGTCGGCGCAACTGCTGAGACAGGCTTCGTCGGTGCATGGGCGACAGGCGCCATCCACGCATTGCTGCGTGTCGGGACACGGCGCATCGAGGCATGTCAACAGGCATTCTCCGTCGATGCAGATCTTCGAATCCCCGCACTCGAAGTTGA
>JASFKY010000140.1:0-9262 GCA_050118395.1 Myxococcales bacterium | reverse complement strand
CACGATCACCCCGCCGTGCTCGGGTACGATCTGATGAACGAGCCATACCAAGGCTCGATGGATACCTCCGCGTTCGAGCGCACGGTGCTTCCCGACTTCTATGATCGTTTGATCCAGCGGATTCGGGAGATCGATCCCGATGGCTGGATCTTCTACGAGCCGACCGCCTTCCTGGTGAATCCCGGCGGTCCCACGGACCTCGGCCCGGTGCAAGATGCACGCGACGCCGGGCCGCGATTGGTGTACGCGCCGCACCTCTACGACCCCACCGTGTTCTTGGGCGCTGGCTATAGCGGGCCCTCGGCCATCGAGAGCTGGGAAGCGAACCGCACGGCCGAGATCGAGGAGCGCCACCCTGCGCCCTTGGTCATCGGCGAGCTCGGCGAGGGCCCCACCGACTACCACCGCGACGTGTTCGCCATGACCGACCGGCTCGGCGCCGGATGGATGCACTGGTCCTCCGACCCGTTTTTGGCCGCGTTCGTGGGAGGTCGAGAGCCTCAGGACGTGCTCGATTTGGTCCAAGTCTATCCGCAGCGCATCGCAGGGGACCCCATCGATTTTGCCTTCAACCCCGATCTCCGGGTGTTCAGTCTGCGGTTTGCCGAGCGACAGGGAGTCGAAGGGCCGACCGAGATCTTCATCCCGCAAGCCCGCATTTACCCCGATGGCTGGACGTTGAGCGTGAGCGACCCCGAGGGCAGTTGGTCCAGCAGCTGGGACCCGGAACGCAGGGTCCTCTCGATAACCACCGACCCGGCGCAGGCCGAGCACTTCATCCGCATCGACCCGGGCGCTCCTTGAGGGTCCACCTCGGTCCGCGCCGTCAGATGGGGCTTCCCCCGATGGCATTCTTGATGAATGCGCGCTCGATGGGAAACTCGCTCGGCTTGTCGCCGATGGGAAACGTTCGCTGCAGCATGTTCAAGATGCGGCTCGTGGTGGCGGGCAACACACGATTGCTGAACGCGAAATAAACTCCGACCCCGGTCATCACGCGGCGCTTCCGGTCGACCACGCCGTCGAGGATCATCATGGCGGCTCGCTCGGGGGTCATGATGTCACGCCGCCCCGAGTATTCCTGCACCGGAGCCATCATGTCGGTCTTGACCAGCGGAAGATAAACAGACGAAACGTGCACGCCCTCGTGCTGCAACTCCGCCATCAACGAGTCCCCAAAGGCATCGAGCGCGGCCTTGGTGGCTAGATACGCCGCAAAGTAGGGACCTGGAATGAGCACGCCCATGGTCAACACGTTCGAAATGGTCCCGGCCCGCTCTCGCAACGAGGGCAAAAGCCGCAAGGTGAGTCGCACCGGGGCAAAGTAGTTGAGCGCCATGGTGCGCTCGTAGTCGTGGAACCGATCGAGCGATGCGGTGATCGGACGGCGAATGGAATGCGCGGCATTGTGAATCAGCACGTCGACGCCTCCGTGCCGGGACAGCACGGCCTCGGCCAGCGTATCGACCTGCTCGAGTGAGGACAGATCGGTCGGGTGGGCCACGGCTCGGCCGCCCTCGGCCCGGATCTGCTGCACCACCTGGTCGAGCCGCTCGGCATCGCGTGCCACCAGCAAGACCTCGGCGCCTGCCTCTGCAGCCATCTTGGCCACCACCAGCCCGATTCCGCGCGATGCGCCCGTCACCAGCACGACTTTGCCCGACAGCGCCCGCCGATAGCGCAGAGGCCGCTGGGTCATCGGGTCGAGGTGGTCTTCGTAGTACCGGAAGAGCGTTTTCGCGTAGGTCTGCAGGGGCGGGCACGCGATCCCGGAGCCCTCGAGCGCGGCTTGCGTGTTGTCGTCGGCGAAACGCACCTTGACGTTCATCAGGCCGAGGCTGTCTGTCGGAAGCCCGAGGTCGCCCAACAAGGCGTCACGCAGCTCGCGCACGCTCGGCAACATCGCGGCGAGCGCGCCGGTCTTCTTCAATCCGGGGAGCTTGGACAAGTGCACCGCCGGACCCAGGCGAGGCCCTTTGGCGGCGGCCAAAAACAGGTTGGTCATCTTCAGCAGCGAAGGCGGATTGGGATCCACCAAGTGAAACACCTGCCCGCCTTCGGCAGTGAAGGCGATGTGCACCATGGCATCGGCGACGTAGTCGAGCGGCACCAAGTTGAAAGCGCCCCGAATGTGGGGCACCGGCACCCGGAGCCATCGGGGCACCGCTCGGGCCAGCTTTTGGATGGCGCCGAAGCTGTAATAGACGCCGTCGATGCGGTCGATCGCGCCGGTTTTCGAATCACCCACCACCGAGCTCGGGCGGTAGACGTAGTAATCGAAGCCCGACTCACGCACCAGCTTCTCGGACGCGAGCTTGCTCCGATGATAGACGTGAGGAAGCCGCTGTCCTCGTTCGAACATCGCTTCGGTGAAAGTACCCTCGTAGTCTCCGGCCACGGCGATCGAGCTCACGTGGTGCAGCCGCCCCTGAAAGCCTGCCTCGCGCAAGGCCGAGAGCAGGTTCCGGGTGCCTTCGACGTTGACACGCTCGATTGCGTCGGGCGCCGCCTCGATGTCGTAGAGAGCCGCGAGGTGAAAACAATGCCCCGATTCGGAAAGCGCCGCCAACCCTTCTCCCGACAGCCCCATGCGGGGCTCGGTGAGGTCGCCGGTCACCAGACGGAGCGATCCATGCGCATCGCCGGCCGCCGAAGCGAGGGTCTCGATTTCCGCCGCCCTGCGCTCGTGCGCGTCGCTACGAATCATCAGGGTCACGTTCACGCCCTGTTGCAACAAGCGCTGCACCACCGCGCGACCGATCAAACCGGTTCCCCCCGTGACGAACGCATGAATCGGTAAGCTCATCACTCACGTCCTCCGACCGTCGGTCCTTTGAACATCCCCGTGCGCGGGACGGTGTTGCCGAACAGCGCGCGGAAGAAAATCGGAAGCTCGATCACGACCGTCAGGCCTGCCAGCACCAAAGCGCCGCGAAGCGCGATTCGCCCCGCTTGCTGATCTCGAGGCATCCACAGCCAATATGCGGCGACGAAGATCGCCGTGGCCGCAAACCCGGCGAGGGACATCACCAAAAACTGCCCCCGAGTGTTTCGCTCGGCATCATAGCTGAAGAGGAATGGTGAAATCAGGCGCCGAGCCGGGACGTACACGCTGTCGGTGAGGTGTGCCCCGAGCAAATGTCCCCACTCGTGCAGATTGTAAGCGCACACGGCTGCGCCCACACCGGCGCTGATCGACAGCACGGATCGGAGGCCGGTGTCGGCATCGAGCGAAAGGCCGAGCCACCACGCCACCACGGTGGTCAGCAGGATCAGCACGTCACGAACGGCGAAGCGCCGGAACATGCTCCGAGCCTATGCGGACGGTGGGTGCCGTCAAGCCGCACTCAGCTTTCTTGCAGCAGCTGCCTGCTGATCAAGATGCGCTGGACGTCCGAGGTGCCTTCGTAAATCTGGGCCACACGGACATCGCGGTAGATCTTCTCGACGGGCAGCTCCCGGGAGTATCCATAGCCCCCGAAAATCTGAATGGCCCTCGAGCAGATTCGCTCGGCTGCCTCCGAAGCAAAGAGCTTGGCCATGCAGGCCTGCTTCAAGCACGGCTGACCGGCGTCGCGCAGGGCGGCAGCGTCGAGCACCATGGTCGTCGCCGCGTGGAGCTCGGTGGCCATGTCGGCAAGCCGAAACGCGACGGCTTGATGGCCGGAGATCGAAGTGCCGAATGCCTGTCGATCCTTTGCGTAGGCCACGGCTTGGTCGAGAGCCGCCCGAGCCATCCCCACGCATTGGGCGGCGATTCCAATGCGCCCTGCCTCCAGATTGGCGAGCGCGATGCGATAGCCTTCGCCCTCGCGCCCGATGAGGTGGTCGGCGGGCACCACCGCCCCGTCGAAGCTCAGCTGGGCGGTATCCGAGGCCTCCTGACCCATCTTGTGCTCGAGCGAAGCCACGCTCATGCCGGGCGTGTCCGCGGGCACCAGGAAACACGAGATGCCGCGCTTTGCGGCGGAGGGGTCGGTCACTGCAAAGACGATGACCGCTCCGGCGATCTTGCCCGAGGTGATGAACTGCTTGGTGCCGGTGATTTCGTAGCCCTTCTCGGTGCGAATGGCCCGCGTGCGCAGATTGGATGCATCGGAGCCCGCTTGCGGCTCGGTTAGCGCAAAGGCGCCGATCATCTCACCCGCCGCCAGCGGCCTCAGGTAGCGTTCCTGGAGCTCGGGGCTCGCCGACGACTGCAAGATCGCGCACACCGGCGCATTGTTGACGCTCATGATCGTCGAGACCGCACCATCGCCCGCCGCGATCTCGATCAGCGCCAGCGCATAGGAAACGTAGTCCAAACCTGCGCCTCCCAAACGCTCGGGTACCGTCATCCCCATGAAGCCGAGCTCGCCCATTTCGCGCAGCACCGCCGGGTCGACGGCGCCGGCCGCCTCCCATTTACGGCTGTTGGGCGCGAGCCTTTGCTCCGCGAAACGGGTCGCGGACTCGCGAATCATCGCTTGTTGCTCGGTCAGCATCATCGCGGTTTGCGTGGCAATAGAACAATGCCGGCCGACGCGCTAGCCGGTGACGCGCGACCGTCACAGGCTGTCGTAGTACTGCCGGGCCTCCACGGCCGTCCGTCGCAGCCCCTCTTCGGTGTCGACCAGTGGAGCATAACCGAGGTCCCGCTTCGCCTTGTCGATCGAAAAATAGTGGTCGATGTCGCAAAGCTTCACGTTGGCTACCGTGAACGCCGGCTTGGGCGCACCAAAGATTTGATACACACGCTCCCACGCCGTGCCGAGCGCGATGGCCACGGAGTCGGGCACGCGGATCAACTTCCTGTGCAGGCCCATGTTGCGTACGAGCTCGATGCTGAACTGTCCTGCATTGATGGGTGTCTCGTCGCTCAAGAAATACGCCTGCCCGCATACGGGCGAGCCTTCGGTCAGCCGCTCCGCCGCTCGGAGCTCGCCATCGACGAGATTGTCGATGTACACGTAATCGAGTCGTGCCTTTCCATCGCCGAACACGACCAAGGGCACGCCCATTTTGAGAGCGCGGACCAGTCGCCCGTAGGTGAGTCGCTCTCCGGGGCCGTAGATGCCGCCGGGCCGAATGGCGCAGGTCAAGAGCCCTCCTTGGCCATTGGCCTGGAGCACGGCGCGCTCGGCTTCGATCTTGGTCGCCGTGTAGAGGTCGCGTGACGTGCTGTACGGGGAAGTCTCGTCGCCGCCCGAGCCGTTGACGCAAAACGACGTGGTGATCGAGCTGGTGTGCACGAGGCGCCGCACCCCGCTTTGCTGCGCCATGCGGATCACGTTTTGGGTGCCACCGACGTTGATCGCACGTATCGCCGTCGCCACCGATCGACGCGCGTGGGTGAGCGCCTCGATGACCGCCGCCGTGTGGAAGATCGTATCGACGCCTTGGCAAGCGGCGCGGACGTCGTCTTCGCTTCGAACGTCTCCCTGGAACCATTGGACGTCTGGCTGAGGTCCGGGCGAAGGCTCCCGATCGAGCACGTGCACCGGACAGCCCTTGGCCCGCAACGCGCTCACCAGATGGCGGCCTAGATATCCCGCGCCCCCGGTCACCAGGCAGCGCTTCGAATCGAGTGGCGAGATTTCCGTCATCGCGGCCGCCCTCTTAGCATCCACGGCCGATCAGTGCATCGTCTGAGAGAGCTTGGCGGCCACGGCCTGCGCTGCGACTCGCTCGCCTTCCTCGTTCCAATGCGGGTCTGGGTTCGGGAAGTACATGTCGTTGGGCCGCCCCGTTGCTTCGAAGACGTCGAATAAATCGACGAAATCAATGCCGCTTTGCTCACAAATGGCGGCCACCCAATGATCGAGCCGCCTCCGGTCGTACCCGGCGATGCCGGCGAGCGCTTCGTAGTGGTTGGCAAGATTGGTCGTGAGATCACGTGATGCGGGCTGAATCACCACCAAGAACGGAACCCCGCGCTCCCGTGCCACCCGACTCGCGCGTTCGAGCACTGCCTGCAACAAAGCACGCTTGGTCCGCGCGGATTCCAGCTCCGGCGCGAATGCGATGTCGGCTTCGTAGTGATCTGAGAACATCGAGTACTTGCGGGGCGCGCGCGCTCGATAGACGGCGAATTCCCGCTCGTGCTGCCGGAGCGCGCGCTCGCGAAAGCGCACCGGATCGTGTTGAAGGGGTGGATGAGGCTGCTTGGATCTCGCCATGCCTTGCACGAACGCGTTGGCGAAAATGCTGATCATCGAGTTTTGGAAGAGCTGGCCGGGCGGCCGCGACCACCAACCCGTCGGCATGCGGGCATCGGGTGTGATGGGGTGGGGCGTACGTACGAGGTTTCCCGAGGCGTCGAGCTCGAATAGGCGGTTGCGCACGATGTCGCCGAAGTCGTTTTCCGTGAAGACGTGGAACACGATGGCGTTGGGCTCGTAGCGATCGATCTGCGCCTCCAGGCGAAGGAGACTTTGATCGGGGCCAAAACCCACCACGCCCGCGTTGATCACCTCGACTTGCTTCCCGCTCGACTCGCGCAAGAACCGCTGTAACTGCCCGGTGAAGCTCTGGTCTTGGGGCGAAAACCGGGCCTGGACGTTCGAATCCCCCAACACCATCACGCGCTCTTGCGGCTTGGGGTCGAGGGGAGGACCGCGAAAGCCCTCGGCATTGGTCTGCCATCGGACGAAGCGCGGTCCGCCGTCGACCGAGCGCACGTACACCTTGGAGACGTTCGGCGTGAGTGAAGCAATGAGCTCGGCGTCGTATTCGAAGCCGGGCGGGCCGACGTACATCCGGAGCCCGACCTCCAAGAGCACGAGCATCCCGAGAGCGATGGCCACGATGAGGAGAGCGTCGCGAGCCCATTTCCACAGTTTCCGAGCCGTCAGTTCCAACAGGTGCGTCCTTTCTTGGTCTTGCGCGGGGCCCGCACGGCTGCGTCGGGCTTCGGACCGAGGACCCGGATCAAAGGGCCTTCGGGTTGGGTCTCGAAAAAGTAATCCAGCATCTCGACGGGCGCATAGAGGTAGATCGCATCCTGCGGGTCGAAGTCGCGCGCGAGCTTGCGCAGGTCCGGTGCAATCACATGGGTGACATCGCGGCGCCGCTCGCGCACGAGCTGGTCGTACATCCCGAAGACGGCGTAACGCTTCCATTCGGGTGGCGTGGTGAAGTTCAAGATCACCGCATCCTGGGGCAGGGTTTGCTCCATGGCGCGCACGAAACTTTCCGTCTCGTCGAACCGACTCATGTCGGCGGATTGGTAACTCGCGTATCCGAGCCGCAGGGGAAGCAAAAAGAGCGCGCCAGCGACCACGGCTCGGGCGGCCTTGGCCCGCCCGGGCTTCACCGCCCTGCCGATTTGTGACCACAGCGCCTGCGCGCCCGCACCGGCGAAGCAACACAAAAGCATGGTGGTCGGCAAGAGAAACACCTCGACATCGTGTGCGCGGTATCGAAAGAAAAAGGCGAGGTTTCCAGCAGCCATCAACACCAAAGCGAGACAGGCCTCGGTGCGTTGGCGGGAAAGCCATGCGATGCCGACGAGGCTCAGCGCGATGCCCGCCCAGCCGAGCTGATCCGACAAAGCGCCTCCGAGGGCGGCACCGCGCTCGAGCAACCCGCCCGAATCGGCGCCGAACCAGTGTCGGTACGCTCCTCCGGACAGATACCAGGCGAGCTGCGCCGGTGTCGACGGGTCGCAGATGTTGAGCGCCGGATTTCGAGCTGACCGCAGCGGAATGTAGAGGAAGATCAAGCTTCCGAGCGCAGCGGCTCCAGCCGCGGCGATCAGTCTCCCGATTCGCCTCCCATTCACCCAGACGAGCCAAGCGAAACCCAGACCGAGCGTCGCAATCGACATGTGCAGCCCGAGCGACAGCCCGGCCAACCACGCACCCAGCAGCGAAAGCTCGAACCGGTGTTCGTCGGCGCCTCGAAGCAACAAGAGCAAAACCAGAGCCGCCGCCGCGACTGCCGGCGTGTAGACCTCGGCGACCACTGCGTTCGACCAAAAGACGCGGCCCGTTCCGAGCACGGCCGCACCGAGAGCCGCCGCGGGGCGCTCCAAACCGAGCTGGCGTCCCACCGCAAACACCAGGGCGACCGCCGCCGCGCCAAACACGGCGCTCATCAGGTTGACGGCAAGGGCCGGCTCGATCGGCAGCCAGGTCAGCCCGTGCGCCAGCAGGGTGTAGAGGGGATAGCCTGGAGGATGGGTGATGCCCAGCGTGACGGCGGCGGTCACGAGCTCCGCGCTGTCGTACCAGTACACGGTCCTGCACAGGGTCAGTCCGTAGAGGCCCCCAAAAACCGCTGCGAGCACCCCCGCCGTCAGGCCGTCCCCCTTGGTTTTGGCTCTCGGCGCCGACATGAAGCTCGCATTGTACAGCCCCAACCGAAGCAGCCGGAAAGGGGAGGCAAGCACGGGTGGTGAGCCAGCTCACAAATCATGACATCCGATGTGGATTTCAGCCTACAATTTCCGAACCTTCGGCAAAGTGATCGTTGACGACTACACCCCCGCTGGGGTTATTCTTCTCAGCCTGCCCCCGCTGTGTGCTCGGCGCCTTCCATTTGGGAGGCCGGGCGTCTAGAAGGAACGCGATGACGAACTGGAGCTTTGCTCGAACCCTTGCTTGGTCTCTCGTGCTCGGCCTGGCTTTCGCTGGATGCGGAAGTGGCGGCGGCGAGGTGGATCCGTGCGCAACCGCCCTCCGAATCAATCTGCAAGTCGCCAACGGCGCCGTCATCGACGAGGTGCAGTACGAGATCAGCGGCAATGGCATGGAGCCAATGGGTGGCGTCATCAATACGAGCGCACCTGGCTCGACCGCTTCGGTCGAAACCTTCGGGTTGCCACCCGGGGAAGGCTATGTCGTGACCATGGTCGCCACCTCGGTCGATGGCACGCTGACGTGCGGCGGCGCGAGCACGTTCGACGTGGGCGCCGGGATCAGCACCGACGTCGAGGTGATGCTCAACTGTAAGGGCTCCGAACAATTCGGAGGCGTTCGGGTCAACGGCAAGCTCAACATCTGCTCCGAGCTCGACAAAGTCATCGTGGCGCCGCTGCAGACCAGCAGTGGCTATGCGCTTTCCGTGCAGGCGGCCGCAAGCGATGAAGAGGGCGATGCGATCGCCTACAGCTGGACGGCCACCGGCGGCTCGTTCGACGATGCCAGCGCGCAAGCGACGGTGTTCGTGTGCGGTGACGCCAATGCAGAGGAGATCACGGTCGAGGTATCCGACGATCAGTTCGAATACTGTGTCGATGGCTGGACTGTCGCCGTCAACTGCGTCGACGGCGGCACGGGCG
>JASFKY010000139.1:0-9271 GCA_050118395.1 Myxococcales bacterium | reverse complement strand
GCCGACGACCTCGAGGTTCAAGTCAACAACGCCGAAAAAGAGTTCTCGGTCAAGGACGTGTCGAGCCCCTGGGAGCTAGCCGGTCGCTTCCGGGAGATCTTCGCGTTTCTGCAGAAGGAGCTTCAGCAGGAGGATGACGTCGACCTCCAAGAGGTCGAGTACGTTGCGATCAACGGGATGCTTCGAACGCTCGATCCGCACACGGTGCTGCTGCCTCCGGACGTCTACAACGAGATGCGCACGAGCACCCGGGGAGAGTTTGGCGGTCTCGGGATCGTCATTTCCATTCGCGACGGCCACCTGACGGTCATCAAGCCAATGCCAGGCACTCCGGCGTTCAAGGCTGGGCTGCAGCGGGGCGATCGGATCGTCAAGATCGGTGACGAGTCGACGCTGAACATGCCACTGCAGGAGGCGGTCAACCGGTTGCGCGGCAAGCCGGGGTCGAAGGTCGGCATCTCCATTCGCCATCAGACGCCGGCCGGCACTTGGAGCCCACCTCGTCCCGTCGAGCTCACCCGAGCGAACATTCAGATCGATTCGGTGGAGTCTCACATGATGCGGGACGGCGTGGGCTACATCAAAATCAACAACTTCCAAGGAAACACGGAGCGCGAGCTCGGGCGTGCGCTGGCCGCGCTCCACAAGAAGAAGATGACCGGCCTGGTGCTCGACTTGCGGAGCAATCCGGGCGGTCTGCTCGATCAAGCGGTCCAAGTGGCGGACACCTTTCTCGAAGGCGGGTCGATCGTGACCACTTCGTCTCAGGACCCGCGGCAACGCGAGGAAAAATTCGCGCGGGCGGCTGGGACCGAGCCCCGTTATCCGATGGTGGTTCTCATCAATGGCCAAAGCGCGTCAGCCAGCGAAATCGTGGCAGGGGCTCTCAAGAATCACGATCGGGCGGTGATCATCGGAGAGCAGAGCTTCGGCAAGGGCTCGGTGCAGGTCTTGTATCCATTGCAGGACGAGTCCGCTCTCAAGCTCACGGTGGCCCAATATCTAACCCCGGGCGACGTCTCGATTCAGGGAGTCGGCATCGTGCCCGACATTGCCATCAGCCCCATGACCGTCGACAAGGACGACATGGACCTGCAGGTCGATGACATGTTCCCGAGAGAGGCCGATCTGGAGGCTCATCTCACGCACGAAAGCGCGACCGACGTGCAACGGCCGTCCGTCGTCATCGGGTACTATCTCAATCCGGAGCTTCGCCAGAAACTCCTCGAAGCGGAGCCGGAGGAGCAGGAAAACGAAGCACAGGAAAACTTTTTGATTCGATTCGCCCGCAATCTGGTGGCCAACGCGAAGTCGTCGAAACGCCCTCAGATGCTCAAGGAAGCCGCCCCGATCATCGAACGCGTGGAAAAGCAAGAGACCGAGAAAGTCGTGCGCGACTTGAAGAAGCTCGGAATCGATTGGAGCGTCGGTCCGGATGAAGGCCCGAGCAAGGTGCGTGTGGTCGCGACGACGAGCTCCGGCGACAAGGCGACGCGCGCGGGTGAGCCGCTGTCCCTGCGGGTCGAGGTCACCAACGAGGGCGACCACCCACTCTATCAGCTTCGGGCGACGACCCAGAGCGACAATCGGTTGTTCGATGGACGTGAGCTCGTGTTCGGAAAGCTCGAGCCAGGCCAAACGCGGAGCTGGACCACGACGCTCGGCGTCTGCGTGACCGAGAAGGAAAAGCGCGTGTGTCGCATTCCGCGGGGCATGGTCGACCGGGCCGACGGCATCGAGGTCGAATTCGAGGAGGCGCACGGCCACGCGCCCGCGCCCGCGGAGGTGCGCACCTTGATCCGCGCCCTCCCCCAGCCTCGCTTCGCATATGGGTTGCAGGTGGCCGACAACGTCATTGGCAATGGTGACGGTCGGGTTCAGCCCGGGGAGCAGGCCACCATCTACTTCACCGTGAAGAACGTGGGCCGGGCCGAAGGCACCGATGTGCAGGCAAACCTACAAAACAAGAGCGGCAGCGGGGTTCTTCTCAATGACGGACGCTTTCAAAAGGACGCGCTCGAGGTCGGCAAGGAATGGGTGGTGCCGTTCACCTTCCAGGTGCTGCCCAAGTTCCACGAAGACGAGGCGACGCTCATGTTGGGAGTGAGCGACCCCGAGTTCGGCGTGGGCGTCGGCCAGAAGCTGACGGTTCCAATCTACCATGAGAAGAGCCCCGTACAGACGCTGCCCGCCAAGCAGGCGGTGAGCTTGAAGGCGGGTACCGAGATCCTGGCGCGCCCCGAGCAAGGCGCGCCGGTGATCGGCCGGACGGAGCAAACGGTTCGATTGCTACACACGGCGACCAGCGGCGGCTTCTTCCGCCTCGACCTCGGCCGCGGCCGGCCCGGTTGGGTGCCGGCAAGCGAAGCCACCGCGACCTCCGAGGCGGCGGCCAAGGAACCTGCCATCGCCTGGTCGGTGGCCAACGCACCACCGGACATCGAGCTTGCGGGGTTGGACGGCTACGTGACGCGCGACGACGTCATTCGGGTTCGCGGCAAAGCGGTCGATCAGCAGCGCGTGCGTGACCTCTACATCTCGACCAGCGGCCACAAGGTCTACTACGAGTCGAACCAAGGCAGCGCCACACCGGGCCAACTCGCGTTCGACGCGGAGATCCCGGTTCATCCCGGGCTCAACACCATCATGGTGGTGGCTCGCGAGGACAATGATTCGGTGACCCGACAGTACTTCGTGGTGCGCCGGGACGCCGAGGACGGCTCCTTGATGGAGACGACGAAGTTCGAAGGCGCGCTTTTGGCCAACGGCAACGGCTACCACTGAGCGGCATCCGCGCGGACGCAGAAGAATCCGGCAAAGCGCTCGATGCCGTCGGGGAGCGAGCCACCCTCGCGGATGTGGCGCCACAGCAGGGGAGCCAGCGTGTCGATCACCCGGACCGGATCTTGGATCACCGTCTCCTCCCGAAGCCTCGGCACTTCCTCGGTTTCGATCGCTAACCTATCGATTTTACCGGAGCTCCAGTAAGCCCGCAGGCTTTCTGTTCTGCCCGCGACCCAGTGGACCAAGCAGGCCTCCCCATCGGCGGGCCCTCCGAAAAGCGCCGCTGCCGTGCCGATGGGCCCCTGGTCGCGCAGGAGACCGGCCAACCGTCCCCGAAGGCTCTCGTCTTCCTCGGCGGCTATCAGCGCGGCGAGACCCGTCCCGCAGCCCGTAGAATCCAGAAGGACCGCGTGAGCAAGCGCCCAACGCTCGCTTTTCGGCAACCGGCTGTAGGCAAACACGAGGGCATCGAGCGCGTCCTCGTCCTCTCGAATACGGCGCAAGAGGCTCGCGAGTGAGCCCGCCCGCGGACGATCGGTGCTCGCAATGCCAGGGCGCCGCGCTTCCACGCCTTCCGTCTAGTCCATCCGGACTCGGGAAACCAGAACAAGCTGCATGTAACCATATGTATTCTGCTTGACTTCATTAACCCACCTGGCTAAGAGAAATGCGTTCAGGAGGCGTCATGGACGGAAGTGAGCTGGTCGCGCGGCACTCCAACATGGTTTTCCGGCTGGCCCGCCGGCTTCGCCGCGAGCTCTGCCTCCGGGGCGAGCTCGACGATCTCATCGCCTTTGGGTTTGGTGGGCTGCTGGAGGCGCAGGATCGCTTCGATCCCGGGCGCGGCATCCGTTTCCAGACCTTTGCCTATCATCGGGTTCGCGGAGCCATGCTGGACGGCGTTCGCAAGATGTCCCTGCTGCCTCGGCGGGCGCACGAGCGGTGGAGAGCGGAGCGCGAAGCCTGCCCCACTGCAGCGCCTTCGGAGCTCGACAAAGCGTTCACACGGCTCAGCGCGAGCCTGACCGCCGAGGTTCCGCTTCAAGGTCGCTACGGGGACCGTTCGCCCGAAGCCATGCTGCTCCGCAACGAGGCGATGCACCGCTTGCTATCGGCTCTCCCTGACCTCGAACCCCGGCAGCGGTTCCTCGTGCGCGGACATTACTTCGAGGGGCGGCCCATCGATGCCATGGCCCGCGAGCTTGGAATCTCGAAGTCGTGGGCGAGTCGCCTGCACACCGATGCGCTTCGCAAGTTGCGGCATGCGGTCGAGGCCGAATGAGCGCGAAAGCAAACCGGCCAGCCGGCCGATTTACCGGTATTCCCGGCGGGTTGCGCGCGTAGCGGGCTTCGCGGTTGAGGCCGAAATGCGTAGCCGTCTACGCACTTGATCGAGGTGTGCCATTTTGGGAGACAGCTGTGGCAAAAGCAGTCTTGTCCTGTCAATTCCGCTGTAAAGCATCGTCCGAAAGGATGGGTTTTGCGGTTTTCTTCAGGTGGCACGCAAAGTGCATCATGCTCGACCAAGATGGGGGCACCAATGACACAAGTCCCGAAGGGTCGGGCTATCGATCAGCGCAGCGTTCGCATTCTGGCGAAGTCGGTCTACCGCGAGCTACGCAACAGCGGGCACAGCCGGTCGGAGATCGTCGCTTTTACGAACGCGGTTCTCGAGCTCGTGACCTCTGAGCTTCGCGACGCTCAAGAAGCGGCTGAGTGACGGCGGAGTGACAGCGAGGCGCAGTCGCGCAGCCGTGCGAAAACGCAAGTGATTCGCGGCCTTGGCTCCTTGACCCCCGCGCCTCCCGCGGCTAGGTTTCGCCTCCGCACAAACGCCCCGGATGGGCGTTGCAGCAGAGCATAGGGGAGTCGAAACCATGGCCATCAAAGTCGGAATCAACGGCTTCGGACGCATCGGGCGTTGTATCGCTCGCATCGTTGCCGAGAGCGCAAGTGACGTCGAGATCGTAGGGATCAACGACCTGACCAGCGCCCAGATGCTTGCCCATTTGCTGGAATGGGACTCGGTTCACGGGCACTTCGCACATCCGGTTCGCGCCGAGGATGGCGCGATTTGGATCGGAGACCGGCGGATTCCCATCTCCGCGGAGAAAGATCCCTCCAAGCTCCAATGGAAAGAGCTCGGGGCCACCGTCGTGTTGGAATGCACGGGGTTGTTTCGCACCAGAGAAACTGCTGCGGCGCATCTCAAAGCAGGCGCCGAGCGTGTGATCATCAGCGCACCGGGCAAGAGCGGCATCGATGGCACCTTCGTGGTGGGCATCAACACGGACCAGTACGACCCGGAAAAGCACCAGGTGGTCAGCTGCGCATCATGCACGACCAACTGTCTGGCTCCTTTGGCCAAGGTGCTGAACGATTCATTCGGGATCGTGAAAGGCCACATGGTCACGGTCCATTCGTATACGAATGACCAGCAAATCCTAGACCTTCCCCACAAGGACATGCGCCGCGCGCGTGCTGCGGCGGTGTCCATGATTCCCACGTCCACGGGTGCGGCAACGGCCATCGGGCTGGTCTTGCCCGAGCTCAAGGGCAAGCTCGACGGGACTGCGATTCGTGTTCCGACACCCAACGTCTCCCTCACCTGCCTGACGGCGCAAGTGGGACGAAACACCGATCGCGACGAGGTCAACCGCGCGATGAAAGAGGCGGCAGCTGGCCCATTGCGCGGCATCCTGGCCGTGGAAGAACGACCGCTCGTGTCGGTCGATTTCATGGGCAATCCGCATTCCTCAATCTGCGACGCCGCGCAGACTCAAGTCGTCGGTGGCGATTTGGTCGAGGTTCAGAGCTGGTACGACAACGAATGGGGCTTTTCCAATCGCATGGTCGACATGGTGCGGATCGCTGCGAACGCAGGATAACCCATGGCCCCTCCGATTCGTTCCATCGAGGAGCTGACCCTCGAAGGTGTGACAACCTTCATTCGTGTCGACTTCAACGTACCGTTGAAGAACGGCAAGGTGGCCGATGACACCCGGATTCGCGCCGCCCTCCCCACCATCGAGTATGCAATGGGTGAAGGGGCACGCGTGGTGCTCGCGTCTCACCTCGGGCGACCGAAAGGCAAAGTCGTGCCCGAGCTTTCGCTCGAGCCGGTCGGAGCACGATTGGCCGAGCTTCTCGGAGACGTGGAGATTCGTTTGACCGACGACTGCATCGGAGACGGAGCTCGCAAGGTCGTCCAGGATCTACGCGATGGGCAGATCGCGCTCCTCGAAAACCTTCGCTTTCATCCCGAGGAGAAGGCCAACGACGTCGACTTCGCGCGGGAGCTCGGTGCTTCGTGCGGCGCGTACGTGAACGACGCGTTCGGCGCGGCGCATCGCGCACACGCTTCGGTCAGCGCCCTGCCCCGTTTGATCGAGGCCCGCGCCGCAGGGCTTTTGATGCTGCGGGAGCTGCAGGCGCTCGACAAGCTGCGCACCAATGCGCCGCGTCCCTTCGTGGCCGTGTTGGGTGGCGCCAAGGTCAGTGACAAGATCGGCGTCCTCGAAGCGCTGGTTGCGAAAGTCGACGCGCTGTTGATCGGCGGCGCGATGGCCAACACCTTTCTAGCGGCACGCGGGCTGCAGGTCGGCAAGAGCCTTTGCGAGAACGACAAGCTCGCAGTCGCTCGCAGCCTGATGAGCACCGCCGAAGAACGAGGGGTGGACTTGCTGCTCCCGGTGGACGTCCGCGTGGGAGAATCGACTGACGCGGCCGATTCGCGCGTGGTGCCGGCTGACGCCATCGCCCCCGACGACATGGCGCTCGATATCGGACCCGAGACCGAGAAGCGCTTCCGCGAACGGCTTCGGCGAGCTCAGGCCGTCTTTTGGAACGGGCCCATGGGCTTATTCGAAAACCCGGCTTTCGCGGAGGGCACCTTGGCGGTCGCTCGTGCGGCTGCCGATTGTCCGGGCTTTAGTGTGGTCGGCGGCGGCGATAGCGTCGCTGCCGTGATGCAGACCAATCTCGCCAGTCGATTCGATCACGTGTCCACTGGCGGCGGCGCTTCGCTAGAGTATCTGGAGGGCCGACCGTTGCCCGGTGTGGAGGCCTTGAGGACATGACGCTGCGCAAACCGATGATCGCGGGCAACTGGAAGCTGCACAACACCATTGCCCAATCCGAGCGATTGGCCGGCGCCATTGCCGCCCACGTGGGCAATGGACTGGCCTGCGAAGTGGTGGTGGCACCCGTAGCGACGTCGCTCAGCGCCGTGAGAAAGGCCATCGAAGGCTCGAGAGTCGGTCTCAGCGCGCAGAACACTTACTGGGAGGACTCCGGAGCGTTCACGGGGGAGCTCAGCCCAGCACTCTTACTGGACGCGGGCTGCAGCCATTGCATCGTGGGTCATTCGGAGCGCCGTCAGTATTTTGGCGAGACCGATGCGGGGGTGCGCAAGAAAGTCGAGGCGCTCCTCAACCACGGGATCGTGCCCATCGTGTGCGTCGGGGAAAGCCTCGAGCAGCGCGAGGCGGGCCAAACGCTGCGGGTGGTGTTGGGCCAGGTTCAAGCCGCGATCGATGGCTTCGATGAGAAGATGTTGGCGCCCCTGGTGATGGCGTACGAGCCGATTTGGGCGATCGGCACCGGGCGCACCGCCAAGGCCGAGGATGCGCAGGAAGTCCACGAAGCGATTCGGGAGCGCCTCGCCGAGCTCAAAAGCTCGTCTTGGGCCGCGTCGGTCCGCGTTCTTTACGGGGGAAGCGTGAAACCCGGCAATGCCGACGATCTGCTCGGTCGACCCGACGTGGACGGTGCCCTGGTCGGAGGAGCCTCCCTGAATGCCGACGACTTCATCCCGATCATCGATGCCGGCGTTCGCCGCGCAGAAAGCTGAGTCATGTATACCTTCGTTTCCATCATCTACGTCTTCGTATGTTTGTTTCTGATCATGGTCGTGCTTCTGCAGTCGGGTAAAGGCGGAGGTTTGGGTTCGGCATTTGGTGGAGGCACCAGCCAGCAGATCTTCGGCGGTGCAGGAGCAGGCAACTTACTGACGCGGCTCACTGCAATCTTTGCCTTTGCATTCATGGGGCTTTCGGTGTGGCTCGCCTTTCTTTCCACCACCGGCGAGCAGGCGCTCGATCGGGCAGTGCGGGAGCAAACCGCCGCCCAGCAAGCACCGGCTTCCGACACCGAGGCCGAAGAGCCCCAAAGTGCGGGCGAGCCGGGCGATGCCACTGGCGTTACCGAAGAGCCCTCTCAGGACCCACAGAGCCCTGAGGAAGCAACCGCGCCGGCCTCCGAGCACCAGTGAGCTTCGCGAGGGCGAGTGTGTCCTCCCGCTCGCTCCACCGATGCAGCATCTCCGTGAGATCCGCTTCGAGCTCGGCTGCGGTGTAGCGATGCTCCTGGTAGGGCTCGGTCGCACGCTCGATCGCACGCATCAGTGCTGGAAGCGCGGCATGCCGGTCGAGACACTTGGAGAGGATCTTCCCGAGCGCGTACACGTCGGCGCGGCCGTCGATGGGCTCGCCCCGATCTCGTTCGGGCGCGCGGTAGGCAGGCGGACCGACCCAAGCCTTGGAGATTCCAAAACCGGTGATTACGATCGCGCCCGCGTCCCCGACCACGATACGTCGTGGGGACAAACGCCCATGGACCAGTCCTAGCAGCTTGCCACTGGAATCTCTTCGCAGGTGCGCATGGCAAAGCGCCCGAGCCGCTTGTCGTCCAATCGTGGCCACGGCAGGCCAGCTCAGCGGTTCGGTGCCTCGAGCGAGCCATTCGAGCGGCATGCCCGACGGCAGCTCGGTGGCGACGAAACACCCTGCCTCGTCCACGGCGAGGTCGAGTACGTGTGCGATGTGGGCGTGAGAAAGCCGCGCCGCTCGCTTGGCTTCCGAAATGACGGCGTCGAGGAAGCGCGGCCCGCGGGCGTGCACCCGCCAGAGGGCCACCGGCTTCTCGAATCCGGTGGCGCCCGTCCGGCTTGCCACGAAGAGCTCGCCCTGGTGGCACTCGCCGTGAGGTCGCAGCAGCCGGTATGGGCCGGCCCATCGGTCGTCCCAACGCACGGCCCGATGCTCCAACACTTTGCGGGGCACGTCGCATTTTCCGCGGTGCGAGGGATGTGCTCCGATGTGCGAGCTGTGTGATCCCCCACAGAGACCCCGCTCGAAGAGCCCGCTCTCCTCTGGGGTTGGCCACGGGACGTCTTGAAGTGGTTCCGGGTCCGGGTATGATGCCCCGATGGATCTCTTGGCCCCTTCGATGGGGAGGTGGTGATGTTACGTTTTCTTGGAATTTCGTTGCCCCGGGCAACGACTTGGCTTTTTGTGCTCGCGATCGGCTGTGGCGGAAGCGGCGGCTCCGTGAGCGGAACCGGTGGCACGGGTGGCGGTACCACGCGCTTTTGCGAGACGGACGCGGAGTGCTTGGCGGGTGGCACCAACCCCTGCGCCGAGCCTTCGTGCGATACGAGCGCCGGGGTGTGCATCAGCACCCCGCTTCCCGACGGCGCGGCGTGCAA
>JASFKY010000138.1:0-9277 GCA_050118395.1 Myxococcales bacterium | reverse complement strand
CGCGTGCAGTTTTGGTGTCTGCCAAAACTATGCCTTGCCCGAACAAGTTGTGTCTCTAGAAGGCGCCGAATGGCGCTCGTTGTCGTCAACAGTCGCTCGATGGCGCCGTCGCGACACCAACTGTCGCCCGATGGCGCGCTTGCCGAAGAACGCGCCACCTGGCGCCAACCGACGCCAAGCAGCGACATCGCGCGACGGACAGCGCCAAGAAACCGCAGAAAGAGATCGCGGACGCCAAGAAGTGCCAACCAGAGTCCATTGGCGCCGCCTTCGTTGCTGGAGCGGCGAAACGCATTCGTACGGTTCCGCGCGGAGGACCTTCTCGGCCCGAGCAACTTTTTCGGGGGCAAAACCGATAACAGGGAATGGCCGGAACGCCTCGCACAAGCCAACCTGCGCATACATCGCAGCCCCTGCCGAAGCACCAGGGCGAGCAAGGCAACCGATTCAATGCCCGTGCTCCGAACGAGCGGCTCTCCGCGCCCGAGCGGCACGCACTGACGATCCTGGTGCGCGCGGCGGTGGCAAGTCTGATCAAGGAACGATAGGATGCGCCCTGCGATGGACCGGCAACTCGCAGGACTGAAGATCGGCGCCTACGCCCGCTTCTCTTCCGACAAGCAATCGGAGACCAGCGCGTCCGCGCAGATTGCGCGTCTTCGGCAGTGGGTGCAGGCACGGGGCGGGCAACTTTGCCTCCAGCACACCTATCGTGACGAAGGCATCAGCGGAGCCACGAATCAGCGGCCCGGGCTGATTTGTCTCATGGCAGCCGTCGATTCCGGGGAGCTCGACGTCGTCGTCGTCGAAGACCTCTCGCGCCTCTCGAGGGACATCGAACACTCCGCGTCCATCCGGAAGCGGTTCGCGTTCTCGGGCGTGCAGCTCATTGGAATCGCCGACGGCATCGACACCCTCGGAAACGGAGGCGACCTCCTCTACGGCGTGAAATCCATCCTAAGCGAACAGTACCTCAAAGACTTGGGGGACAAGACGAGCCGAGGTCTCCGAGACCGGGCCCAGACTGGACGGGTGACGGGAGCCCTGCCCTACGGATACGCGTCGGCGGCTGCGGCGGACGGCCAGGGGAAGGTCCCGGTCATCGTGGCGGCGCAAGCGACGGTCGTTCAACGCATCTTCCAGATGAGAGCGGCCGGGCGCAGCTATCGGGACATTGCGAAGACCCTCAACGACGAAGGGGTGCCCCCACCTCGAGGACGACAGAAGGATTCGCGAAAACGGCGCGACGGGTGGGCCATGACTGGAGTCCGCTCGATGCTCCAGAACTCGAAGTACGCTGGCCGCTGGACCTTTGGGGCTCGTTCTTGGAAGAATAGCCCATCAACGGGGAAGCGCGTCGTGCGACCGGCCGAGTCTCCGATGGTCGAGGTCGCGTTGCCGGAGCTCCGCATCGTAGGCGAAGAGACCTGGTCTCGGGTGCAGGCCATCAACGAACAAGCCCGGGAGCGGCACGTCGCCGTGGGACCCTCGGCCTACGCCCGCGAGGGTGGAGCGAGTACCGCCCGGCGGGTCTACCCCCTCTCGACCCTCATTCGCTGCGGCATCTGCGGCGGCCCGATGGTCATCGAAAAGACACAAAAGCCTCGCTACCGATGTGATGCGAGCCGCGGCAACGGCGGAAGTTGCGACAACTCGCGCACCGTGATGGAAGCGGCTCTTCGAGAAGCGTTTACGTCTGCCATGCTCCGATACTTCGACCGACCCGAGGTCGTCGCGCATCTGATCGAGGCCTCGAAGGCCGAGCTCGCCCGCGCGCAGCGAACCGTTCCCGGTGAGCGAACCCAGGCCGAGAAGGCACTCGCCGCGACTCGAGCCAAGATCGAGAAGCTCGTCGACCTCGCCTCCACCGGGACGGCACCTGCGAGCATCCTCGAGAAGATCCGCGAGCTCGAAGTCCTCGCCAGCAGACAGGAGCGCCACGTCGAAGAGCTGGGAGCCATGCTCGCGCCACTCGACCTACCCCAGCCCGAGGACGTCGTCGCGCGGATTCGTGACCTCGGCGCGCTCTTCGACAAGAGCCCCAAGGATGCGCGAGAAGCGCTCAAGCATCTGCTCGACGATGGCATTCAGCTCCACCCCCTTGAAGACGGGCGCTATCGGGCCCGCTGGACCGTCCGCGGAGGCGCCCTTTTCTTTGGCGGAACGACAAAGCCCCCGGTCGGAACCGAGGGCCTTTTCGAGCGGTCAACGCTATGGGTTGCGGGGGCCGGATTTGAACCGACGACCTTCGGGTTATGAGCCCGACGAGCTACCAGACTGCTCCACCCCGCGATAGGGAGCGGCAATATAGCGATGCGCGTTGACTTGTCAAAAGGATCCGTCGCATTAGATTTTCGCGATGATTTCGGCGGGTTTCCGGTCCTGGGCCTCTTGCCTTTTGCCCCTCTTGGCGCTGGGTTTGGGCTGCGAAGGGCAAGCGCCTGCCGAGACTGGCGCGGACGGCCCGCCACCGGCTCGCGTTTGGCTTGGAGAGGTTCGATCGGGCGCCATCGAAGCGCAGTGGTCGTTCCTCGGGGACGTGAGCGCGCTTCGGCAGGCGAGCCTGGCCGCGGGAGCTTCGGGCGAGGTGCGCGAGGTTCGGGTCCGCGTTGGCGATCACGTCAAGCGTGGCGACCTGTTGGTCGAGGTCGATCCGTCTTTGGCGGCAGCCCGAGTACGCGCAGCCGAGGCATCGAAGCAAGCCGGCGCCGCGCAGCTCGAGCGGGCGCGACGTGATTCCGAGCGCCTGAGCGAAGCCGGCCCCGACATCGCCGCGGCCGCCGAAATCGAGCAAGCCTCCCAGGAAAAGAAGCGTGTCACTGCCGAACGCGAGCGTTTGCGGGCCGCCGAGGCCGAGGCGCGTGCGCAGCTTGGAAGGCATCGCGTGCGCGCACCGTTCGACGGCGTCATCGCAGCTCGGAACGTGGATCCGGGTGACTGGGTGGATCCGGGCGACGAGGTGGTCGAGCTCGTCGACGACACGGGCGTCGAAGTGCTGGCTTCCGTGCCCCCCGACGTGGCGCGCTATCTCTCGGTGGGGGACGAGGCCACGTTGGAGCTCGAAGGGCAACGAGTCCGCGCCACCATTCAAGGCATCGTTCCAGCGCTCGACATCGAGTCGCGCACCATGCGCCTTCGTCTGGTTCCGGACGAGCGAACGTCGTGGCTCTTGCCAGGAGCGGCGGTCGACGTCGTCCTGACCATCGAGCGTAGCGAGGAAGGTGCCCTGGTCGTTCCCCGTGATGCGCTCGTGTACGGCATTGCCAATACGCAAGTCGTCAAGTCCGTCGAGGGCAAAGCGGAGCTGGTGCCGGTGAAAGTTCTTGCGCGGAGCCGCGACGAAGTGTTGGTAAAGGCCGATTCGCTCGCCGTGGGGGACGCGGTCGTGACGCGTGGCAACGAACGAGTGTTCCCTGGTCAGCCTCTCATCGTGTTGGAGGACTGACCGACCTGATGCCCGACGATCTTCAAGCACACGAAGAACGCCCCTCCGGCCTCTCGTGGATCGCCATTCAACGACCCACTTCGGTCGTGGTCGGGATCGTGCTGGTGGTGCTGTTCGGCGTGCTGTCGGTCAAAGACCTCCCGATCCAGCTCACCCCCGACATCTCGACGCCCACGATCACGATCAACACCGCGTGGCCGGGCGCAGCTCCATCGGAAATCGAAACCGAAATCCTCGAGCAACAAGAGGAAGTGCTCAAAAACGTGCAAGGCCTCACGCGCATGGAGTCGAGCGCCAGCACGGACAGCGGCAGCATCACGCTCGAGTTCGAGGTCGACACCGACATCGAAGAAGCACTGGTGCGGGTCACCAACAAGCTGAGCCAGGTGGCGAGCTACCCCGATGCCGTCAGGGAGCCGGTCGTGGAAACAGCCAACAGCTCGGGGCCGCCGCTTGCCGTCATCGCCATCCGCGACCCCGAAAAAGGCAGCGTGGGTGCGTACCGAACCTGGGTCGAAGACGAGATCCTGCCTCAGATCGATCGAATCCCCGGTGTTGCAGGCATTTTCTTCATCGGTGGCCAAGACACCGAGGTGCACGTCGAATTCGACCCTCAGGCTCTGGCGGCACGCGGGCTTTCGGTGCAGGGCGTCGCCGATCGGGTGCGGGGAGAGCTTCGCGACATTTCCGGGGGTGACGTGACGCTTGGAAAGCGCCGCTACCTCGTTCGCACCGACATCGCACCGGACAACCCGACCACACTGGAGCAGGTGGTCCTAGGCGCCAGCAGCGATGGCACCCCCATCGTTCTCGGCGACGTCGCCAACGTGAAATTGTCCTTGCGAAAGCCGACCGGAGTCGCCTTCGTGCAGGACCGGCCTGCAATGGTGATGCTCCTTTCGCGCGAAGCGGGCACCAACGTCCTCGAGGTCACCCGGGAGGTGCATCGGGTGATCGACCGACTGCAACGCGAGGAGTTCCGCCGGGAGGGCTTGCAAATCGAAATTCTCGCGGACCAGGTCGAGTACATCGAAGGGGCGCTCGATCTGGTGGAGCAAAACCTCTTGCTGGGCGCCCTCCTCGCAGTCGTGGTCCTCTTTTTGTTCTTGCGCACGTTCGGAGCTTCGGCGGTGGTCAGCGTGGCCATTCCCGTCTGCGCTTTTGCAACGGCGCTCGGCATGCAGGCGCTCGGCCGCACCATCAACGTCGTCTCGCTGGCCGGCATTACCTTTGCGGTCGGCATGGTGGTCGATAACTCGATCGTCGCGCTCGAAGCCATCGATACCTGGCGCACGCGCGCGCCCAGCACCAAGCTCGCGGCTTATCGCGGCATTCGCGAGGTCTGGGGCGCTTTGATCGCCTCCACGGCCACCACCGTGGCGGTGTTCATTCCCATCGTCTTGTGGAAAGGCGAGGTGGGTGAGCTGCTCCGCGACGTCGCGGTGGCCATCGCTTTGGCCGTCTCGGTTTCGCTGGTGGTTTCGATTTTGGTGATTCCCAGCCTTGCGGCGAGATTGCTGTCGCAGGGCCGAACGCTCGACATCGGCGGGCTCACCGATTTCGGGCGGCGATTTCGATCCCGCGTCACCGAACAGGTGCGCTGGCTTTGCAGCTCGACACGGCGTGCAGGGCTGACTTTGGTCTTGGCCATCGTGGGCTCGGTTCTGGTGACTTGGGCCCTCTTGCCGCCGATGGAGTACCTGCCAACCGGCAATCGTAATCTGGTTTTTGGCATCCTGGTGCCGCCGCCCGGCTACTCCATCGAGGAGCTCGAGGCGACCGGACAGCGTCTGCAGTCGCAGATGGCCCGCTATACGGGCCAAGAAGTCGATGGAGAGCCGGCCATCGAGCGAAGCTTTTTCGTAGGCAGCCCCGATCGCGTCTTTGCTGGCGCGGTCGCGCAGAACAGAGAAGACGTCGGCCGCATGCTGGATTTGCTGCGTCGGATCCAATCCAAGATCCCCGGGATGATTTCGTTTGCCACGCAGGCTTCGCTCTTCGGCCGAAGCATCGGGGGCGGCCGGGTGGTGGAGATCGACATCCAAGGCCCGGACCTTCCCACGCTCACCAAGGTCGGTAGTCGGCTCTTTGTTGATCTTCAGCAGGCCTTACCCGGTTCCCAAATTCGTCCAGAGCCCAGCTTGGACCCGGGCGCACCGGAGCTTCACGTGATCCCGCGGCGCAAGGAAGCCGCCCAACTGCAAATGGGCGGGGCCGAGCTCGGGCTCGTGGTGGATACCCTGATCGACGGCGCGATCATCGGCGAGTACACACCGGAGGGCCGGCCCAAGCTCGACGTGGTGCTGCGTGCGGTGACCGGGCGCGGTGAGCTCCTGCCCGACGTGCCCGCCCTGCTCTCGGCGCCCGTTGCTACTTCCACCGGGCGCACGGTGCCCCTTGGCGCGCTGGCGCGCGTGGACGAGACGCTCGGGCCGTCGGTGATCCGTCACCTCGAAAGGCGGAGGGCCATCACCTTGAATGTCTCGCCGCCTGAAGATCTCGCTCTCGAGGATGCCATCGGGAGCATCCGCAACGACGTCATCGGCGGACTCGAAAGGCAAGGCGCAGTGCCGGCTGGCGTGCAGTTCGGATTGAGCGGCGCGGCGGGCAAGCTCGAAGTGGCGCAGAAACAGTTCGCGAACATCTTGTTGCTCGCCGTGGTGATTTGCTTCCTGTTGATCGCGGCGCTGTTCGAGGATTTCGTTTCTCCGTTTGCGGTACTGATGAGCGTTCCCTTGGCGGCGGCCGGAGGCGCGGGTGGGCTGTGGCTCGTCAATGCCTTCCTCGGCAAGCAGCCCCTGGATTTGATGACGGCGCTCGGCTTTTTGATTTTGATCGGTGTGGTGGTGAACAACGCGATCTTGGTGGTGGATGGGTCCCTGGCCCGCTTGCGAACGGGCTCGACCCTGCATGAAGCCGTGCCGCTGGCCGTCGAGGCGCGCGTGCGTCCCATCTTCATGACGACGGCCACCTCCCTTGCGGGGTTGTTGCCTATGGTGATTTTTTCCGGATCGGGGTCGGAGCTTTACCGCGGCGTCGGCGCCATCGTCCTCGGCGGCCTGCTGCTTTCGACGGTGCTCACCCTTTACGTGGTGCCGAGCGCGTTCACGCTCCTTTGGAGGCTCCGCGGGCGTAGCGCGACGGATTGAGGTATTTCTTTTTGAGCTGCTGAAGCTCTTCGCGCTTGAGCTCGCGGTACTCACCGGGGCGTAAACCCTCGATGCTGATGCCGGCAAACGACTGGCGGGCGATCCGCATGACGCGGTGGCCGATCGCGTCGCCCATGCGGTGAATCTGGCGATTCTTGCCTTCGGTGAGGGTAATTTGGGCCCACGTATGATTGCGTTCCTCTCGCAAGACGAACACTTCGGCCTTTTTCGTGCGGTAGCCGTCGTCGAGCGTAACCCCATTGCGAAGCGCGTCGAGCTCCTCTACGTCGAGGTGCCCTTGGAATTTCACGGCGTAGACCTTGGGAACCCCGGATTGGGGTCTGAGCAGCGCGTCGACCATGTCCCCATCGTTGGTGGCCAACAGGGCGCCGCTGGTGTGGTAGTCCAGACGACCGACGGGAACCACCCGCTCGGGGACTCGGTCCAGGAGATCGGCGATGGTCGCCCTGCCCTCGGGGTCGTCGAGGGTGGTGACCATTTCGCGGGGTTTGTGCAGCACGTAGTAAGCCGGCTTTTCGGCGACCAACCGCTTCCCATCGACCTCGACGCGGTCCTTGTGCGGGTCGACTTTGGTGCCGAGCTCGGTGACCACCCGCCCATTGACGCGCACCCTTCCCGCCTTGATCAGCTCCTCGGACGCGCGTCGCGAAGCGATCCCCGCCCGTGCCAGCACCTTCTGCAACCGCTCCACCATCCGACCCTAGCATCGGCGACAGGCAACGCACCCAAAACACCACTGTTTCCAGACGGTTGAAAAAGTGCGCGAAAGGAAGCGGCTTGCGCGTTCCCTTATTGACTCGTGGCGTCGGTGGGGGATCGTTGGGTGGCGAGGGCGGAGTTTCGGAGCCGTTCTTCGTCCCGATCCCAGCGGTCGACCTTGCCGTCTCCGTCGACGTCGGTGCCGATGCGGACAGTGCGGCCATCGGCATAGTACTCCCAGGTGTCCGGTCGCCACTTGCTGGCCGTGCTGCGATTGGCCAGGTCGCGCTCGGCCCGGACGGGCTGGCCGTTTTCGTAGAAAATCTTGGTGTCGATCACCCCATTGCCGTTGGTGTCGATCTCCTGAAGGACGATCCGACCATCCGTGAACTCAGTGATCTGGTCGATGCGGCCATCGAAGTTGCGATCGGCCTCTTCACGGATCGGCATGCCCTCGTCGTCATAGAGCCGCACTACGTCTTTGCGGCGATCGCCATTGAGATCGGCCTCGCGGCACACCAAAACCAGGCGTTGCAAGCTACCTTGTCCCATGATCTTGAAGAGCTTTCGCACGTCCGGGCTGTTGTCGCCAGATGTGTCGTACTCGCTCACCTCGTAACCGGGGCCGTCGGGCTTGCAGCGCCCCGCGTCCGCCACTTCGTCGCCACTCGAAACTTCGGTTTGCTCGGTGCCGGGGCTGGTGACGGGTTTTGCGTCTTTGGTGCCGCAACCGAGCACTGCCAGGCTTGCCATGACGAACATCCAGCGTTTCATGGTTGGCCTCCCTCGCATCGAAGGACGTCGTCGGCGGGCCCGAGACTTCGCGGCGGCATTTCCTCACTGCGATCGGGCTCGCCGTCGCCGTCGTCGTCGTATTGGCTGACGACCAGCTTGCCTTTTCGGAACGAATCCCACTTCTCGATCCGCCCGTCGTGATTCTCGTCGTACTTGGCTTCGATCAGCATTCCCTGCTCGTAGATTTCCCAGACGTCGATCTGGCCATCGCCGCGCCGGTCCCTCTCGGCGCGAACGACCCAACCGTCGTCGCACCACAGCCACGTATCAATCATGTTATCGAAGTTGGTGTCCAACTCTTTGCGCGTCATTCGATCGCCGTCATAGAAACACAGCTGGTCCATCCGCCCATCGAAGTCGAAGTCATCGCGCTGCTGGACGACCTTCCCGCTCGAGTCGTAGTAGCGTTCGACGTCGGTCTTTCCATCGAAGTTCATGTCCGCTTTCGTGCAATAACGACGTCCGTTGCGGGTGATCTCTTCAAAATCGGGGCGTCCGTCTTCGTTGAGGTCGATCGCGCTCGCGTGGCTGCCGCGACACTCCTCCACCGGCGCCTGCGAGCCACGCGGCGTGGTGCCCGACGACCCGTCGTGACAGCCCGTCATCAGCAGACCGGCCATGAGGGCGAAGGAACTCACCGCATCCAGGCAATTGCTCATGTTTGCCGCCAATTCACAGGCCCCCCGTTGGCCCGAACCTTCCTAGAATAGGGCCGATCTGCGGGCCCGCGCAAGTCCGTGGGCCTAGATTGACAATATATATGGTGCCATGTAGCTTCATGCCACTTCTGAGGACTTCATGGCGCGGAAAAAGATTTCGACGACGGTCTACATCACTCCGGAGCAAAACGAGCGCTTGAAGCTTCTGCACGAGCGCACGAAGGTGCCGGTTGCCGTCTACATCCGCGAAGGCATCGACCTGGTGTTGGATCGTCATCAAGACGAGCTACCAGGCCAAATGACGCTGGAAGCCGCGCCACCGAAGAAGGGTTAACCACGGCACGTTGCTGCCGGGGCGACCCAAAGCTAGAGAGGTCGCACTTTGGCGCAAGATCTCCAGCACATCCGTAACTTCTGCATCATCGCGCACATCGATCACGGCAAGAGCACCCTTGCGGACCGATTTCTCGAGGTGACGGGAGCCGTCACCGCCCGCGAGCAAAAGGCGC
>JASFKY010000137.1:0-9277 GCA_050118395.1 Myxococcales bacterium | reverse complement strand
CCGGCAGCCATGGAAGAGAAGCAGCGTTTTGCCATTCGTGAGGGCGGCCGCACCATCGGCGCGGGCGTCATCTCCAAGATCATCGAGTAATACCATGGCGGCCAACAAGATTCGGATTCGGCTCAAGGCTTACGATCACCGGTTGCTCGACCAATCGGCGACGGAAATCGTCGATACGGCGAAGCGCACCGGTGCGCGGGTCGCGGGTCCGATTCCGCTGCCTACACGCATCAACAAGTACACGGTGCTACGTGGACCACACGTGGACAAGAAGTCGAGGGAGCAGTTCGAGATTCGGACTCACAAGCGGCTCTTGGACATTTTGGATCCCACGCAGCAGACGCTCGACGCCCTGATGAAGCTGGATCTTTCGGCGGGCGTCGACGTCGAAATCAAATCGTGAGGTGGTAGGTCCATGCCTAAGGTGAAGGTCTACAACTTGAGTGGGAAGGACGTTGGAGAGATGGATCTCTCCGAGTCCGTCTTTGCGGCTGCGGTCAACGAGAGCTTGCTCTACGACGTTCTCAAAGCTCAGCTCGCCAGCCAGCGGCAGGGCTCCGCTTCGTCCAAGACCCGGGCGGAGGTCAGCGCGACCGGACGCAAGATGTACAAGCAGAAGGGCACCGGCAATGCACGCCATGGCTCCATGAAGGCACCGATCTTCGTGGGTGGTGGCACCGTGCATGGGCCCAAACCTCGCGATTTCGGCTATCGGCCTCCGCGCAAGATGCGGCTTGGCGCGCTCAAAGGCGCGTTGAGCCTGAAGCTTCGCGAGGGTCAGCTTCGCGTCGTGCAGGACTTCGAGCTCTCGGAGATCAAGACCAAGAAGCTCGTGGAGGTTCTGCAAAAGCTCGAAGTCGATGGTGGGGCCCTCATCGTCGACGGCAAGGACAACGACAAGCTGCGCCTGAGCGCGCGGAACTTGCAAAAGCACTGCGTTCTTCCGCCCGAAGGCGTCAACCTCTACGACTTGCTTCGCCACGAGAATCTCGTGCTTACCCAGACCGCGGTCCAAGCTTTGGAAGCGAGGTGTCAGTGATGAACGTCGAAGACGTGATCAAGCGACCCCTCTATTTGACCGAAAAGGGGGCCAAGCTTCGAGAAGATCAGAACAAGTACACGTTCGAAGTCGATCTCGATGCCAACAAGATGCAGATCAAGGACGCCGTCGAGACTCTTTTCAAGGTCACGGTCGACGACGTTCGTACCCTGGTCATGCGTGGTCACATGCGTCGCATGGGACGCGGCTACGCCAAAACCCGTAACTGGAAAAAGGCCATCGTCACCCTCCGCGAGGGGGACACGATCGACTTCTTCGAGGGCGTCTAATCATGCCAATTCGCAAGTTCAAACCCACGTCGCCGTCACGCCGCTTCTACGAAGCGCCTGATTTCGACATGATTACGGCCAGCGCGCCCGAAAAGAAGCTTCTGGACGTGAAGCCACAGACCGGCGGCCGCAACAACCAAGGGCGCATCACCACGCGCTTTCGCGGCGGCGGGCACAAGCGGCGGTACCGCAAGATCGACTTCAAGCGCGGCAAGATCGGCGTGCCGGCAACCGTGAAGTCCCTCGAATACGATCCGAATCGCTCGGCTCGAATCGCGTTGTTGCACTATGCCGACGGCGACAAGGCTTACATCCTGGCGCCCGATGGTCTGGAAGTAGGCCATCAGGTGCTGTCCTCGCGCAAAGCGGACGTGAAACCGGGCAACGCCATGCCGCTTCGGCACATGCCTCTGGGCACCATGATCCACAACATCGAGCTCAAGATCGGCAAAGGCGCGCAGTTGGTTCGCTCCGCGGGCACGGCCGCTCAGCTCATGGCCAAGGACGGCGACTACGCGCAGATTCGTCTGCCGTCGGGCGAGGTTCGGATGGTGCATCTCAACTGTCGCGCGACCGTGGGACAGGTGAGCAACTCGCAACATGCGCGGTTGTCATTGGGCAAGGCGGGCCGAAAGCGCTGGCTCGGTCGCCGTCCCCACAATCGCGGTACCACCATGAATCCGGTCGACCACCCCATGGGTGGCGGCGAAGGCCGCACCTCGGGCGGGCGTCACCCGTGCTCGCCGTGGGGGCAGCTCGCCAAAGGCCTCAAGACCAGAAACAACAAGGCGACCGACAAGTATATCGTTCGCCGTCGGAAGAAGAAGTAATGGCGCGTTCAGTAAAAAAGGGTCCCTTCGTCGACGACCATCTGGAGCAGAAGATCGAATCGGCGAACAAGTCGGGTGACAAGAAGATGATTCGCACCTGGTCCCGCCGCTCGACCGTGACGCCTGACTTTGTCGGGCACACCTTCGCCGTTCACAACGGGCGGAAGTTCGTCACGGTCTTCGTGACGGAGAACATGGTGGGGCACAAGCTCGGGGAGTTCGCACCCACGCGTACGTTCGGCGGGCATGCTTCCGACAGAAAGGGCGGCCGCAAGGTCAATCCCCAGACGGGTAAGAGGTGATCATGGAGGCGGTGGCAAAGGCACGGTTTCAGCGGATTTCGCCTCGCAAGGCGCGCGTCGTGCTCAACATGGTGCGTGGCAAGAGCGTTGCGGATGCGCTCAACGAGCTTCGTTTCACGACCAAGTCGGCGGCTCCGATCGTCGCCAAGGTCATCGGCAGCGCCATTGCCAATGCGAAGCAAAACAACGAAGAGATCAACCTCGATGCTTTATTCGTGAAGACCGCGTTCGCGGACATGGCACCGAATCAACACATGCGGCGTTGGCGACCGCGCGCCCAAGGTCGCGCGACGCGCGTCGTCAAGGGAATGAGTCACATCACCGTCGTCGTGAGCGATGGGGAAGAGAGCTGAACGGTGGGTCAAAAAGTACATCCTTATGGTTTCCGTCTCGGCGTCGTGAAGACGTGGAAATCCAAATGGTACGAGGACAAGAACTACGCCAAATGGCTTCATGAGGACCTGAGGCTCAAGAACGCCATCCGGCGCAAGTTTGCCCACGCCGGCATTGCGGACATCGAAATCGAGCGCGCCGCAAACAAGGCCAAAGTGGTGATCTACACCTCGCGCCCCGGCATCATCATCGGGAAGCGTGGGGCCGGCGTAGAGCAGCTGAAGGCGGATCTCCAGTCGCTCACGGACAACGAGCTCTTCCTCGACATTCAAGAGGTCCGGAAAGCCGAGACGAACGCCCAACTCGTTGCGGAGAACATCGCCACGCAGCTCGAGCGTCGCGTCGCGTTCCGGCGAGCCATGAAGAAGGCCGTGCAGACGGCGATGAAGTTCGGAGTCAAAGGCATCCGCGTGACGGCCTCCGGTCGCCTGGGCGGTGCCGAAATTGCGCGCACTGAATGGTATCGTGAAGGGCGTGTTCCGCTTCACACGCTTCGCGCCGACATCGAGTTCGGCGAGGTGACGGCACACACCAAGGCCGGGACCGTCGGCATCAAGTGTTGGATCTTCAAGGGCGAGCAGTTGCCGCAGCGTCCGGGCGCCGCGGCGGTGGGAGCCCGAGTCTGAGGACTAGCCATGCTGCAACCAAAAAAGACCAAATTTCGCAAACAGCAGAAGGGTCGCATGCGCGGCAAGGCCTACCGAGGCTCCAAGATTTCCTTCGGAGATTTCGGCTTGCAAGCGCTCGAGCCCGGGCGGGTGAGCCAAAGGCAGATCGAGGCAGCTCGTATGACGATTCAGCGGCACGTGAAGCGTCAGGGCCAGCTCTTCATCCGCATCTTCCCGGACAAGCCCATCACGAAAAAGCCGCTCGAAACTCGTATGGGTAAGGGCAAGGGCAGCGTCGAAGGATGGGTCGCGGTCGTCAAGCCAGGCCGCATGCTCTACGAAATCCAGGGCGTTCCCGAAGACATAGCCCGTGAGGCTTTTCAGCTCGCGGCGCACAAGCTGCCGATCAAGACCACGTTTCGCACCAGGGAGGCGGAGCTATGAAGCCCGAAGACATCCGCGGAAATTCCCTGGAGGAGCTCGCAGTCCTCGAAGGCGATTTGCGTCGTCAGCTTTGGAAAGCGCGCTTCGACAATCACACCAATCAGCTCGACGACACGAGCGCCATTCAAAAGCTTCGCCGGGACCTCGCCCGGGTGAAGACCATTCTCACCCAGCGCCGCAGCGAAGCGGCGAACAAGGAGTAATCCGCCATGGCTGCTACTGAGTCAGGACAACCGACGCCAAATGAGGAGCGTGGCCGTCGTCGTCGCTTGGTCGGTCGTGTGGTCAACGAGACGCAGACCGAGGGACGTGCCAACAAGACCTTGGTCGTGGAAGTCGTCCGTCACGCACGTGATCCGTTCTACGTGAAGTACGTGAAGCGTAAGAAGAAGTTCCACGCGCACGACGAGGCCAACGAGTATCGCAAGAACGATTTGGTCGAAATCCGCGCCTGTCGCCCACGCTCCAAGACGAAGCGCTGGGAGGTGGTCCGCCTCATCGAAAGGCCGCCGGAGGTTTAACGATGATCCAGACCGAAACACAGCTGGACGTGGCCGACAACAGCGGGGCCAAACGAGTTTCCTGCATCAAGGTGCTGGGGGGGTCGCGACGCCGTTATGCGGGGTTGGGCGACATCATCGTCGTGTCCATCAAAGAGGCGCTGCCGACTGCCCGCGTCAAGAAGGGCGACGTAGCCCGAGCAGTCGTGGTCCGGACCAAGCGGGAATATCAACGCCCGGATGGCACTTACATCAAGTTCGACACCAATAGCGCGGTCCTGATCACCAAAGACAACGAGCCCATTGGGACTCGAATCTTCGGACCCGTGGCGCGCGAGCTGCGCGCGAAGCGCTTCATGAAGATCGTGTCGCTTGCACCGGAGGTGGTGTGATGCCGGCTCGAATCAAAAAAGGCGACCTCGTGCAGGTCATCGCGGGCAAAGACAAAGGCCAAAAAGGTCGCGTCCTACAGATGGTGGGGACGGAGCTCGTCCTGGTCGAGGGCGTGAACCGAGCAAAGCGACACCAAAGCCCTCGACGATTTCGCGAGGCGGGCATCATCGAAAAGGAAATGCCGATCCACGCATCGAACGTGATGCTGGTCGACCCCAAGACCGACGAACGCACTCGCGTTCGCATCCAACCCGACAAGAAGGAACCGGACAAGCGCGTTCGCGTCGCTGCGAAGAGCGGGGCGGTGCTCGATTGAGGTTGCCATGAGTGAGTACGAACCCCGACTCAAAAAGAAATACCAAGAAGAGGTCGTTCCTCAGCTGATGAAGGAATTCGGCCTGAAGAACCCCATGCAGGTGCCCAAGTTGGATCGCATCGTCGTCAACATGGGCCTCGGCGAGGCGGTTCAGAACGCGAAGCTGATCGAGTCGGCTACCGAAGAGCTGACCGCAATCACGGGCCGCAAGCCCGTCGTGACGCGCGCCAAGAAGTCGATCGCCAGCTTCAAGCTGCGAGAGGGCATGCCCATCGGCGTGATGGTGACCCTGCGGCGCGAGCAAATGTACGATTTCTTGGATCGTTTGGTTTCCCTTGCCTTACCTCGAACCCGTGACTTCAAGGGCATCAGCCCCAAGGCGTTCGACGGTCGAGGCAACTACACGCTCGGGATTCGCGAGCAGATCATTTTCCCCGAGATCAACTACGACAAGATCGAACGGATCAAGGGCATGAACGTGACCTTCGTCACCACCGCTAAAACAGATGAACAGGGACGCGCCTTGCTGAAGTCGCTCGGCATGCCCTTTAGAAGCTAGAGGACGCAGATGGCTAGTAAGCGAGCATTTGCCAAGATGCAAAAGACACCGAAATTCTCGGTGCGACAGCGAAACCGCTGCAAGGTGTGCGGTCGACCACGTGGCTACTATCGAAAATTCGAAATGTGCCGCATCTGTCTCCGTAAATACGGGCTCTCGGGTGACATTCCGGGGCTCACGAAGTCGAGCTGGTGAGGAGGTGCCGTCATGATGACCGATCCAATCGCTGACATGCTCACCCGCATTCGCAACGCTGCTCAAGCGCAGCACGAGCAGACGGTTCTTCCCTCATCGAAGCTCAAGGAGCGGCTTGCCGAGATCCTGAAGCAGGAAGGCTTCATCGAGGACTATCGAGTGGAGGACGGAATTCAGAAGACCCTGACGGTCTTCTTGAAATACGGACGTGACCGGCAGAGCGCCTTCGTCGGCATGCGGCGATCGAGCCGCCCTGGACGCCGGTTTTACGTCGGTCACCGGGACATTCCCCGCGTGCAGAACGGCATGGGAGTCGCGATTTTGTCGACCTCTGTCGGTGTCATGACCGACCGTGACGCCCGCGACAAACGCGTGGGCGGCGAGGTTCTTTGCGAGGTTTGGTGATGACCGAGACAGCAACCACGAAACAGTCCCGAACCGGCAAGAGGCCCATCGAGATTGCCAAGGGTGTCCAGGTGTCCGTCGACGGTTCCGAGGTCACCGTGAAAGGACCGAAGGGCGAGCTGCGCCACACCCTGCGCCCCGAGGTGAAGGTCGATCAGGCCGAAGGCAAGCTGACCGTCGCCCCTGCCGAAAATTCCGGCAAGCTCGGGCTTCAGTACCAAGGGCTCACCCGCGCCATTCTCAGCAACATGGTCGAGGGTGTCGCGAACGGCTACAAGCGCTCGCTCGATTTTCGCGGGGTCGGCTACCGGGCCGAGTTCAAGAACAATCAGCTCAAGATGACCGTGGGGCTGTCACATCAGCCGGTACTGGACATTCCGCAAGAGGTCTCCGTGAAGGTGGAGACGATCGACGAGGCGGGCACCAAGTTCCCTCGCGTGCATCTCGAGTCGCCCGACAAGCAGCTCGTAGGACGGATTGCTGCGCGCATCCGCCAGGTCCGTCCCCCCGAGCCATACAATGGCAAGGGCGTCCGCTACACCGGCGAGCGCATTCGCGAGAAGGCGGGCAAAGCCGGAAAGGCTGGAGGCTGATCATGGAAAAGAAAGTGACAGGCCGAGCTCGGCGCAGAATGCGAATTCGCAAGAAGGTGTATGGCACCTCCGAGCGACCGCGGCTGTGCGTATTTCGGAGCGCAAAGCACATTTACGCGCAGGTGGTCGACGATACGCAGGGCAAGACGATCGCCCAGGCCACCAGCGTCACCGGAGCACCCGGAAGCAAGGTCGATGCAGCCAAGCTCGTCGGAAGCGCGGTGGCCAAGGCATGCATCGAGAAAGGCGTCGAGCAAGTGGTGTTCGATCGCGGCGGTTATCGATATCACGGACGCGTTCGCGCGCTGGCCGAATCGGCACGCGAGGCGGGTCTGAAGTTCTGAGGACGAGATGGCATACAAGGACGAAATCATCGATCCGGATTCGCTCGAAGATCTCACCGAGCGGGTGATCTATATCAACCGCGTGGCGAAGGTCGTGAAGGGCGGGCGGCGGTTCAGCTTCAGCGCGCTAGTCGTGGTCGGCGACAGCAACGGTCACGTCGGAGTCGGCATGGGCAAGGCAAACGAGGTGCCGGAGTCGATTCGCAAAGGTACCGATGCTGCCAAGAAGAACCTTTTCCGGGTTCCTCTGAGCGGTCGTACCATTCCTCACAAAGTCGTGGGACACTCGGGAGCGGGCCGCATCGTGTTGCGTCCGGCCTCCGAAGGAACCGGGGTCATCGCGGGCGGTGCCATGCGTCCGGTGCTCGAGGCTGCGGGCGTCAAGGACGTCCTCGCCAAGATCCTCGGCACGACCAACTCACACAACGTGGTGAATGCCACCGTCGCGGCTCTCAAGACCTTGGAGTCGCCAACCGAAGTGGCTCGAAGGCGCAGCCGGCGCAAGGGCGAGATTCAACAACACAAGCACGCGCCCAAGTCCGAGCGTCCGGCCGAGCCCGCCGAAGTGCCGCCGGAGGCCAACGCATCCTGAAAGAGGCAGTCATGAGCGCGAACAAACTCAAAGTGACCCAAGTGCGAAGCGAGATCGGCCGTGTGGAAAAGCAGCGCCGGATTCTCAAGGGCCTAGGCCTGCGCGGTCCTCATTCGGAGGTCGTGGTCGATAACACGCCCTCGTTTCGCGGGATGGTCAAGAAGGTGCTGCACTTGGTCCAAGTCGAGGAAATCCATGAGTGAACAACGCAAGACGCCGATTCTGTCACGGCTTCGCCCGGCCGACGGTGCCGTCCGTGACAAGCGACGCAAGGGGCGGGGTCCTGGCTCGGGCCTGGGCAAGACGGCCGGTCACGGCCAGAAGGGCCAAAAAGCGAGGCATCCCGGCAACTTCAGCAAGCTCGGTTTCGAGGGCGGGCAAATGCCGCTCTACCGCCGGATTCCGAAGCGTGGCTTCACCAACCTCTTTGCCAAGAAGGTTGCGACCGTCAACGTGAAGGATCTGGAACGATTCGAGGAGGGGACGACCGTTGACGAGGCCGCGCTACGAAAAGCTGGCCTCATCAAGAGAAAAGCGGACATGATCAAGGTTCTAGGCGATGGCGAGCTGGAAAAGGCTCTCACCGTCAGAGTCCACGCAGCAAGCGCGGCCGCCACGCAGAAGATCGAAAAGGCCGGCGGTACCGTAGAGCTGGTGGGAGCCCCCGAATCATAACCGAAAGCCCGTAGCAGCCCATGAGCACAGTCGCGAACATCTTCAGAATCCCCGAGCTTCGTCGCCGCATCCTCTTCACGCTGGGGATGATTGCGATCTACCGGATCGGTATCTTCGTCACCACGCCCGGCGTCGACCGGGGTGCGATGCGCAAGTACGTTGCCGGTCAATCGGGCGGCTTTTTGAGTCTCTTCAACCTGTTTTCGGGTGGAGCGCTCCAGCAAGCATCGATTTTCGCGCTCAACATCATGCCCTACGTTTCGGCGAGCATCATCTTGTCGCTGATGACGGTCGTGGTGCCGCAGCTCATGGAGCTGCGAAAAGAGGGTGAGGCCGGCCAACGTAAGATCAATCAGTACACCCGATACGGGACCGTGGCTCTCAGCATCTTTCAAAGCCTGGGTTTGGCCATGCTCTGGGAGGGATGGAACGAAAGCTCGACCGCGGGCGACATCGTGCACAATCCCGGTTGGAGCTTTCGCTTGATGACCGTATTGGCGCTGACCACGGGCACCGCATTTTTGATGTGGCTCGGCGAGCAGATCACCGAGCGCGGATTGGGCAACGGCATTTCGTTGATCATCTTCGCGGGTATCGTGGCCAATTTGCCCGACGCCATTTTCAGGACGTTGGAGCAGTTCAAGCTCGGGGAGCTTCAACCCATCGATTTGATGCTGCTGGTGGTCATTGCCCTGGGCACGACGGCATTCATCGTGTTTTTCGAGCGAGCGCAGCGCCGTCTCCCCATCACCTACGCCAAACGAATGATCGGGAGGAAGATGTACGGTGGGCAACAGTC
>JASFKY010000136.1:0-9355 GCA_050118395.1 Myxococcales bacterium | reverse complement strand
ATCGATCAGTTGGAACCGAAATTCATTTGAAATGTTGAAATTCAGCAACGCGACCGTCGTGTCGGTCAGCGCGACGTCGGGCTTGAAGGGACCGATTTCGAAGCTGACCAGTGGATTGATGAACTGCGTATTGGGGAATGCACGCGCGGTCAGGTAGGTGTCGACATCCGCCGGATCGATGGGGCGAGGATTTTCATCGACGCCTTCATCGTCGAAGACGCATTTGTCGTTCTGCGAGGGGTCGGGCACCACCCGGTGCAAGAAGCCCGATGCCGTCCCGGTCACGGTGTAGACGCCCCGAGTGTACACCTGGTACTCGGTATACTGGTCGAAGCAATACCGAATTCCTTCGAGCGTGTAGCGGTTCGGATTCGGTGAAGAGCCGATTTGGAGTTGGTCCTGATATGCATTGATGATGGGAAACCAGACCGGGAAATTGTCGATTTCCTCCGCGAGGTTGGCGTAGCGCGCGCATACAGGGTCGTCTCGACGGCCCAAGGGAAGCTCGCCGGTGATCAGGAGACGGTCGCCCCCGTAACCTGGTAGCTGGTCGATGCTCAAATCGGTGTTGCCCACCTCGCCGCTCTGGCGGCCGAGAACACCGACGTCACAAAAAGGGACGTCACCGGCCAAGAACCAGGTGCCGGGTTGTCCTTGATAGGACTCATCGGCGAAGCGGCCCAGACCACCCTCGGTATTCGGGATTGGACCTTGCCAGCGGGCGTCCCAGCGCTGGTTGAAGCTGCTCCAAACCTGCGAGGACGCGCAAATCAGGTTGTTCGGTGGTACGCCGAACACGTCGATCATCGACGGGGGACACGAGATGGACTCGAGCCCTGGTCCGTCCGAATTGACTGCGTTGCCGGTGGTTTCGTCGAGTTGACCCGCGACGGTGTTGAACTGAAGCGAAGGGCTCCCATCGATCGAAATGAACGTGGACGGGGTGAAGCCGAAACGCCGACGGTGTCTACGAATGCTCGCATATTGGTCGGGTCCGGTTTCGGCCGGCGTGCACGCGATGGCGCCCTGCCCGCCCCGACACGGCGCGTTCAAGTCATACACATCCAAGAAAAACAGGGTGCCGTTCGATAGGCTGACGGCCAAGAACACGCCGCGCATGTTGTCTGCGCTCTGGGCCAGGGCGAAGGCTTGATCGTCGTTGGGATTACAAATCTCGCCTTCGGGCACGCTGGCCGTTCCGGCCGCGGTATCGACCTCGAGGTCGTAGAAGGGTGAAACCACCTCGATGGAGCGGACGTTCGAAAAACCCGAACGAACCCGATTGCGCGACTCGACGTTTTCCTGGTTGGCCCGCGGCGATTCCCCGGCGAGGATGGGCAGCACGGCCCCAAACGTCGTGGGATCGTCCCCGTAATCGATCGCCAGCACGCTGCCGTCCGTTCCGCTGACGGCGTACAGATAGCGATCGACTGCCTCGCGATCCCCAGGGTTCGAAGATGCCGGGACGCGCGGTGTGAGCGCGAGATCGATGGTCGGCGTTCCGCTGACGATCGGGTCCAGCGGCGTTGCGCCGTCGACCGCCAGACTGAAGCGATGGATCACGGGCTGATTGGCGTCGGCCACCAACAAGACGTCATCTTCGTCGCTATCGGGGTCGAGGCCGAGATCGATGGCCAACGACACGGGCGCCGGTCCATCGCCCGTCCCCTCCACGCACGTGACGGTCGTCGTGACGGTCTTGACGAATCGCCCTGGGATGTTCTCCAGACTTTGCGGGCAGATACGGTTGTAGTCGTCCGGTGTCGAAGCCGGTGGGGCCACCGGCGAGACCGAGGCGCAGTCGTACGTTCCGAGCGTCAGGGGCTGCGGGGTGCCCAGTGAGCCATGCCGATCGCCGCTGGAATCGGTCATGGTTTCCACCGGAATCTGGATCACCTGCCCGAGCTCCGGCACTGCGGCGTAGAGGTAGCGGTAACCGATGGTGGTCGTTGCGCCAGTGACCCGTCCGTCGGCATCGGTCGTCGGTACGGCAGTCGCAGATTCCTGCAAGACCAAGTCGGTAGGCCCTTCATCGAAGCGCACCTGCTGGATGGGGAGCGGAGACTCGCCGTCGATGATCGCCTCGGTCGGGACCGCCTGCACGCTCTTGGGGGTGTAGCTGCTGATGTAGGTGTAGCTCGGTTCAACCGGGGAAATTTGAATCCCGGTGGGTTGCTCGCCGACGATGAACGCGGTGACGCCCGGAATCGTGCGATTGGTGTCCAGAATCAGCGACTGCGTGAAGCTGACCGCAGCGACCTCTCCCGTTTGTGCTTGCGTGACGGCGCCCAGGACCTGGGGCTGGATGCCTTCGGCGAACTGCGTATCGGAATTGCAGAGTGCGAGTGGGAAGAGCTCTTTGAACTCGTAGAAGTTGCCGGTGATCAGATCGAGATCCGCGCAAGCCAATTGAATCTTCGCGGAGCGATTCAACGACGCCAGCACCACGTTGGTGCCTCCTCGTCCGCAGGATGCCGTGAGCAGTGCAAGCAGTATCCAGCTGAGGTGGCGCATCATCGAGGCAGCTCCGACACGGGTTGCGGAAGACCCACCAGGCCGATGAGTACCGGAGAGCACTCTTCAGGTGTATCGCTGCCGCCCTCCAGGCAATCGACGAGAGGCTGCAGATCAGCCACGCGTAGCACCGAGGTGTTGAAATCGGCGGCATACAGCAGGCGGCGCGGCCCATCGATTGCGAACTCGAAGGCGCCGCTGATGTTGCTCAAAATCGTGACGTTTTGGAGCGCATCGGCATCGATGACCTGGACCTGGCGCGAGAGAAAGCAACTGACGAAAGCGAGTAGCACGGTTCCACCTCGTGCGGGGGCCTCTGCCACCTGCACCCGAGAAGGGTCCTGACAAGCCGATATCTGATCGACCATGCTCAGCTCGAGCCCGGGAATCTGACCTTGGGCGACGATCAGCGCTTCGGGCGCGCGCGACACGATGTACGCCAAGTTTCGGTCGGGTCGTGGGTCGAAGACGATGTCCCGGTTGCTGCCCCCCGTATCGAGGCCGGTGACGAAAAGCGTTCCGGCATTGAAAAGGAATGCCTGGGAGGGGTCTCCGTCGATGGCGATGCCGACTCGTATGACCTGGTTGCTCACGGCGCTCGGAATCCAAGCGACCTGCGCTCCCGGCTGATAGGTGATGGTGACCTGCTCTGAGGCGAGATTAGAGAGGGTGGCAACCAGGCGAGGCCGCTTTTGGGGCGCCGGTCCTCCGGGCCGTTCCTGGTCGTAAAAGAGACTGGCAAAGCCTTCACGGTGCGCCATCAAGACGTACTCGCCACGGAACGCCGGATCGTCCTCGGCGCCCGGGGGGGCAAACTCCTCGGCGAGGCTTCCGACGTACACGTCGACGGGATCGGGAGGCACTGCCACCGCTTCGCCGGGATTCTCCAACTCGGCACTGCCCGACCGATAGGGCGCCGTGCAGCTATGCAGCTCTCCGAAATCCCCGCCGCAGCTCAATCGGCCTTCGGTATCGACGTCGATGTAGGTGAGATTGGCGTCGCTGCGGACCGGTACGTACAGGCGCCTGCCGTCGGGCGCGATCGCGAGCCCGTCCGAGAACGACCCGATTTGAACTTCGCCTGGAATCAGTCCCTCCACCCGGACCAGCCTGAGCGCCGCGCCTTGGTCGCGGAAGCGCAAGCCTGCAGGGATCACGGCACATCGGTCTGGAGGGACGGCCACGCAGTCGGAATCGGCGGCCGGGTCGCAGTAGCACGCGGGCTCATTGACGCTGCCTTGGTAGTCGGGACCCAGGCAGGCGGTGGTGACCCCGGCGCCAACGCAACCATCCAAAATGCCCCCGACGATCTTGTCGATGTCATAGGACTGCACGTTGCCGGAGTTGTATTGGAGCCCGAAGTTGGAGCTGGTCACGTACAAAAAGCGGGGCTTGCCATCGGTATCCACGTCCGGGGAAAGCTCGACCGCGATGGGAAACGACATCAACCCCGGCGGCAACGGCTCGCCTGTCTTGTTGACGCAGCCGGCCGAGGCAACGCCAGCCATAAGCAAGATCCCCAGAGCCAGACGTACGGAGGGGCTCTGCGGGGCGAATCGCGACCCCATGGGGCGCCACCCTAGCCGTTCGGCCTAACGGCGGCAACCGCCGGTCGAGACCCTATTCCCAGGGATCGAGGATTGCCGTGTCGTGCCTCTGGGTCGGTTGCGCACGCGCCTTGGGTTTGTCGCGGTGGGTCGGTTTGCTGGCTCGTGCTTTGCGTGAATGCGAGCGGCCTTCATCGGCCGATGCGAGTGCTTCGTTTGCGTTTGGCTCGTCGGCAGCAGCATCGGTGTCGGCATCGATTGAGGCCCCGGCGGTAGCGGGCGAAAGCTGTCGGAGCTCCAGCCCCCTTTCCGTCGTTTCCGTGCCGGGTCCGCGCCCCACGTTCCACGCAAGTGCGCCAGCAAGGACCAAAAGGGCGATGAGCAAGCCTCCGGCGTATACGGGCGAAACGCGCCGACGTCTCGCGGGCGTCCGCTTGGCCGGGGTCAGGGTGACCGTGTCGGGACCCGACGATTGCAGGCTTGCCCCGAGGGCGGCCAGGTCAGCCTCGAGCTCGGACATCGTTTGATAGCGATGCTCCGGCTTCTTTTCCAGGCATCGCATGATGACCCGTTGGAGCTCATCGGAGATGTGGGGAACGCGCACCTTCGGCGGTAGCGGATCCTCGTATAGGTGCTTGGTCAGTATGCCCATCATCGTGTCCGCGTCGTGTGGAACCTGACCCGTGATCATTTCATATAGCAATACTCCGAGTGCGTAGATGTCGGTTCGGTGATCGACGTTTTCGCCCTCGCACTGCTCCGGCGACATGTAGTGAGGGGTGCCGAGCACCTCACCGTCGCGGGTGATCCGCTTGCATCCATTGGCGACCTTGGCAATGCCGAAGTCGAGCACCTTGACGAAGTCGTCGACGTCGTCGCGTCGTGTCAAAAAGATGTTCTCGGGTTTGAGGTCTCGATGCACGATGCCCGCGCGATGCGCTGCTCCCAATGCCTTGCAAAGCTGCGTGGCGATGTGAATGGCCCGCCCTTCGGGCATGCGCTGGGCGATTTCCATGGCATCGATGAGATCCATCCCGTGGAGGCACTCCATGACGAAATAGGTCGATCCATCGTCGAGCACACCGAAGTCGCTCACGTCGACGATGTGCTGGTTGCCGATGGCCGACGCGCTTTCGGCCTCGCGTCGGAAGCGCGCGATCACTTCCTGGTCCCGGGTGTTTTCTCGCCGGATGACTTTGATGGCCAGGGTCTTGTGTAGATGCGCATGGGTGACCCGATAGACCAGGCCCATGCCCCCCTCTCCGATCACCGCTTCCACCCTGTAGCGATGATCGATCGTTGTTCCTACGAGGCTGTCGGGTGGCCTTGGCACACCCGCTCGCGCGCCGCCCCGGTCGGCGTCTTCCAACCTTTTTGCCTCGTCAGACATACATCAACACCGCAATATTGCAGACCCATACATTCCAACACGGCCCGCGTGCCGCAGCAACCGCAAAAAGGGGTGTCGTCCGTTCAGCCGAGCCGAGCTTGCGCGGCCGCCAGACGGGCGCCGGGGAGCTGCGGCAGCGGGGTGGAGACGAAATCCAGCCCCAGGCGTTCACAGGCCTCGATCGAGGCCGGGCTTCCGCCCTGATCGCCGCACAGCCCCGCGACGAGGTGCGGGTTGACGGCTCGGGCTCGCTGCATGGCGATTCCGATGAGCTCGGTCACTCGGTCGTCGAGAGAGGTGAACGGGTCGCGGCGGAGCAGACCGAGATCGTTCAGGTACGTCGGTAAGAAGCGGCTCGCATCCTCGCGGCTGATGCCGAGGACGGTTTGAGTGAGGTCGTTGGCGCCAAAGGAAAAGAAATCGACATGGCGCGCCAGCTCATCCGCGATGAGGCAAGCTCCAGGCACTTCGATCATCGTGCCCACACGGATGGCAGGCTGATCGGCGGGCCGCGTGAAGACCTCACGGCGCACCCGTTCGAGCACGGCGCACAGCGCCTCGACCTCCGAAGAGAACGACACCACGGGGATCAAGATTTCGAGCTCGACGGGCTTGCCTCGCTCCGTGCAATCCCGCGCAGCAAGCAACATCGCGCGGAGCTGCATGTCGTACAGGCCAGGAATGGTGAGCCCGGCTCGAATGCCGCGATGGCCGAACGCCGGGTTCGATTCCCGATGGCGCTCTGCGGCCTTGTTCACCGCGTCCGCATCCAAGTCGAGCGCATCGGACACGGCTCGGAGGGAGTGCTCGTCTCCGGGAAGAAACTCTTGTAGGGCGCGGTCGAGGAGTCGAATCGTGACCGGCCGGCCTCCCATGGCGTCGAACATCTCGACGAAGTCGCTTCTTTGCGCGCATTCGAGCTCGGCCAGCCAGCGGTGGCGTTGCTCCTGCTCGACCGACAGTAGCGCGCACCGCATCGCGAACAGACGCTCAGCCGCGAAAAACATTCGCTCCGTTCGGCACAGCCCGACCCCCTCGGCGCCATAGCTGAGCGCTGCGCGTGCGGCTTGCGGCGTGTCCGCCTCCGCGTACACCCTCATCCGGCGCACCTCGTCGGCCCACGTCATGAGCTCTGCCAGCTCCTCGACCGTGGCGGAAGCGACCACGTCGAGGGCTCCTGGGTACACCCTTCCCGTCGTACCATCGAGGGTGAGTAGATCGCCTTCGCGAAGCGGCGCACTACCTTGCGCCGCGTCTCCAAGATTCACCGTTCGGTCGTGCATGTCGATCTGGAGGCCGCCGCAACCGACGACACAGCACTTGCCGAGGCCCCTGGCGACCACGGCCGCGTGCGAGGTCATCCCGCCAGTGACGGTGACAACGCCTTTGGCCGCCTTCATCCCGTGGATGTCCTCGGCGCTGGTTTCTTGGCGCACCAGGATGACCTCCTGCCCCTCCGCCACCCAGCGCACGGCATCATCCGCGTCGAAGACGATCCGACCGGAAGCCGCTCCAGGGCTTGCTGGCAATCCCACGGTGAGCGGCTCGATCCCACGGGCGGAAAGCTCGGCCTGGGCCGGAAGCCGCGCCTGCATCAGCTGTTCGAGAGAGCGTGCATCGACGCGCAGCAATGCGTCTCGTTTGGACAGCGTCCCTTCCCGCACCATGTCCACGGCGACACGCACGGCGGCACGAGCCGTGCGTTTTGCAGGGCGCGTCTGTAAGAGGTACGGCCTTTCATCCTCGATCGTGAACTCGATGTCCTGCATGTCGCCGAAATGGCCTTCGAGCACGGCGCAATGGCGCGAGATGGCATCGAACGCTGAAGGGAGCGTTGCTTCGAGGCTCGTGCCTTCTCTTCCAGGTGCCGACGCGCCCATGGTGAGCGCCACGGGCGTCCGAATGCCAGCCACCACGTCCTCGCCCTGTGCGTTGGGCAGGAACTCCCCATAGAGGCACTTGTCCCCGTTGGACGGGTTTCGTGTGAAGGCGACACCCGATCCGCTTTTCGGTCCGGTGTTGCCGAAGACCATCGCTTGCACCGTGCAGGCCGTGCCCGTGTCGCTTCGAATGCCCTGCATGCGTCGGTAGCGGACGGCTCGTGCATTGTCCCACGAGTCGAAAACCGCTCCTATGGCGTCCCAGAGCTGCACGTCGACGTCTTGCGGAAACGGCGAGCCCGAGGCGCGTTCGATGAGGTCGAGGTAGGCGGCGACCAGCTCTTCGAGCGCGCCGGTTGCAAGCTCGGAGTCCAGCATGCGGGGTCGGCCGTGCGCCGTTTTCAGATCGCTCAGCAAATACTGAAATCGATCGGCCCCAATGCCGCGAACGATGGTTCCGTACATCTGGAGAAGACGCCTGTAGGAGTCCAGCGCGAAGCGCTCGTTTGCGTGTCGTGCGGCAAGGCCTCCAAGCGTCTTTTCGTTCAATCCGACGTTGAGGACCGAATCCATCATGCCGGGCATGGATACGGGTGCTCCCGAGCGGACCGACAGCAGCAAGGGGTTGCGGGCGTCTCCAAAGCCGCGCTGGACGTCTCCCTCGAGCTTGCGCAGCGCCTCCTTCAGTGCCGGGCCGAGGCCGTCGGGCCAGGCGCCGGACGCCCGCCGCTGCATCCCGACCGCGGTGGTCACGGTGAACCCTGGCGGCACGGGAATGCCGAGCGCGTGGAGGACGTGAAGGCCAGATGCTTTGGTTCCAAGCAGCCGCGACCGGACCTCCGGGTCGAGGGCTGCATCAAGCGGATACAGTAGGTTCACGGCCTTGCAACTGTGTCGCAAGCTGATGGAAGTGCGCAATCCCGTTGACGACGTCCGCGATTTCTCCGAGCAAACGAAGGCGGTTTTCGCGCACTTCCGGATCATCGACCATGACGAAGACTTGGTCGAAAAAGCGATCGATGGGCGCCCTCAGCTCCTTGGCTACGATCTTCAGAGCTGCCGCATAGCGTCGGTCCTCGGTGGCCGCCCGAATTTCGTCGCGTACCTCGGCGAAGCGTTTCGCCAGTGCCGTTTCCGCGCCGGCTTCCAAGAGCTCCGGGTTGACGGATCCTCGCTCGCTGTCCTTGGTGATGTTGAAGGCTCGCTTGAATGCGATGGCCAGCGCCTCGAATTCGGGAGCAGCGCGCAGCTCCGCGATCGCGTCGACTCGAGCTTGGAGATCGCGTACCGAAGTGCCGTCCCAAGCTCCGAGACAGGCATCCACGACGTCCGCGCCGTGCTCGTCCTTGAGCATCGCTCGAATGCGGCCGCGGAAAAACTCGTCGAGCGTGGCACGAGTTTGTGCGATCGGAGCGAGCGCCGCGTCGCCTTCGTACGCGTCGTGCGCTCGTTGGACCAGCCGACGAAGGTCGACGTCGATCGGCCCTTCCAGGGCGACACGGAGGATTCCCAGGGCCGCTCGGCGAAGCGCAAACGGATCGGCCGAGCCGCTCGGGACGAGCCCGATGCCGAAGCAACCCACCAACGTGTCGATGCGGTCGGCTACCGCGACGATGGCGCCAACGGGTTGGTTGGGCACCTGATCATCGGGCCCCTGCGGGCGATAGTGATCACGCACTGCGTCGGCCACCGCCGGATCGACACCTTCGTGGAGCGCATACCATCGCCCCATTTCGCCTTGTAGCTCGGGAAACTCGTAGACGATCAGGGTCTCCAAGTCCGCCTTGCAAAGTCGGGCCGCTTCGGCGCAGGCCTCGTCGTCGACGCCGCTTTGGGCCGCTAAGTCACGGGCGTTGGCTTCCAGGCGCCGCACCTTTTGACCCATGCTCCCGAGCTTGGACTGAAAGACCACCGACTCGAGCTTGCGCAGTCGACTGGCCAGTGGCGCTTTCAAGTCTTCTTCGACGAAAAAGCGCGCGTCCGCGAGGCGGGCGCGCAGCACGCGATCGTTGCCTTTGGCAATG
>JASFKY010000135.1:0-9426 GCA_050118395.1 Myxococcales bacterium | reverse complement strand
GATATCCGGCTCCGCCACCGCCAGGTCGTAGGTTTCCGCCACCGCGTTGATCGAGGGTCGTATCATGGGGTGGTCGACCGGTTCATCCACCCGCTCGCCAAAGAGGAAGACCTTCAGCTTCCTGCCCCGGAGACTTTGGATGTAGTCCTCTCCGGTTTCGATTCGGGTTGGTTTGCTGCCATTGCCAAGTGGCATCATCGCTCCACGAAATCCGACCTTACCACGCTCTTCAAAGGGGCGCCGCGACCCACTCGGATTGCACGTTCGTCGCGAAAAAGCGACCTTTTTCGTCCCGAGCCACCGTGCCCAGCGCAATCTCGGGGTCATGTGTGAAAAACAAGCGACCGCGCTGCTCGCATAGCCGGGTCAGCAGATCGGTTTTCTCGTCGATCAGGCGTTCGGGGTATCGGTCGTAGCCCATCGTGATGGGAAGATGCATCCAGGCTCGTCCGGGGATCAGATCCGAAGCGTACACCAGCGGACCGTGCTCACTTGGAATCTCGGTCAGCATCAGTCCCGGCGTGTGCCCCTGCGAGGTCCACAGCTTGTAGTCTCCGCCCAGTGTCTCCGAACGAGGACCGCTCACCAATTCCAGCCGGCCGCTTTGCTCGAGCAAGGCCGGAAGCTCTGCAATGAAGGACTTCCGATCGCGCGCGTGGGGGTGACGGGCGCGATGCCAGGCTTCGGAGCTCACCACGAACGTGGCATTGTCGAATAGCAAACGCATGGGCTCATCGGGTCGATAGGCGCTCAAAACCCCTCCCGCATGATCGAAATGCAGGTGTGAGAGCACGACGCAGTCGATGTCCGAGTCCGAAAAGCCCGCTCGTTCCAGGTTGTCGAGCAGCACGTGCCGTTCTTCTTGGACTCCGAATCGATCGCGCATTTGGGGTGGGAAAAACGCCCCGATTCCCGCCTCGAAGAGGATTTTTCGACCATCATCTTCGACGAGGAGCGCCCGACAGGCCAGAGGAATTCGGTTGAGCTCGTCGGGCTCGATCCATTGACGCCAAAGCGCGCGCGGCGCATTGCCGAACATCGCCCCACCATCGAGGCGCTGTGAGTTGCCGAGGATCGACCATGCGCGACGTGTCCCCATGGACGGAGCCTACCAGGGGATGGATGCGCATTGAAGTCAACGTCGGACGACGTACACGTTGGCCTTCGCATGGCGAACGACGCGCTCGGCCACGCTGCCGATGAGCCAGTGCTCCATCCCGCCACGACCGTGCGACCCCAGAACGATCAAATCGACATCGTGCTCCTCGGCGTAGTCGCAAATCGCCCTGGCCGGAGCGTGGTCTTGCACCAGGGCAAGCTCGACGTCGACACCCGACAAATGCTCGTCGCGTAGCTTGGCTAGCTCGGCTTCGTCCGTATCCTCGCTCTCCGGATACGATGGCTCGAGTACGGCTTGAGGAGGCGTGAATGCGCGCGGGTCCAGCACGTGGATCAGCGTGACCTTCGAGCCGTTCGCCCTCGCGTATTGCCCGATCTCCCCCAAGGCGCGCGTCGACTGCTGGGAAAAGTCGATGCAAACGAGAATGTGCTTTGCAGCCATGGGTCAAACCTATCATCTTTCCCCGGTGCTCGGGACGCGGACGCTACCGCTCGTGCTTGCAATCCTGGGGCTCTGCACCGCGTCCGTCCTGTACGGCTGCGAAAAGTCGAGCCGCACCGGTGCCACCACGCCCTCCACGCGGCGCAGCGAACAAGGCGCGCCCCGGCCCTCTCGCCCGACCGGCTCCGAAGTTGCTTGCCGATTGCACTCGTGCGCTCCCCCCTACTACTGCAACCAGAGCACCGGCTTGTGCGAGCTCCTGCAGTGCGGAGCGGACCGAGACTGTCCCTACGGCTACAAGTGCGATTTTGCGAAGCACGCCTGCCAATGATGTAAGCGCTGCAAACATCGAGGCGAGCCACGATGTAAGCGTCGATAACATTCGGCCCTGAGGGAACCTCGGCAGGCCGACGTCAGAAGTTAGCATTGCTCACATGGGCCGCCGTCAAGAAGTAAGCGTCGATAACATCTTTTGGTAGGCTCCCCGCGTGTCCGAGCGATCCAAGTCGTATCATCACGGCCGTCTACGCGAGGCATTGCTCGACGTCGCGGTCCAAAAAGTGGATGCGGGGGGGGCCGGCGCGCTGAACATGAGGGAGCTCGCGCGGGAGCTCGGCGTCTCCTCGGCAGCTCCCTTTCGACATTTCAAAGACAAACGAGCCTTGCTGCGCGCGGTGGCGGGTCGGGCCGCAGGCGAGCTCGGCCGCCTGTTGGATCAGGCGAGCGAGCCAGGGACCGATGCGCTCACGCAGTTTCGCGCGATGACCGTGGCTTACGTGCGCTTTGCCACCGAGCATCCGGCACTCTTCGATCTCGTTCATCAGCATCAGCCGGAAGCCGTTCGGTTTCTGGGTTCGGTCAACGATGAGCGCAGGCAAAAGTTGATCGCGCTCATCGTCGAAGGACAAAACGCCGGGCTGATTCCGGAAGCCGATCCAGAGCTCATCGCGCTGACGAGCGAGGCGCTCACGCACGGCCTGGCGCGCATGATCGTGGACCGCCACCCTCGAACGAACAGCCTGTCGTCCGAGGCCGCCCGCAAGCTCGCCCTCGAAATGACCCAGCTCCTCCAATCCGGCATCGGCCTATCCTAAGGGGAGGCCTTCGCCACTCGGAAAGCTAATCATTCCAAGCTGCTACGAGCCATGTCGAGCAAACCCGGCGCCTTCACGGATGGGCGAAGTCCGGGGTGGTCTGCGGCTCGGCCTCCGGCGCTTCGCCCACCGCCTCGTAATCCTCGGCACGCAGGTTTCGCGCTCGCAGCACGTACTCGGTCGCAAAGCCCGGATAGAGGGAGCGGTTGACGCCGTCAGGAGATAGATACCAACTCTTGCAACCGCTCCAGACCATGCGCTTCATTCGCTTCTGAATGCCCTCGTTGTATCGGTCCATCGCGTCCTGGCGTACGTCGAGGTATCGCAGGCCCTCGTTCTTCAGCTTCTGAATCGCTTGCAGCGCGTGGGAGATCTGCGCCTCGGTGTAAACCAACACCGAAGTATGCCCAGGGCCCGTGTTCGGACCCATCATGATGAACCAGTTGGGGAAACCGGTGACCGTCATCCCTTTGTAAGCCATCGCTCCTTGCTGCCAAACCTCGTCGAGCGTTCGGCCCCCGCGGCCGATGATGCGAAAGGGTGCCGAAGCAAGACCCAGCTTGAAGCCCGTGGCCAGGACCACGACGTCGGCCTCGTGCAGCGTTCCATCCCGGGTGCGTACTCCCGCCGGCTCGACGCGTTCGATCGGATCGGTGACCAATTCCACGTTGGGTCGCTCGAACGTGGCCCAATAGTCGTCGGACACCAGCACCCGCTTGCATCCGAACTGAAAATTCGGGGTGAGCTTCTTTCGGAGCTCCGGGTCTTTGACCTGGCGACGCAGGTTCCACATGGAGAGCGCGACGCCGATCCTCGATAGAATCTTCGAATTCACGAATACGATCGGACCGCGGAGCTCGCTCAGCCAGTACTTCCAAAGGCGGCTGAGACGAAGCAAGAAGGGAAACCGGCTCAGAAGCCTGCGGAGCCATGCCGGGTAAAATCGGTCGAACTTCGCCACGACCCACGCTGGAGTGCGTTGAAAGACGGTCAGCAGGGCAACGATCGGCGCGATGCTCGGCACCACTTGCACGGCGCTGGCTCCAGTCCCGATGACCGAGACGCGTTTTCCCGTGAGGTCCACGTCGTGGTTCCAGCGCGCCGTATGCAACATCTCGCCCTGGAAGTCTTCGAGCCCCGGAATGTCCGGGTACTGCGGGTCGACCAGCCCCCCCACGCCTGCCAGCACGACGCGCGCCCTGAACGTGTCCCTCTGACCCGTGGTGAGCGTCCAAGTGCCCGTGACCTCGTCGAAGCGAGCCTCGACGATCTCGGTGTCGAGGCGCATCTTGTCTCGAAGGTTCCACTTGTCGACGACGTCCAGCAGGTAGCGCTGGATTTCCCAAGAGCTCGCGTACCGCTGGCTCCAGTTCGGATTCTGCTCGAAAGAGAGCGAATAGGCGTGTGATGGCACGTCGCAGGCAGCACCCGGGTAGGTGTTGTCCCGCCACGTTCCTCCGATCTCGCCGGCACGTTCGAAGATCGTGAACGACTCGATGCCGGCCTTCAGGAGCCGAATCGCCGCCCCAATCCCCGCGAACCCAGCGCCGATGATTGCAATCGGAAAGTCTTGCTGCGGTTTCACGACGACCAAGGGTAAGTCGACCGCGCCGGCTTGGCAAAGGGCCGCAGGAGTCACCCCGGTCAAAGGTGAAAGCCGATCTGAAACAGGAAGGTGCGAGGCGCGCCCGCCGCGATGTGTCTGGCAGGTTGGTCTGACGGCTGGGCGTTCGGATTCCAGTTGGATTCGAAAACGAACTCCTGCGCCGCGTACCGGACGTCGAGCAAATTGAATGCCTGAAAGCCGAGCTCGAGGAACCACCAAGACAGACCGGCGCCGAGCTCGAGCAGATTCACGGCTGCCGACTTTTGAGCGAAGGGGAGCGGCCGCTCTGCCATGAACGTGTAGCCGAGGCCGACCTTACCCCGTAGCGCATGCTTTCCGAGGTCGACCAGATCGTCCTCGGCTCCGAGATCCAAACGCAGCAACCACGGTGGGACGTACGGAATCGCGTCTCCTGATTGGACACCTGGCGGTGGCTCGGCGGGGTCGGCGGCCGGGGTTTCGTCGAGCGTGGCGTGGACATAGGTCAGAGAAAGCGCGCCAAAGAGCCAAGGAAGAGGGCGCGCCTGAGCGTACAAGACCCCGCCGAATCGGGTGGTGGGCCCGATGGTCTCGAAACGGGCCTCGTGGGCTTCGAAGATCAGGTCGTTGCTGAGCTTGGCCATGAAGCCCGTGAGCGAGAGTCTCAGCTGGTCGTTGCGGCCCATTCGGGAGCGAAGCCCAACGTCGACCGAGTGAACCCACGTGAACGGCACGCTTTGCCCGTCCACGATGGAGCGCGCCTGGGGAGCCCGGAAGCCCCGACCATACGAAAAGACCAGGTCGAGCTGCTCGATAGGTTTGACGGTGGCCACCACGCGAGGCCCAAGTGCCACGCCGGCCGCCGTACGCCGATACGGCGACACATCGTCTGGGGAAACGCTTTGCTGCCAATCCGTCACGTCGAAGACGAGGACGTCGGCACGAACCCCTCCGGTGAGATTGAAGTACTTTGAAAAGTCCCAGTCGAGGTCGACCCACATTCCCACGTCGGCTTGCGTGATCTCCGCATCGATGCGTCGTTCATAGACGCGGCCCTGCGGCGCCTGAACCAAGTTGAGCTGTTGGTCGATGAGGTCCACCCGCGCCGCGGTGCCGAGCTCGATCGTGCCTTGCGCCCGCGTTGCAGGTGCGAATCGGCGGGTGCGATGCCTTGCGTCGCCACCGATCACGAATCGGCGGTCGAGCTGCTCGATCAGATCGCCGGGCTTGTTCCCCTCCTCATCCGTCTCGAGGAAACCGCTGAAGTTCTGCCTCAAGTGGAAGTCTTGAACCTGAATCCACAGCCCGAAGCTCGAGTTCGACTGATCCTTGCCGCGACGCTCGCCCGCGAAGCCCACGATGGCGCTCATGTTGGTCGCGTTCTGGGCGAGTGCCGTGTCGAACGGATAGACGTCGTACCAGTCGACGAGGCCGGATTGAATGTCGTCGAGTCGCAACACGCCAGCCAAGTCGTAACGAATCCCAGCAAAGGCCGCCTGTGCTCGAAACCGCCACCGTTTGCGGCCAAAGCCGTACTGAAACATCACCGAGCCGTTGATGCCCGCTCGGTTCTGACCGAAACCATCGGTTCGTTGGAGCTGAAAAGCCCCAAACGTATCCGGATCGCTCTGCTCGGGCGCGAAGATCGCGACTTGTCGAAAGGTGCGAAACGACCCGATGTCGGTTTTCGCGTAGATGCCCCGCTGCTCGACGCCAAGCCGGTAGTCGATGCTGCCAGCCACGGCGAAATCACCCTGAGCGGGATCGTACACGCCTTCGATGACCCTGAGCTCGCGAACCACCTCCGGGATCACGAACCCTTGGTAGGTGTAACCCTGCCCGTGGATGTGAGACGGTTGGTTGAGCGGAATGCCATCCAGCTTGAACTCGATGTCTTGGCCGTGCTCCGAGTCGAAACCTCTCAAGAAGAACCGTTCTCCAACGGCGCTGCTCTCCGGCTGTGATGCGTAGAGCCCTGGGACTCGCTTGAGAAGATCGTTGGCGGAGAATAGAGGGGCCGCGTCCAAAATCTGCCGGTCGATCTCGTAGTCCGCAGCGCCGCGTCCTCGGCTTCGGAGGTGCTCGATGTCGACGAGCGCCTCGGTGCCGTAGGAACGGCTCGCCTCGGGCTGGGTCGCGGATTCCGCGGGTTCGGGAATGTTCTCGGTCTTTTCGACGGCGCCTGCGTAGGCCCCGGTTTCTTCGTGGACACCCACTTCGGGCTCTGGGAAGTGAACCGCGACGCGAATTCGGCTGGCCACGGCCCGGTCTCCTCTTTGGGCAGGCTCGAACGTCCAGCGCTGCACCGCTTCCACCGCCGCTGCATCGAAGTCCGATCCCGCCGAGTGCTCCACGACGATGTCGGTGACCTTCGCGTCCGCGGTCACCGTCAAGAGCAAGATGACCGTCGGATGGAGCCCCGCTTTTTCATAGCCCGGCGGATACGCCGGAGGCGGAGAGTGAAGCAAATGGGGCGGGTGAAGAGGAACCTCCTGTGTGTCAGCGTCAGTGTCAGCGTCAGCGTCAGTGTCAGTGCCTGCGTCCTCTCGGTCCTGTGCGTGCAATGGCGCGCTTGCCAGCAGGGCGACCGTCCCCAGTGGCACGATGATCGCTTTCATGATCTCGAATTCCTTCATCTCCTACTCCCTCTGTGTGCGCTCGTGGTCGACGTGGTGGCGATGCCGACGGGCATGTGTCGGCATGGCTGCGCAAACGGGCCGCGTAGATCGGGCGCGTGCGCGATGGGCTGCCGCGAAGGCGACCCAAGTCGGTCCTCATCGAGAAGCGCTACACAGGAGGGGAGTTCTTCGGCGCGACCCGAAAGCGCGATGGGCCATCGAAACCGGCTTGCTGGCCCGGGTTCGTCCATGCACAAGCGGGGCAACGAAGCGCTAGGCCGAGCCGAGCTCGACCGAGTGGCGTGAACGCCTTGCGGCGCTGAGAAGACAATGGACAGTGCGAATGGGCCGTTTCGGCGCCCCGCAGGCCCACCCCTTCGACGGCGGCGCGGTCACTCTGCGCGCGTGTGATGCGGCCGCGATCGTGGCCCTGGCTCGCGTGAACGAGGTCTCCGTGCTCGGCGCAGCGAACGTGTTCGACCAGCAGCAAATGACCCGCGCTCGAGCCCTGAAGAAACAGGGCCAGAAGCCCCACAATGACGCAAGCTTGCCGAATCATTGAGAATTGCATCGAGGTATGATTCGAGCGACGCATGAAATCGCCCCGAGTATGGCCGATTGGCGTGCGTCATCAAATCGCGTGCGCGTCGTGTCCTGGAGGGCCTCACCCAACCGGGCTACACCGCTCGGTCCCCCTCCACGCTACGATCTAGTTTTGCAGGGGTAGAGTTCTCGATGTCACGATACGATCCCAGCGAGGTCACGAGGCGCCACGTCTTCGATCAGAAGAGCCTGTCCGAGAAACAGGAGGAAGCCCGTATCGTCGTGCTCGCCGGGAAGCTTGCCGGGGACAAGTACGCCATCGAACGCGAGCTGACGCTGGGCCGGGGCGATCAAGCCGACGTGAAGATCGACGATACGCTGATCTCACGCCTGCACGCCCGAATCTTCACCCACGAAAACGGTTCGTACGTCATCGAAGATCTCGACAGCCGCAACGGAACCGTGGTCAACGGCATGGCGATCACCAAGCAGGTCCTCACGTATGGGGACCGAATTCAGATTGGAAGCTCCCTTCTCTTGTTCGCCCATCATGATCCGATGGAAGAGCAAGTGGCGCAGCGCCGAAAGCTCGAGGCCATCGGGCGCCTTGGAACCGGCGTCGCCCATGACTTCAACAACCTCCTAGGCGCCGTGAGATCCAGCATCGATTTTTTGGTTGCATTGCCCGCGCAGACCCGAGTGGGCGAGCCGGAGGTCCGAGAAGCCTTCGAGGACATTCGCGCGGCCGCATCGGCAGCCACGGAGATGACCAGTCGGCTTCTCGGTTTTGCCCGTGAGGTGCAGCGCAGCCATTCCGACGTAGACCTCTCGGAGTTGTGCCAAGAAGTCGTCGAGCTCGCCCGCCACACGTTCCATCGAAGTATTGGCATCGAGGCGCGTATCGACCGGGGCCTCAGGGTGTCCGGAGACCGTGGTCAGCTTCATCAACTCCTGATGAATCTGATGATCAATGCTCGCGATGCCATGCCCAACGGTGGCAAGCTCAAGTTGAGCGCCACCAAAGCGGACCCGGCCGACATCGAACGAGCGCCCCTGAATCCTCTGGTGGCTCATGCGCTGATCACCGTCGAGGATACGGGAGTCGGAATGGATCAGGCGACCCGAGAGCGCGCGTTCGATCCTTTCTTCACCACCAAAGCCGATCAGGTGGGAGCTGGCTTGGGGCTGGCGGCCGTGTATGAGATCGCGAAATCTCACAACGGGCACATCACGGTGCATAGCGTTCCCGGTCGCGGAACGGAGGTCCAGGTGGTGTTTCCTCTGACGGCCGAGCGTCCCATCGCACCCACCGAACCGAGCTTTCCCGCGATCAAGCTGCCTAGGACGCAACTATTGATTCTGCTCGTCGACGACGAGGACGTGGTGCGGCGCAGCGCCGGCCGCGTCGTGCGCCAAAGCGGACATCGCGTGATTTTTGCGCGGAGTGGGAAAGAAGCCCTGCGAATCTACGCAGACACGCAACCGCGACCCGATTTGGTCCTCATGGACCTCAACATGCCTGGCATGACCGGAGACCAAGCGTTCGAGGAGCTTCGCGCCCTCGACCCTCAAGCGCCAGTGGTCTTCGTGTCGGGATATTGGGATTCGGAGCTCGAACACAAGCTCCGCTCGATGGGAGCGCTTGGTTTCGTCCAAAAGCCTTACGAAGCTGCTACCCTTCGCGACGCCATCGTGCAGGCGATGGCGTCCCAAGCTTCATGATCAAATACATTGGTTCCAAGCGCCTCCTAGTGCCCCACATCTTGCAGGGAGTGTCGGCGTTTCCCGAGTCCAATCGCGTACTCGATCTGTTTTCTGGAACCTCCCGCGTCGCGCGAGCGCTCAAAGCCACTGGGCGATTCGTGATTGCCAACGATCATCTGGCATACGCAGCTGCGCTCGCACGATGCTACGTTCAGGCAGATGCGACGCGCTGGGACCGCGACGCACGAGGGCTCATCGAGGAGCTTCGCACCGTGCCTCCCCGTGCCGGGTATTTCACCAAGGCATTTTGTGAAGAGGCTC
>JASFKY010000134.1:0-9457 GCA_050118395.1 Myxococcales bacterium | reverse complement strand
CGATCGACATCGGGCCCACGATTCTCGAGGCGACGGGCGTGCCCATTCCCGATGAGTTCGAGGGCCATAGCCTGCTCGGTTTCATGCGCGGGGATTGGCCGACGGGTCCTTACGTGGCCTTCAGTGACTTCCTCGACCATCGGCGTGTCATTCGCGGTGGAGATTGGAAGATGATCGTTCGCGGCAATCTGTCGCAGGTGATGTTCGACCTCGAAAAGGACTACTGGGAGCGGAACGAGCTCGACGGAAGCGAGCAGCCCATCGCGCAACGCTACCTTCGCATGCTTCATGGCCAGTTCCTGGGCGCCGACGATCGGGGCCGCTGGCTCGAAGGCGCTGGCCGATCCTCAGGCGCCAAGAAGAAGCCGCGACTGACCGAAGAAAAGCAGAAGATGACCCCGGAGCTGTGCCGTCAACTGGTGGCGTTGGGCTACATCAGCGCGGAGTGCGACGCGCTTCTCAACAACTGAGGCTCCGGCCACATTGCAGGTCGTATCAGGCTTGGTAACATCGACACCGATGTCAGGATTTCAACCCAAGTTCGAAAGTCTCGTTCAGGTCTTCAATGCCTCCACCGCCCAGTATGCGGACCGCACGCTCTTCGGAGTGAAGCGCGACGGGCAGTGGCAGTGGATGACCTACGCGCAGTGGGAAGATCAGGTTCGTCGTGTCCGAACCGGCTTGAGAAATCTCGGGGTCGAAGCCGGTGATCGAGTCGCCGTCATCGCCAACAACAGTCCCGAGTGGGCGGTGGCCGCGTATGCGACGTATGGTCTCGGAGCCGCCTATGTGGCGATGTATGAGTCGCAGCTCGACAAGGACTGGAAGCACATTCTCACCGACTGCGGCGCCAAGGTGCTTTTCGTGGCGAACGAGGACATCGCCCGACGCATCCGCTCGCTTCGCGAAGAGCTGCCCGCGCTCGAGCAGGTGGTGCTTTTCTCCGGGCAGCCGGCAAAAGGAGAACACACATTCTCCGAATTGCTCCAAAATGAGCCCTCGGAGCTGACCGACCCGGGCCCCGACGCCACCGCAGACTTCATTTATACGTCGGGTACGACGGGCGCTCCCAAAGGCGTGAAGCTCTCTCACCGCAATCTCGCATACAACGTGAGCGCGATCCACGAGGTGTTTCCGATGGAGCCCTCGGATCGCTCGCTTTGCTTCCTTCCATGGGCGCACTCGTTCGGTCAGACCGTGGAGCTGCACGGTCTCATCTCCATGGGCGCTTCGCTCGGCATCGCGGAGGCGGTCGACAAAATCATCGCCAATCTTTCCGAGGTGCGGCCCACGCTCTTCTTCAGCGTTCCTCGCGTATTCAATCGGATCTACGACGGCCTCCATGCGCGCATGAAGGAAGAAGGAGGCCTCAAGCAGAGGTTGTTCGAAGCGGCGATCGACGCGGCACAACAGCGGCGGCGACTCGCCGAAAAGGGCGAGCACAATGCATGGCTCGACCTGAAGTTCAAGGTTCTCGACTCGCTCGTGTTTTCCAAGGTCCGGGAGCGCTTCGGGGGACGGCTCAAGTACGCATTCAGCGGTGGCGCGGCGATTTCGCGCGAGGTCGCCGAATTCATCGACGACCTGGGGATCACCGTCTACGAGGGTTACGGGCTGAGCGAGACCTCGCCCATCGCAACCATGAACTACCCGGGGGCCCGCAAGATCGGTTCGGTGGGCAAGCCGATTCCCGGGGTGAAGATCGAAATCGACGTCGGCGCCACCGACGACCCGAGCCAAGGAGAGGTGGTCATCTACGGCCACAACGTGATGCAGGGCTACCACAACCTGGACGAAGCCAATGCCGAGGTGCTCGTCGAAAAGGACAGCATGCGGGGTTTTCGGTCGGGGGACATGGGCCGGATCGACGAAGAAGGCTTCCTCCACATCACGGGGCGGGTCAAAGAGCAATACAAGCTCCTGAATGGCAAGTACGTGGTGCCCACTCCGCTCGAGGAAAAGATCAAGCTTTCGCCTTACATCTCGAACGTCATGGTTCACGGGATGAATCGCGAGTACAACGTGGCCGTCGTGGTCCCCGACTACGAGGCATTGAAGGGGTGGGCCAAGGAAAAGGGCCTCGATCCAAACCCCGCTTCCCTTGCCAAGAACGACAAGGTTCACGCCCTCATGGAAGAAGAGGTCAATCGGATGTCGGCCGACTTCAAGGGCTACGAAAAAGTGCGCAAGATCTTCGTCGGCGAAGAAGACTTCACGACCGAAAACGGAATGCTCACACCGACGCTCAAGCTCAAGCGACGCGTCGTCCAGCAGCGCTATGGTGACGCGATCGAGTCGCTCTATCGTTGACGTGGTTTCGGGCCGGCATCACCGACCCGAGCGACCAGTGTGGTGATCAGGTAACCCAACCCGATGAGCCCAACGGCCATCATGAATCGGCTGAAGGTTGGCGCGTAGAGCTCGGTCGGGTACTTGTCCGGGGTGAGCTCGGCAAGCCGCTCCGCCGTGAGGATCCGTCCCTTGAAGAGCTCTCCGACCCGAGGAGGCACGCCCTCCTGAAATGGCCACAAGCCGAACACCGCGCCCACCAACAATCCCATGAGCACGCCCAAGGTGGGTTGCTCGTAGCGGTCGAGGACGAGCTTGATCAGGTTGCTCACGACGAGAATGCCGATGCCGACACCGACGCCGACCGGAACGATTACCTGGAGAGTCGGCTCGTAGGCGCTCGCTAGATCATTCGACTGGAGGGCGTGCTTGAGCGTATCGATGGCGCTCAGCACCGAGACGTACACACCCAAGACCAGCAAGAGGTAACCCCCGCTGACGCCGGGGAGGATCATGGCACTTGCGCCGGCGACGCCGGCCACGAACATCATCGCCATGCCCTCGCTCTGCGCGCCGGCTGCGTGACCGTAGACTTGGACCCAGGCCAACGCCGCCATACCGAGCAAACCGACGGTCATGGCGACCCAGAAGGCTCCAGTGGCCGGCTTGGCCATCTGCCATAGGACGGGAACACCGCCGAGCGTGAGCCCGATGAACAAGCTGTACATGGCCCAGCGGTGCTCGATGACGGCGTCCCTGACTACGCCCGCGCCCAGCACGATGGCCACCGCCGCAGCGATTCCAACCAAGCCCAGCACGGCGAACGAGCTTTTGCGAAACCGCAGAGCGCTGAGGTCCGCTAGCGCCTCGATGAACCGCGGATAGATGCCAGCTGCCAAAAGCATCGTACCGCCGCTGATGCCGGGCACGAGATTGGCAAGCCCCATGAGCCCGCCACCCAGCAAGCACCGAATCGTCCACTTTGCGCTCATCGAGTCGCTCCCAGGTGACGTCATGGGCGTGGATTTACGGCAGATATTCCAGGAGTGCCAAACGATTTGCACTGCAATTGGATGCGCGTCGCCGTCGGCGCGCCCTGGGCCCTGGGTAGCGTTCGAGCGCGATCGGACCTACGTTCAACACGTGGGCCGTCTTTTTCTACTGTTCACGATCGTACCGTTGGTGGAGCTTTATTTGCTGATCGCCATCGGGCGAGTCTTGGGCCCCGTCGCCACCATCGGATTGGTCTTGATCACCGGTGCGCTCGGGGCTTGGTTCGCACGGCTCGAGGGAGCCCGCGTCATTCGGCGGTGGCAGGAGGCGATCGCCCGTCACGAAATGCCCAAAGAGGGCGTCATCGATGGATTTCTGATCTTCGTGGGCGGGCTCATGCTCATCACGCCGGGAATTCTCACCGATGTCGCCGGCCTGTGCATGGTCATGCCTCCCACACGGCGCGTCGTGGCCGGCTTCGTTCGCGCTTGGTTCGAGCGGCAGGTCGCAGCGGGGCGAGTACAAGTGTACGCGTCGGGTTACAACGGCGGTTCCCCCCGGAGCGGCGGCGTGATCGAGGTCGAGGGAGAGGAAGTCGAGGCGGTCGAGCAGGCCGGCCCATCCCACCGTGGTGACGACGGGGACGGCTCGCGGTCACTGGAGAAGTAGACAGGGCGCGTGCAGTCGGCTAAACGCCCCTCATGAAATCCGTCTGGAATCTGATTGTTTGCCTGGCGCTCGCTGCTGCGCTGACGTCGTGCAAGAGCAAAGAACCCGCATCCGAGGAAGCTGCCGCCCCGGCGGAGTCGGAGGCGCAGACCAAGAGTGCCGAGGGCTCCGAACAAGAGGGTGAGTCGAAGGAAGTGGTGGCACAGGGCTCTGCGCCCGAAGCCATTCCGGCGCCGCCCGACGTAGCCGCGCCACCCGAGAGCGCACAGCGTAGCGAGTCGGGCCTGGCGTGGACGGTGCTCAAGGAGGGAACCGGCGAAAAGCATCCGAGCGAGTGGGACATCGTCACCGTGGACTACACGGGTTGGACCACCGATGGCCGCATGTTCGATAGCTCGTCCAAGCGAGGCAAGCCGGCCGAGTTCCCACTGAACCGCGTCATCAAGGGTTGGCAGGAAGGCGTCCAACTCATGGTGCCCGGGGAGAAGCGCCGATTCTGGATACCGGGCGAGCTCGCGTACGGGGAGGCGCAGCCCAACGATCCCCACGCCGCGTTCGGACCGCCCCGAGGCACGTTGGTGTTCGACGTCGAGCTCCTCGACTTCAAGGAAGCGCCCAAGCCGCCTCCCACGCCGAAGGACGTGGCCGCGATTCCAAAGAACGCCAAAAAGACCAAGTCGGGGCTTGCCACGCGCGTGCTCGAAAAAGGCACGGGCAAGGAGCATCCCACGCCGACGAGCATCGTGACGGTGAACTACTCGGGCTGGACGACCGACGGCAAGCTGTTCGACAGCTCCATCGTGCGTGGGCAGCCCGCCACGTTTGCGCTCAACCAAGTGATCCCGGGTTGGACCGAAGGCCTGCAGCTGATGGTGAAGGGCGAAAAGCGCCGGCTTTGGATCCCCGAGGACCTCGCGTATGGCGGGCGTCCTGGACGGCCGCAGGGCATGTTGGTCTTCGACGTCGAGCTCCTGGACATCAAGAAGTAGCGATGTTGGGTTACCGAGCCTTGATCTGCTGCGGGCTGATGGCGGCGCTTGCTCTGGGTTGCAAGAGCAAGGAGGCCGCTGCGCCCGAACAGCCCGTCGAAAAAACCGTGATCGAAGGCCCTGGGCCTGGAGATCTTCCCGCGCCCCCCGACGTAGCAGCCGCCCCCGACAACGCCGAGCGGACCGAATCGGGCGTCGCTTGCATCGTGCTTCGCAAGGGAACGGGTGAAGAGCATCCCGCCATCTACGACACCGTGACGATGCACCAGGTCGTATGGGCGACCGACGGCAGGATGCTGATGAGCACGGGCAATCGTCCTGATCCGGTCGAGTTTCCCGTGACGCAAAGCGTGCTTCCCGGCTTGCGGGAAGCCATCGAGCTCATGGTGGAAGGGGAAAAGCGACGCTGCTGGATCCCGGGTCGGCTCGCATTCGGCGAAGCTCCGGAAGGCGAGCCGCAACAGGGTCTCAAGCCCCGCGGAACGCTCGTGTACGAGCTCGACCTCTTGAAGCTCAAAAAAGCGATCGGACTCCCCGAGGCGCCTCCGGACGTGGCCGCAGTTCCTGACGATGCAAAAAAGAGCGAGTCCGGGCTCGCTTGGCGCGTTCTCAAAAAAGGAACCGGGGACAAGCACCCCACCGCCGATAGCGTCGTCTCGCTCAACTACACGGGCTGGACTCCCGAGGGCAAGGTATTCCTGACCACGGCCAGAACCGGCCTTCCCAAGAGCACCCACATGAGGTCGACCATTCCGGGTTGGTTCGAAGGCATACAGATGATGACTCTCGGTGAAAAGCGGCGTTTTTGGATTCCCGCAGAGCTCGCGTACCGAGGGCAGCCGGGTCGGCCCCCGGGCATGGTGGTCTTCGACATCGAGCTGGTCGCCATCGCGCCCTGAGCTTCGTTTTTTCTCACTGCGCAGATCCAAACGGCGTGCTCGCGCGTCTATTGGGGCAAGTGAGGAAGCAACGATGAAGCAAACGATTGGTCTCTTGGTTTTTTGCGCGTCTCTTTGGCCTGCAACGTCGCGGGCGTTCTGCGGGTTCTACGTCAGCGGCGCCGACGCATCGCTTTACAACAATGCGACGATGGTCGTTTTGATGCGCGAGGGCACGCGAACGGTCTTGTCGATGCAAAACAACTACCAGGGGCCGCCGGAGGACTTCGCCATGGTGGTTCCGGTGCCGGTCGTTTTGCAGAAGGAAAACGTCAAAACTCTGCCCAAGGAGATCTTCGCGCGGGTCGACAAGCTCGCCGCGCCGCGTCTCGTAGAATACTGGGAGCAGGATCCTTGCCGGCCTGTCGTGTACGAGATGGCAGCAGGCGCGCTGCCTGCCGCCGCTCGCTCCAAATCCACGATGGAAGAAAAGGACGCCGCGGACTATGGCGTCACGATTGAAGCGCAGTTCAAGGTCGCCGAATACGACATCGTCATCTTGAGCGCGAAGGATTCATCGGGCCTCGACACGTGGCTTCGCAAGAACCGCTACAACATTCCCAAGGGCGCGAGCGAGGTGCTTCGCCCGTACGTGGAGCAAAACACCAAGTTCTTCGTGGCCAAGGTGGACGCGAAGAAGGTGAAATTCGACCACGGTCGAGCCGTTCTATCGCCTCTGCGTTTCCACTACGACTCGCCGACATTCTCGTTGCCGGTGCGGCTCGGGCTTCTCAATAGCGCCGGCCAACAGGATCTCATCGTCCACATTTTGGGCAAGGAGCAGCGGTACGAGATGGCGAACTACGCCAACGCTTCGATCCCAACCAACATCCGGGTGCAGGATACGGTCCGCAAAAGCTTCGGGGCTTTCTACGATGCCTTGTTCGAGCGAACCCTGGCCAAGAACCCGGGCGCGGTGGTCACCGAGTATGCCTGGGACGCGACCAGCTGCGACCCTTGCCCCGAGCCGCCCCTTCAACCCGATGAGCTGGCGACCCTCGGAGCCGACGTCATCGTGCCCGCTGAGCAAGACCCCTATTCGGACATTCCGGGAGTGGTTCCCCAGCCCAAAGCGAGGTCGCGTTGGCAGCCCTCCGGTTTCGTTCTGACGCGCTTGCACTACCGGTATGACAAGGACGGGCTCGACGAAGATCTGGTGTTTCGTGCGGCCGGCCCCATCGTGGGTGGACGGGGAATGCCCGACCGGGATGGGCAACTCGGAGAGCGACGCGCGCAGCCCTCGAGTTACAACAACTTTCAGGGCCGCTACGTGATTTTGCATCCCTGGGAAGGCGCGCTCGCCTGCGATAACCCACAGCGCGGCATCTGGGGCGGCCCGCCGGGCGGTCCGACACCTCGGCCCTTAGCGGCAGGCAACACGGCGCTTTCGGCCACGACCCCCAAGCAACTGACCAACCAACTGCCCGGCCTCATTCAAACCGACATCCCCGAGCTCGACCTGGAAGCAGGCAAGGTGAACGAAGGCCCCAAGACCATGCCGAACCATGGCCAGGATCCGGACGAGTCGAGCGATGCGGGCAGCTCGGAAGGCTGTGCCGTGGGTGCCGTGCAGAGCGCTTCGCTCGGTTGGATTGCCGTCTCCATCGTTGCTATGTGGCTCGCCAGGAGACGATTCACTCGGTAGCGCATGGCAGAGTTCATCTTCACGATGAAGGGGGTCACCAAGGTTCAACCCCCGGACAAGAAAATCATCGAGGACCTCTATTTGTCGTTCTTTCCAGACGCCAAGATAGGAGTCATCGGTGTCAATGGCACCGGCAAGTCGACGCTTCTACGCATCATGGCGGGGCAGGACGACAGCTACACCGGCGAGGCCTGGATTCGGCCGGGCGCAAAGGTTGGATACCTTCCGCAGGAACCGGATCTCGGCGACGCCAAGACTGTGCGGGAGGCCGTCGAGGCGGGGGTGGCACCGGTGCGTGCGATACTCGACGAGTTCAACGAGCTCAGCATGCAGCTCGCCGAGCCCATGAGCGACGACGAGATGGCCAAGCTGCTCGATAGGCAGGGGGCGCTTCAAGATCGGATCGATGCGGTCGACGGGTGGAATCTCGAAACGACGCTCGAAATCGCGATGGACGCCCTTCGGTTGCCGCCCTCCGATGCCGACCCCAGGTCACTGTCCGGCGGCGAAAAACGCCGCGTCGCACTCTGTCGTTTGTTGCTCGAAAAGCCCGAGCTGTTGCTTCTCGACGAGCCGACCAATCATCTCGATGCCGAGTCCGTGGCCTGGCTGCAAGGGTACCTGCAAAAATATCCCGGCTGCGTCATCCTCGTCACACACGACCGCTACTTTCTCGACGAGATCGTCGAATGGATTCTCGAGCTCGACCGCGGCCAAGCGCACCCCTTCGAGGGCAACTACTCGCAATGGCTCGAAGCCAAAGAGGCGCGTCTGGCACAGGACGAGAAGAGAGACAGCGCGCGTCAGCGAAAGATCGCGCGGGAGCTGGAGTGGGTTCGTTCGTCGCCCAAAGCGCGACAAGCCAAGAGCAAGGCGCGTATCACGGCGTTCGAGAGCCTGGTTGCCGAGGCGTCCAAAGGCCGGCGTGACCCGAGCGAGATTCGAATTCCGCCGGGGCCTCGGCTCGGTACGCAGGTGTTCGACGTGCAGGGGCTGACCAAGGCATATGGCGACAAGCTCTTGTTCGAAGATCTGAGCTTCCGCGTTCCGCGCGGGGCCATCGTCGGGATCGTCGGCCCCAACGGCGCCGGCAAGACCACGCTGTTTCGGATGCTGGTGGGCGAGGAAAAGCCCGACGCGGGCACGATCGCCGTCGGCGACACGGTCAAGCTTTCCTACGTCGATCAGAGCCGCGATGCACTGGAGGACGGCAACACCGTCTTCAAGGAGATCACCGGCGGCGCCGACGAGATCGATGTCGGGGGGGGCACCGTGAAGTCGCGCGCCTATGTCGGCTGGTTCAACTTCCGCGGCAGCGATCAACAAAAGCTCGTCAAAAACCTATCGGGCGGTGAGCGAAACCGCGTGCACTTGGCCAAGCTGCTCAAGAGCGGCGGCAACGTGCTCTTGCTCGACGAGCCCACCAACGACATCGACGTGGAGACCCTGCGCTCGCTCGAGGAGGCGATTCTCGGCTTTCCCGGGTGCGCGCTGATCATCAGCCACGACCGCTGGTACCTAGATCGGATTTGCACCCACATCCTGGCCTTCGAGGGCGACAGCCAGGTCGTTTGGCACGAAGGTTCGTACGCCGACTACGCGGCCGATCGCAAAGCCCGTCTAGGCACCGAGGCCGACATCCCCCATCGCATCAAGTACCGCAAGTTCTCCCATTAGTGGCTGAACGCCGTGGTGGCCTTCACCAGGTGGGAGGTGATTTCCGGCTCGAGGGCGGAGTGCCCCGATTGCGGCGCGATGACGAGCGTGCTTCCGGGCCAGGCTCGGTGTAGCTGGTAGGCACTTTCGGAGGGGCAGACGACGTCGTAGCGACCCTGCACGATGGTCGCCGGAATGTGCGTGATTCCGTGGAGGTTTCGCAAAAGGCGATCGTCTCGCTCGAAGAAGCCGCCGTTGATGAAATAATGGCACTCGAT
>JASFKY010000133.1:0-9458 GCA_050118395.1 Myxococcales bacterium | reverse complement strand
GACATTGCTTTGACCGGACTGGCCATTGGGGTCGATACCGCGATGAACACCATCGTCGAAGCCTGCGACCGCATTGCGGACACTGCCAGCGCTCACGATCGAACGTTCATCATCGAGGTCATGGGGCGTGACTGCGGGTATCTCGCCATGACCTCGGCCATCGCCTCCGGAGCCAACATGGTGCTGTTCCCAGAGGCCATGCGTACCGAGGAGGAGCTGGTCGAGGCCGTCGTCAATGCGATTCTCACCGTGCGCAATCGGCATCACGACAACCAAAAGGTGGTGGCAATCAAGGCGGAGGGCGTGCCGACGGCGACGGATCATTTGAAGTCACTCGTCGATTCTCGACTTTGCGAGATCACCGGCGAGGACCGCGAAGACATCGAAACGCGCGTGACAGTTCTCGGACACGTCGTGCGCGGCGGAAGACCAAGTGCATTCGATCGTCTGCTCGGTAGCCGTTTGGGAAACGTAGCCGTACGGGCCGTCCTCGATGGGGAGCACAGAAAAATGGTGTCCTGGCTTCCGCCGATGGATCTTCCCCCCGGGGTAGGAGCCCGCGCTTCAGCCGACCCGTACTGCTATCTGGTGGATCTTCCCGCAGTGCTAGCCGCTACCAGAGAGCTCCTCGAGGGCCAAAGTCCGCTGGCACGCTGGCGGGCGACTGCCTTCGACGACTTGGAGGACGTCTTTCTGTTATAAAGAAAGGGTGCTTCGCATTCGTTGGCTTGGAAGGCTGGTGGCCTTTGCCACAGTGCTGGCCTTTGGTGGGGAACGGGTCTCATTTGCCGATGATGCCCCTGGGCTGGAGATCATCACGGAGCCACCATCCGAGAGCGAAGCGCCTTCTTCGCAACCCGTGCAAACCGAGCCACCGGCGCCGATCGTGGGGGTCGAAACGCCAGAACCCGCGAAAAAGCCGCCCGGCCGACTCCGCGTCGGCGGTGGGATTGGGTTCGGCTTCGGGAACGGGTTCATCTCGGTCGGCGTTGCGCCCCAGGTGTCTTACATCTTCAAACGCATCGTCGAGCCGGGCGTGTCGTTTCGCTACCAATATAGCAAGGACAGCGTTCCAATTTCCGATATCAAGTGGAACACCTATGGCGGTTCGCTCTTCGTGCGGCTCTACCCCATTCAAATGCTCTTCTTGTTGGTGGAAGGTGAAATCATCAACACCGGTTTTCGGCAGGGGGACTTCCGCTCGGGACGCATGAACTATGGAAATATGCTCTTGGGTGGCGGTTTCTTGATGGGCGTGGGTCGAGGAGCATTCGTGGCGACCTCGATCAAGTTCGCGGTGTTTCGGAACGACTTCTACCCCGATGCATTCCCCATCATCTCCGTCGGGGCCGGATACTCCTTTTGAGCTTTGGGGCCGGTCCGCAGAGCTGGCGACGCTCGATCCTCTTACGGAGCGCCGTCGAAGAGATCTTCGAATCCGCTCGGAAGGTGTCTGCCGAACACCAGGGTTTCCAAGATTCCAATGCCGCGCCGATTGCCCATCGTGGCCCGTACGACGTTGTGTACGTGAATGGTGCAATACTCGTCGGGCTCGACCTCATCGAGCTTCCAACTCTCGTATCCGGTATCGAGCTCGTCTCGCCATACGGCGTGTCCCCACTCGGGGTGCTGATATCCGATGCCCATCATCTGGAAGCGGAGCAACGGCTCGAGCGCGATATCGTGCTTCGTTCCATCCCGCGCCACGAAGTGGAGCTCGGCATCGCGCGGCCATCGGGTCCCACTGATCCAGCGAATCTCGTGCCGTGCGCTCGACATGGTTTCCTCGCTGGCTTCGATGACGCCCGGCGGGACTTCTTCCTGCTCGCCGTAGGTCTCGACGATGGAGGCGGTTAGCTCTTCGGGACGACCATCTGGCATCTCCCGGGTCAGAAAATGCGTGCAGAATCCCTCGAAATGGATCGGTGACCAGATCCAGTAGACGGCTGGGTCCGTCGTCAGACGGCTAGGAGCGCCCTCCTCGTATTCGCCGACAGGGCGCATTCCCCACGACTTGTCGCGCGTTCCGAGCACCTCGGTTCGCTGGACGTCGAATCTTTGGCCTCGAATCGAAAAGTGGCCCTCCCACGTGCCGTACTGCGTGAAGCGCTGCGAGTCCATGATGAGCCGGTTCCCGTCGTACATGACGTTCTTGGGCTCTTGAATGGGTGGCGCTTTGGCATGGAAGGTCAAATGACACTCGACTTGTGTCTCGTTGGGTTCGATCACCACACGGATGATCCTCATGGGTTTCACCACTTCGATTCGAAGCGGGCCGGCGCTCGCGTCGATTGGGTTGTCCGCGATTCGCCGCGAAGCATGGAACGAGTGTTGCACACCCTCCACCGAGACGCTGAAATGACCATCTTGAACGAAACGGTTTGGATACCGTCCGAAGCCAACCTCGAAAAGGAAGCGGCCCGACTTGTCGAACCCATTCAACCAATAGCGGTCGTATGCATTGCGATTGACGATTCCCGTTTGATTGATGGGCAAGGGCGCTTGATGGATCAGGTAGTCGTCGAAGTCGGTAATCATCTCACTTGCTTTCCGACGGGGGCGTCACTCCGCATTCACGCAAGACCTCGTCGGTGTCGGCGCCGCGCTCTTTTGCGGGTGTGGGCAGTGACGGCTTGGTTCGGGAAAAGCGCGGCGCGGGCACGGCGTGCTTGATTCCATTCATTTCGAAAAACGACTTTCGAGCGACGTGATGCTCGTGCTCGAAGACCTCCGCTGCGGCCAGCACGGGTGCAAAGCACGCGTCACTCCCTTCGAAGACTTCGCACCACTCGTCTCGTGTTTTTTGGCGGAACAACTCTTCGAGCACGGGACGGAGCTCGTTCCACTTCGCGGGGTTCAAGTGCTCACCGGGCGCGGGCGCCTTTCCTTGAAGCCCGAGCCGGTCGAGGAGCTCTTTGTAAAACTGCGGCTCCAGTGAACCGATCGAGACGTACTTGCCATCGCGCGTCTCGTAGACATCGTAAAATGCGGCTCCCGAGTCGAGCAGATTCTCGCCGCGCTTGTCGGACCAAAAGCCCTGTTGCATGCCGGCGTAGATGCTCGCCATCAGCGCAGCGACACCATCGACCATGGCCGCATCGACGACTTGCCCTCGGCCCGACTTCTGCGACTCCAGAAGCGCCGCCACGACGCCGAACGCCAACAGCAAACCACCGCCGCCGAAGTCGCCAACGAGATTGAGCGGCACCGTGGGACGCTCTCCCTTTCGACCGATTGCATGGAGCGCACCTGCGAGCGCGATGTAGTTGATGTCATGCCCCGCTCGCGGCGCCATGGGCCCTTCCTGACCCCAGCCGGTCATGCGACCGAACACTAGGCGGGGGTTCACTTCCAGGCACACGTCTGGGCCGATTCCCAAGCGCTCCATGACACCAGGGCGAAACCCCTCGATCAGAGCGTCGGCGGTTTCGATTACCTTCAGCAACACTTGCTTGCCTTCCGGTTTTTTCAGGTCGAGGGTGATGCTTCTCTTGCCCCGGCTCATGACGTCGAAAGTCGCCTGCAAGAACGAAGGCTCGGGCCGGCCGACCCGGATGACATCGGCGCCGAGGTCGGCGAGCAGCATTCCGGCGAAGGGGCAGGGCCCGATGCCTTCGATTTCGATGATTCGTATTCCGTGTAGTGGTCCCATCTTCACAGCTCCGATAGCGCACGTCGCAAGGTGATCGAGGCTAGGTTCTCATAGTCGAATTCATTGTCTTCATCGATTATTTCGAGCTTTTTCATGTGCTGGCCGATGCGGGCCATCTGCATGGAGAAGCGAGTGAGGGCGAGGATCGAATAGTACTGGAGGTTGTCGGTGCTGAGACCGGTCGATTCGCGCCAGCGTTCAATCGTGTCGGTGTGGCTGGGAATGCCGGGCAGACGGTCGAGCTCGAGGCCCTCGGAAAAGCATCGGTCCGAGGCCAACCACCAAGCGAGATCCTGAGCCGGATCGCCAATGCGGACCATCTCCCAGTCGAGAACGGCGACACATTCGAGATCGTCGAAGATTTGATTGGCCAACCTCGAATCGCCCCAGCAGAGGCGGACCTGATCTTCGACGGGTTTGTGATCGTGCAAGTACTCGAGCCCATGCACGATGTCGGGATGGCGTCGCCGGGGCATGCCCCATTCGAAATATTCCCGATAGTAGTGAAGTTGCTGCTCGAGCGGCGTCGATCCCCGTTCGGGCTCGAGCAAGAAGTCGAAACCGAGGGCTTTCCAATCCAGCCGATGCACCTTGCACATCGCTTCGAGTCCGCTCCACCAGATTCGTTCCCTTTCGCTTTCGGAAAGCTCGTCGGCGACCCACCCTTCATCGTACATTGGGGGATTGTCGCTCGGGACCTGCCCCGCAATGCGGTCCATGAGATAGAACGGAACTCCGAGGACGGTCCGATCCGGCTCGAACCATCTCACCCGTGGGACCGGAACGTCGGTCGGCTCGAGGAGCTTCAGAACGCGACATTGCAGCCCGATGTCGTAGGTCGGGAAAACGATGTATTCGGTCGGTTCCAGACGGGCCACGAGAGGCTCGCGGCAGTCACGGCCTTCCTTCGGGTAGACGAGGTCCAATAGAAGGGTATCGCTCGAAAAGCCGGTGCCGAGCGGTGCCTCCAGATCCTCGATACGAATGTCCTCGGGAGGCACAGAAAGCTTGGGCGCCAACCAACTGACTAGCTGCTCGGTGGCTTGGTCGAGATCCCTCTCCTCGTCTTCGAACCCCATCCTCGGCCTCGTGCGCGTTTGACTCGCCGTGCGGCTCTGTCATCTACGTCATTCCGTCTCGGCGGTCGAGCCCTGACGGCGCCGTTCCGACAAGAAAATGAGCACAGCCAGGCTTGTTGATCCATTGCCCCTGCCGTGTGGGGCGACGTTATCGAACCGACTCGCGAAGGCGGCGATGAGCGAACATCTGGGCTCGCCGAAGCAGTCGCCGAGCCGAGGACTAGCGCGCCTTTACGAGGCCTGGTCGTCGGGTGGGGCGGCTCTGCTCATCACGGGCAACGTGATGATCGACCGGGCTCACCTGGAGGGAAAGCGGAACGTTGCGATTGGTCCCGACTCGGACATCGATCGATTTCGGGATTGGGCGCGAGCAGGGACCGCCCACGGCAATCACCTGTGGATGCAGCTCAATCACCCAGGCCGCCAGACTCCTCGACACATCAACCCGAGTCCTGCCGCGCCATCTGCCGTCGAGCCGGTCAATCTGTTTCGGCGGGCCAAGGCATTCGGAAGACCGCACTCGATGGACGAATCCGAGATCGGGGCTGCGATTGGGGCCTTCGCCAGCGCGTCTGCGTTCGCTAAGGAAGCAGGGTTTACCGGGGTTCAAGTGCATGGCGCGCACGGCTATCTGGTCAGTCAATTTCTGTCCCCGCTGACCAACCGGCGCCGAGACGAGTGGGGCGGATCCATCGAGAACCGGGCACGGTTCGCGCGCACGGTTCTTCGCGAGATTCGCAACGTCGTGGGACCTGCATTCCCCGTCGGCATCAAGCTCAACTCGGCCGACTTTCAGCGCGGTGGTTTCACGGAAAGCGAGTCGATGCGAGTGCTACGAATGCTCCAGGAAGACGGAGTCGACTTGGTCGAGATTTCGGGTGGAAGCTACGAGTCACGCGTCATGTTGAATCGACCCGACAGCCACCGGGATGCCTTCTTCTTGGACTATGCAAAAAGGGTTCGTGCCGAGGTCGACATCCCCCTGATGGTCACCGGCGGTTTTCGGCAGCGGGCGGCCATGGAAAACGCGTTACGAGGCGGCGCCCTCGACGTCATCGGCATGGCCCGTCCGTTCACCGACAATCCGAACGTAGCCCGCGACTTGCTCGAGAGACGAATCACCCGTGCCGCCGATCCGCCGACCATGCCGGGCCTGGGGCGCCTGGGGGGAGCATCCCAAGCCATGATGAGCGTTGCGCAAATGGGCCTGCTCGCCAAAGGTAAAGACCCGACGTTGCGCTTCGGTGGGCTCGGTGCGGTGCTTGCTGCGTTGGTCGAGGAGACGCGCAGCGTGCTCGGACGTTCATGAGCGGGTCTATCGCCCGTCGGGTGGCGACCAGTCGTTGACGACCCGAAACAAGCGTCCCGGCGGAAGCACCAACTGCAAGAACCGAAACAAGCGGCTCTCGCCAATCCAGATCTGTTCTTGGTCGCGCTCTAGACCCCGCACTATGCGTCGAGCGCACTCTTCGGGGCTCATCATTTTCCACTTTTTGTCGGCCAGCATCGGTGTATCGACGGTGGGTGGAAACACTTCGATGACGCGGATTTCGCCGTCGAGGTGATGGCGCAAGCACAGCGTGTAGGCATGAAGGCCGGCTTTGCTGCTGCTGTAGATGGGCGTATCAGCAAGCGGTCCGAGCCCTGCCGGCGAGCCTACGATGACGATCGTGGGATCTTCGGCTCCTCGCAGCACATCGAGCATTCGCTGGGTGAGCTCGATGGGTCCAAACAAATTGGCGTCGATGATCTGCTTGGCCTGCTCCAAGTCGAGCCCTTCCGCCAAAGAGTCGAAGCTGAGAATTGCCGCGTTGCTGATCAGCATGTCGACGCGGTGCCCGTCGTTGCCGATGCTTTCGATCATCCGCTCGATGTCCTCGGATCTCGTCAGATCGCATCGATAAGGATGAATGTTCGACGATGCCGATGCTGCTCGTTGAAGAAGCTCCAGCCGTCGGCCGCAGATGAGGACTTGATTGCCTCTTTCTGCAAGCTGCGTGGCCAGGGACCGCCCGATGCCCGTGCCGCCGCCCGTCAACAAGATCGTTCGCCCCTCTAGATTCATCCAGTTCCCCGTTCCCTCCACGTTGTAGCCTCATCCGTACGCGGCGCTACCGGGCGCGAGCGTCGAGCCTGTGGTTCGTTCAGACCCAGGTCGACACGATGAGATACAGCGCCAGCATCGCGAGAACGAGCTGGAACCAGAACACGAAGCGCTCTTTCGAAATCATGCTCAATAAGTGCTTACCGAAGTAAGTGCCACCGATGACGGCCACGACCAAGGCCGCCAACATGGGGGCGTACGGGGTGTAATCGAAGCGCAGGGCGAGGAAGGCCGGTATCTTGAGAAGGTGGATCCAAGTCTGACAGACAGCTTTGGTAGCGATGACCTCTTCGTTGTCGAAATCGTCCCGAAGAAAAAACGGCGCGAGAAGCGGCCCCGTGGCGCCGACGAAGATCCCCAGCATCCCCGCAGCGAAGCCCAGAACGCCGTAAGCCCACATCGGCGGGTTTCGGAGGGTCGGCTTGTAACGTCGCCAAAGCAGGAAGAACAGGATGAACGCGCCGATCCAGGCTCGAAACCAGGTGAGCTCGAGATCCGCCCAGATGTTGGCTGCCAGCGCCACACCGGCGATGGCTGGAATCATGAAGGCGAAAAAAATCGCCCAGCGCACGTGGCGCCGGAAGGCCCAGGTTCGAGTCCAGTTGGAGGCGAGTTGCACCACGCCGTGGATTGGAACGACGATGGGTGCCGGGAGGAGCGCGGTCATCACCCCGAGAAGGGTCACTCCTCCCGCCATTCCGAGAATTGCAGACACGGTGGCCGTGACGAAGCAGGCCAGCACGAGCACTGCGACCGTGGTCATCTCGAACACGGGCGGAGGCTAACATTCGTTTCCTCTTGTGCTCCATCCCCTTCATCGGTATGCGGCAGGAAATGCCCATTCGGCGGATTCAATTTCATTTCGACTACCTCTCGCCGTACAGCTACCTGGCTTGGCACCAGTTGCGTGAGGTCGCAGCTCGTCACGACCTTCGAGTTCAGGCCGAGCCCACACTCTTGGCTGCGTTGCTCAATCATTGGGGTCACAAGGGACCCGGCGAAATTCCATCGAAGCGGCTTTACATGTTCAAGGATTGTCTCAGGACTGCGGCTGCCTTGGGCATCCCGTTTGCCCCTCCGTTTTCTCATCCCTTCAATCCGCTGGCGTCGCTACGCGCAACGCTTCTCGAAATGGACGAGGATATCCGGGCGGACCTCGTGATGCGCCTCTTTGCCGCAACGTGGGCCGACAGCCTCGATGTCAGCTCTCCCGAGGTCGTGGCGCGAATCTGTGCCGATGCAGGCGTGCCCGATGCGCTCGCACGCATTCAGGATCCCGCCGTCAAGCAGCGCCTGCACGATGCGAGCAGTGAGGCGATCAGCCTCGGCGTGTTTGGCGTGCCCACCATGATTGTCGACGGCGAGCTCTTTTGGGGAATGGACAGCCTTGCACATCTCGAGCGGTACCTGCGCGGTGAAGACCCGGTGCGCCCAGAGGACGAGGTCAAGTGGCGCGCAGTGCCGATCACGGCGCATCGCCAACGTTAGCGATTCGTCCAGGCCACCATGCCGCCCCGCATCGAGGCGATCCGCTTGAATCCGAGCCGTTCGAGGTCCAGCGCAACCCGGCCCGACCGACGGCCCGAGCGACAAATCGTGATGACCGGCTCTTCCTTGTCCCAGCGCTTCGAAGCTTCGTCCACCGTGCCCATCGGAATGACCTCGACCCCGTCGATCATCCCGTCGGCCTCCGCTTCATCGAACTCGCGGACGTCCACCATACGAATCGCGCCCATGTTGTCTTCGACCCAGTCGACCGTGACTTCCGGGACGCCCTCCGAGGACCGTTCGATGGCTGCCCAGCCCCGCTCGGGAAGCGGCTCCCCGGACATGGAGGTCGGGGGAACGATCCCGCAGTGCAGATTCGCCGGAACCGCCACGTCGATCTTCTTGGGCGCAGGCAGTTGCAGATTGTCCATGATCTCGACGAATTCTTGCTCCGTTTTGCCATCGCCGACGCGCGGGTTGTGACGTTTCTCCTCCCCCACCGTCGTGAAGGTCATTCCGCGATAGTCATGGCCGGGCCAGATGATCGTGTCGTCTGGAAGGGTGAAGATCTTGTCGTGAATTGAACGGTAGAGCGTGTGCGCGCTTCCTTGTTGGAAATCCGTTCGCCCGGTCCCGCGAATGAAAAGTGCATCGCCGGTGAATGCATGCTCATGATTTCCCGTCACGAACGTGACGCAGCCATCCGTGTGACCTGGGGTGGTCCGTACTTCGAGCTCGATCGAGCCAAACTTCAGTCGGTCTCCATCCTGAACGGCGATATCGACGCCCTCGGCACCCACGGCAGCGCTCATCACGGCTTTGCTGCCGAGCCGTTTGCGCAAGAGGCCCGAGCCCGTGATGTGGTCCGCATGGGCATGGGTATCCAACGTGTACACGAGGTTCAGCCCGAGCTCGTCGATGAGCTTGATGTCACGTTCCACTTGATCGATGACCGGATCGATCAACACCGCCTCCCCCGTCTCTTCGTCGGCGAGCAAGTACGTATAGGTCCACGTTTCGTAATCGAAGAGTTGACGAAGTAGCATCGTTCGGCTCCGGCTTTCTCTTGGCGCGAGGCCTCAGGGCCCGGCCTAAGTTGCTGAATTAACAGGAGTCGAGCAATTCCGCAAACCCC
>JASFKY010000132.1:0-9534 GCA_050118395.1 Myxococcales bacterium | reverse complement strand
AGACCGCTTTGAAAGCGCCGTCGTGAATTTCGACCATCTCGACGGCTTGAAACCCGAGAAACGTACGGGTGATCGGATACTGGCACTTGTATACGGCCTCTTTGGCGCTGAAGAGAATCTTGCCGCTCAGGCCTGGTACGGGAAGGCTCGCGAGCCACTCGCGCTCCCCCGGGGTGCATACGCGACGCCACAGCGACGGTTTCAATGGAGTCGCTGCTTCGAGGTCGATCCCGATCGATCGCACCTCCGATCTGCGGGCCACCGCGGCAGCACACCAGGCGTCCGTATGGGAAATGCTCCCAGTGAATCCAGAGGGCCACAGGGGGGCCCGGTCGTCTCCGCGCGGGATGGGCGTGGCTTTGGTGACGCCCAGACGGCGAAGGGCGACTCGACTACAGACGCGTCCCGCCGTGAACTGCTCGACACGCGTCGGAGCCGCCCCGGCAACGGCCTCGAGCTCAGGCCCGAGCAGCCCGCAGCGGATGGAGCGCGGATCGACCTCTTCGGTCGCCACGTTTGCGCTCAGCAAACGGTTGAACAGCGGCTGATGCATCTATCTGCCGATCGAGCCTGCAACCGCAAGGATGGCAAACGCGTTCGCAAGCGACAGGAGAGGCGCAATTGCATTGAGGACGTCCGACGTGCTCGCATACCAAGCTCTCGAAACGTAAATGATATCACCGGGCATGAGCTCGATGTCCGTCGAATTGCCGGAGGAGAGCGACTTGAGGTTCGTCGTGTATACGCGAGGCTCGGTGAGCGGGCCGCGAACGATGCGGATGTCCTTGCGATCGCCCCGAGCGGTGTTGACGCCTCCTGCGCGAGCCAGGACTTCCGAAAGTCGGAGACCGGTGCGGAACGCCACCGGCTGGGGTTGCTTCACCTCGCCCAGGACCATGATCAGCTCATCGGTGACAGGCGGGACGTAGAGCTGATCACCGGCCCGAACTCGTACGTTGTGCTGGGGGTTTCCCTCACGCGCGAGGGGCACGCTCACGGGAACCGTTTCGCCGTTGCGCACCAGCCGCGCCAAATCGAGGTTGCCAAGTAGCGTGGGCACCATTTGCGATTGGCCTAACTGAGGCCCTCCGGCCTCGGCAAGCAGATCGGCTAGCCTCATTCCCGGCACCACTTCGACTCGGCCCGGCTTGCTCACGGCGCCGACGACGACGGCCTGATGACCGCTCAGCCGGGTGATGATCAGATTGGCGCGTACGAACTTGTCGTAGCGGCGAAGGCCTCCTTCCACCGCCTTCTCGGCATCCGACAAGGTCATGCCCCCGACCTCGACGTCCCCGGCAAGGGGAACGTGGAGCTGGCCGAGCGCGTCCACGATCAGCCCCTTGTAGACCTGCCTGGTCGCAGATACGGTTGTGAGCTCGACTACATCGCCCGGAAGGAGCTGTAGAGCTTCTGCGGGATCGGAGTCCAGGCCGCGGGGGACGACCGGCTCGGGCGCCGGAAACGAGGGGTCATCGCCGGGTGTGGTCGGCGCCTGCGGAAGGCGGCCTCGCATACACGCGGTCAGAAGCGTCAAAGAAAGTAAGATTGCCGTGCATCGGCGCATATTCCTGATTAATCTGCCCACTTGCCGTCTGCAAGGTTGAAGTGAGGAACGCGGAGGCTATGCCTATACTGTCTCTCAAGGCCCGATGACGAGCAAGAAACCCACCGGATGGGGTGGCGGACCCGATGCCGAGCTCGCGCCGCTCATGCGGTTAGTCGATTTCGTGCTCGTTTACGTATCCCTTTGGCTGCCGATCTACGCCCGCGGCGAAACCTGGGATCAGCGAGCCTGGACGGCGGCGACCATTGCAGGCGTCCTCTTCATGCTCATCGCGCAGTCGTTGCAGCTCTATGGAAGCGACCGCGGAGCGCGTCTCAAGCGCGAGCTGGTCCGGGCGTGGGGCGGGTGGTTCTTGGGTGTGGTGCCTGCCCTGCTGTTTCTTCTATTCATTTCCAAGCGCTCCGACGAGTACTCGCGGGTGGTGGTCACGATATGGTTCCTGCTCGCACCACTGCTGATTTCTTTTTGGCGCACCCTGATGACGCTCGCGCTTCGCGAGCTGCGGAGCCGGGGATACAACACGAGGGCGGCGGCCATCGTCGGCATGACCGAGATGGGCGAGGAGCTCGCATTGCGCATGCAATCGATGCCTTCACTCGGCTTGCACGTCTACGGATTTTACGATGATCGTGGTGACGACCGCTGCCATCCCATTCCCGAGTCGGTCGGAAAGCGCAGAGGAATTCTCAAAGACGTGGTCGACGCTGCAAGGAACGGAGAAGTCCATCTCATCTACATTGCGTTGCCCCTGCGCGCCGAACCGCGCATCAATCAGCTGCTTCGCCAGCTCTCCGATACGACGGCATCGGTGTACATGGCAGCGGACTTTTATGCTTTCGATCTACTGCATGCGCGCTGGGGGACGTTGGGCGGCCTTCCCACCATCAGCCTTCATGAAACGCCCTTTTACGGAGTGGACGGTTGGTTGAAGCGGTTCGAGGATCTCGTGCTGAGCACCCTCATCCTCCTCATCATCGGGCTTCCGATGCTCGCGATCGGGATCATGGTCAAGGCCACGTCTCCTGGGCCGGCGCTGTTTCGGCAGCGACGTTACGGGCTCAACGGTGAGGTCATCGACGTCCTCAAATTTCGTTCGATGACGGTCACCGAGGATGGGCCGGAAATCAAGCAGGCAACCCAGAACGACCCCCGAATCACCAAGCTTGGCGCATTTCTTCGTCGGTGGAATCTCGACGAGCTTCCGCAGTTTTTCAACGTGCTCGAGGGCAGCATGAGCATCGTGGGCCCGCGGCCCCATGCAGTGGCGCACAACGAGCTCTACCGGAAAAAGATTCAGGGATACATGCTCCGGCACAAGGTCAAACCAGGCATCACCGGATGGGCGCAGGTCAATGGTTGGCGCGGCGAGACCGACACGCTCGAAAAGATGGAAAGGCGTGTCGAGCACGATTTGGACTACATTCGCAACTGGAGCCTTCTTTGGGACCTACAGATCATCCTGATGACGGCGTTTGGCTCCAGCGCACGGCGCAATGCGTACTGACGGAACACGGGGATCGTGGACGAGCTAGAAACAGGTGGCAGGACTCGATCGGCTGGGCGTCCGGGGTGGCCCCTCGATCCATACCGGTTGAAGCGCGCGCTTTGGAACGGCAGGCGCTTGCTCGTCGGGGCCGGCGTCGCGGGCCTCATCGTGGGCTACCTGGCTGCCAAGCTTCTCCTGACCAGCGGGTATCAGAGCACGGCGGTCTTGAAATATGAGGGCGAGATGGATTTGCCCGGGTTGCCTCCCACTCGCGACGCCATCGGCCCTGCCGCGGATGCACTCAAACAGCAGGCGGTGCTCAGGCGAATTCAAGAGGAAACCGGCATGCCGGGGCCCTTGTCCCGGGTGGCCGCCTCGGTCGGATCCCAAATCGATTACATCACGGAAACCATGCAGCTCAGCGCCGGCGGGAGGACGGGCCAAGCCGCTGCCGAGCGTGTCCGGCTCGTGACCGACATCTTTTTGCGCTACCACAAGGAGCGGCAGGCCCGTCGGATCGAAAGCGAAATCACGCGCGTCCGAACGCGGATCGCAGCGGCCGAAGGCGAAGCCGAGGAAGCACGGCGCGTCTACAATGCGTTCCGTGAGCAACACGGGATCGCCGACCTGTCCACCGAGCAAACCTCCATGCTGCAGTCCTCGGCCAAGCTGCAAGCCGACAGCGAGCTGGCGGCTTCCGAGGTGCGTGCGCTCGAGGCTCAGGTCCAAAGCCTGGAGGCGCAGCTCGCGACCATCCCCAAGACCAGCTTCGTGGCGGGAAGCTCGCCCGAGCGCGCCGCCTACAATCAGCTCCGACAACAGCTTGCCAGCGCCCGAGCCACCCTCTCCGATGACCATCCTCGCGTCCAATCGCTCCAGCAACAAGTTGACCAGTTGCGAACGCAGCTCGGAAGCAGTCGCGGCGCGGGCTCGGGAAGCGATGGCACGCTCTCCGTGAACACCACGTATCAGGCCGTGGACGGACAGCTACGAGACGCCAAGGCCAGGCTCACCGCGCTGCGAGAGCGTCAAAAGGGCCTCTCGAACATGGCCGAGAGGGCTCAGGACCGCGTCGAGACGTTTTCCGAGGTCGCAGGCGAGGCGGCGAGCCTTTTGGCCAGGGTGACGGTCAACGAAAACCTAGTCACCTCGCTGCGCCGCACCGAAGCCGCCCTCGAAGACGCGTTGAGAGACCCGCCAAGCGGCTTCGTGGTCCTCGACCCTGGCTCGGTGCCCGAATACCCGGTGCGGAACAAGAAGAAGATCGTGGTCTTCGCTGTCATCACCATGCTGAGCTTTGGCCTGGCGCTGCTGGTGGTGTTGCGCCGCGAGTTCAGGGGCCTTCGGGTCCTGACGCCCGCCGAGGTTGGGTTTTGGGGCAGGGGCCCGGTCCTCGGGGCGACTTCATGGCCGGACGATCCTCGTGGCCTCGACGAGCTGGTGGCAGGGCTCGACGATTTTGCGCCGGAGGCCAAGGGAACACTGCTGATCGTGGGGAGCTCTCGAGACGATTCGGGCAGAGCCGCGGACCTCGCCGATCGGATCAACCACGACTGGTTCCTCGACGACGACGCGGCGGTGTCCCGCGAAACGGTTCATCCTTCGACGCACGGGCCTCTGCAGACGCCGCCTCCCGGTCCCTACCCCATCATGCGAGACGGCACCGGGTCGACCGCATTGGCACGCAGGCCGGCGCCATCGTCGAGGCCGGCGCCGCTGGCCCATCGTCGCCCCGAACGTCTCCGGCTCGACGCGTGGGATGGCCCTTACGAAGGGCAGGCGCTTCGCCGTGCCGCCCGCCTCGCCGATCGGGTGATCGTGTTGGTTCGCTCCGGCGGTGTCTCCGCTCTACAGCTTCACGCCATTCAAAACCGCCTGGGCCGCGCCGAAGGCGTCGGATACGTCGTGATCGGGCTGCCCCCGGAGCTGAGCATACTCCCAGACCGCGCCGGGGACGTGACCGCCTTCTGGAACGTTTGAGCGGCGGGGTTTTCAGCGATACATCCGCTCGGTTTCCTTGCTGACCATCTCGATCGCCGCGGGACGCGGCAGCACCCTACGTAGAAGAGCCGATGCCGCGGCATTGCGACGACCCGACACGGCAGTCGGTCGCTTACCCAAATCGGCCAGCGCTTGCTCGGTCACTTCGTCGGGGCGCATCGGACGGGCCAGTCCTTTGGACGGGATCCGGTCGGTCGACGACTGATAGTTGGGCGTCAGCGTGGCTCCAGCGAGACATCCCAGGACGTCGACACCTTGCTCGCGGAGCTCGTACCAGAGCCCTTCGGCGAGAATGGCATCATAGGCCTTGGTTGCGGCGTAGTTGGCGACCATGGCCGTCCCTTGCAAGCCGCTCATCGAGGACATCAAGATGATGCCGCCCCGGCCACGCTGCACCAGTCGGCGCCCGAAATAGTGCGACATACGAAGCACACCGAGCACGTTCACTTGGATGGCGTTCAGGTGGTCTTCGACCTCGATGTCGAGAAAAGCGCCGATGGGAGAATACGCCGCGTTGTAGATGAGCAGCCCTACGTCCAGACTCTCGGTGGCATCGCGGATTGCCGCAACTGCCTCCGCTCGGCCCAAGTCGAGCGAATGAACGCGAACCTCGACGGGGTACTCGGCACGAAGCTCGGACGCCAAAGCCTCCAGAGGCTCGGTGCGCCGTGCCACCAAGACGAGGTTCATTTCGCGGGCAGCGAGCTTGCGCGAAAACGAGGCGCCGATTCCCTCGGAGGCGCCCGCGACCACGGCCCATGGGCCATATCGATGGACGAAATCACGCATGCTCAGACGGTCTCCGTGAACGGGGTCTCGGTGCCGTACATTCGCTTGATCACGTAGACGGGGAACAAGAACCAAGGCGCGTTGAGCGCGAGGACGAGCAACGGGGACGGGGTGGCATGCGGTCCCATGAATTCCTCGCCGAGGATGATGGTGACGTTGGTCATCATCACCGCGGCCCAAATGACGCTTGGGATGCGAATCCAGTTCTTGCCCTTCGTCCAAGCGTAGATCGCAAAAGCGTAGAAGGGCCCGAAGAGCAAGGCATCGATCCAAATCGTCATGCGCCACCAGGCGGGTCGAGCGATCAGCACCGGATCGAAGGTGTTGCCGTACCAATGAATCACGTCGATGGCGACCGGTGGCGGCCACAAGGGGTAGTCCCAGCTGCCACTGATGTCGGGAAGCACGATCTGCTCTACATCGACGATGTAGGTGATGAAGAGGATGTTGATCCAAAAGAAGATGAGGACGGCAATGTCTCCCTTGCGGCGAGACAGCGGTATCACACGCTCCATGAGAACCTCGTTCGTTCAGGTTTCGGGGGAGGGTACTCAGAGAGCTGCAAAAATCTACAGCGAATCGCCCGAAGGAAGCTCCCTTTGCGGCAAGAAGCCCAGCCCGACCATGAAGCGCGCCATTTCCGTGAGGTACGCACCCCGATCCATGTGAATCACGTGGCTTCCGGGAAACCAATGGATACGACATCGTCCCCAATGATCCCAGAGTAGACGGGAATGCTTTGGCGGTGCGAGTCGGTCGCCCACGCCTCCCACGACCATGAGACGCTGGGTGGGGAGCACCGGTGGATAGGTGAGCGGACAACTCACCGCGACGAGGCGTCTCGCATCGGAGAGCTCCATTCCCATCGTTGCGAGTGCCCCGCGGAGCAGCACACCGATGGGCTGCCATTCGAGAACCAAGTCCGCCAAGCTGACCACCGGCACGTTTGGAATTGCAAATGCCAAGCGCTGCTCGACGCTGGCAAGCATGGCAGTGGTGAAGCCACCGAGGCTCATGCCCGTCACTCCGATCTGCTCGGCGCCGCGCTCGCGCTGCAACCAATCGAAGAGGATCCTGAAGTCGAAGACGGATTGCGCCACGGCCTCGTTGAGGCGGGAAGTACCCCCAGCGAAGTAACCGTGCCCCGAGAACGGAGAGAGACGAGTTTGGCGCGGACCATGAAACGGCAGCGTGAAAAGAACGATGTCGCAGCCCATGCGATAGAACCAGGGAAGAGCAAAGACCCATTCATTGATCAGATACCAATCGGCGGTGAACCCATGAATGGCCACGATGGTCGGCCGAGGGCCCTTTCGATGACGGAGCATGCGCGCATGGGCCACCCGGTTCGCGCTGTGACGCAAGTAAGGCTTGTGTTGGCTCGGGTTGACCGGCTGAAATGGACTATCGAAGGATAGTGCTTCACACACCCCGTCCTCGGGCTCGAAACGAGGAAGCCATCGACCCTTGTCCACCCGTACGCGCACGTTGGAGGGCGGCGGGTGAAAGAAGCGTTCGGGGTCTCCCGAGCTGGCGAGCTCGGCATAAAGCTCCGCATCGTGAACCGCTTTGCGAAGCTCCAGGGGATTGTATCCGAGCGGCAGCGCCATGCTGGAAATCATCGACGCACCCACCGTTCGCAGCACCGTGTCGAAGCTTGCGGCTGCACCCACTCGCAATCGGTCGCGCAAGGCCAGCTCGAAGCTCTCCGGATGGCGGGCGAAGTTCCGATCGAGCTCTTCCCACCAAAGCCCCTGCGCCAGAAGCGGCGGAGCCCGAAGATACGATTCGTGCGCGATCCGGGACACCACGGAGGATTGATTCACCCCAACAGCATACCGGATCGCGATCCCCGGGCGCCATTTTGGCTCAGCATTCGGGTTCGACCTCGAAGGGCACCACACCGACGAGAGCACCCTCGCCGTCTCGGATCTCGACATGCCAAATCCCCGGCGATTTCGCATGTCTGGTGAAAGCCCACGTCCGCCACCGGGGCGCCGATGCGGGAACCTCGAGCTCGATCCCGCCGCTGACCTGGCCTCCGGGACCGATGAAATGGACGATGAGACTTCGGTCTTCTTCGCTCGAGTTGCTCGCCTCGATGAACGCGTAGATCTTGCCCTCTCCGTTTCCGAACACCGAGGAAACGACGGCGGGCTCTCGACCCCGAACTTCCGAGGCGGTGACCAAACGCTCGATCCGAAGGCCTTGGTGGCTTTCTAGGGCTGGCTCCGACGGTACACTCGGCCGCGGAACGGGTGCGCTGTCTCCTTCGATCTCCGTCTCGGCTACCGTCTGCTCGATTGGCGGTGCCGACGTGGACGTGGTCGTCGAAGTCAACGCCGTCTGCTCGGCCGCGAGTCGCTCCACGATTTCGGATTTCGCGGGCGTCGACTCCTGACACCCAAACGTCATCAGCATGGCAGTCATGAAGGAAACGCGCGCTCTCGATGTGCAATGCATGGGACCTCCTCCGCCGATCCGGAGCACATGCCGTGCCAAGCGTGAATTCACGGGTATTGCGGCCCACTCGCCGCCGGGCGTGTCATCGTAGACGCGCTGGTGTGTCAGCTGCCACGCCGCATGTCGCCGCCCTGGCCCGCAGGATTGCGAAAGGCGGCGAAGCCATCGGTCTGGCGCACCTGCTGGAAATGATCGATGGCCCAGCGCACGGACGGAAATGCGAACTGGTCGGAGGGCAAGTCGTCGAAACCGAAAAGGCCCACCTCTTCGCTCTCGGGCCCTGCCGATACTTCGGGAGACAGCAAGCGCGCTCGATAGAAGAGCTGCAGTTGGCTGATGTGACGCAAGCTGTAGAGGGCGAGTAGATCCAGGATCTCGAGCTCGGCGCGTGCCTCTTCCCAAGCCTCGCGTGCGGCTCCTTCCTCTGGGGTTTCTCCCATTTCCAAAAACCCGGCGGGAAGCGTCCAGAAGCCACGCCTCGGCTCGATCGCCCTCCTGCACATCAAGAGCTTGCCTTCCCACGTTGCCACCACGCCTACGACGACCTTGGGGTTTTCGTAGACGATGTAATCGCAGTCGGGGCAAACCAGCCGCTCGCGGTTGTCCCCGCGCGGAACCGTGCGCAGCCGGGGGCCTTTGTCTCGCTCGGCCATGAGCCATGGGTGGTACCATGGAGCCGGCTTGCGAGCCATGGCGGGCGGCGCGCAGCGCCTTAGACTCCCCCGATGGTTTCGAGGCCGAGCCTGGGTAGGCCAGAGCTCTTGAGTGTGTTTCGCCAACTCAGGCATGGGCTCGGGCTCGTATGGACCACCAGCCGCCCTCTGAGCATGGTGCTGGCAGTGGCCAGCCTGTTGGCCGGCCTGCTTCCGGCCGCGGCTGCCTGGGTGGGCAAGCTGATCGTGGATTCGGTCGTACGCGCAGCGCAAACGGGCGCGACCGAAGATGAGCGCGCAGCGCTGGCGTGGGTGGGGCTCGAGCTCGGCCTCGTCTTGATCCTCGCTGCAGCTCAGCGAGCTCTCAACACCTGCCAGCAACTGCTACGGGCTCTGTTGGGGCAGCGCGTGAACGAGATGATCCTCGAAAAGTCCCTGACACTGGATCTGGCGTCCTTCGAAAATTCGGAGCTCTACGATCGAATGACCCGCGCACGTCGCGAAGCGTCCCAACGGCCGCTGAGCCTGGTGATGCGAACGTTTCAGCTCGCTCAAAATTCGTTTTCTTTGGTTGC
>JASFKY010000131.1:0-9575 GCA_050118395.1 Myxococcales bacterium | reverse complement strand
AAGCCGTGCGGGCCGCCCGCCTCCACGAACGCGCCAAGGAACCGGGAGACGACGTGCTTCGCGTCGATCCCGTGCGAGACGTCTTGACCTGCAGTGCGGACACCACCATTCGCCAAGCCGCTTTGCTGATGAGCGAACGAAACGTGGGGTCGATCTTGGTCGTGGACGAGGAGCATCGTCCCGTGGGAATCGTCACCGACTCCGATCTCCGCTCGAAGGTGGTGAGCCAAGCTCGTGACGTCACCGCTCTGATTTCCGAGATCATGAGCGCCCCGGTGCTGACCATCGACGACCAGACCACCCTTTCCTCGCTCATCGCAACCGTGATGAAGAAGCACGTGCATCACTTTGCGGTGACCGAAGACGGTACATTCTCGACCCGTGTGGTCGGTATCGTCTCCGAGCACGACATCCTGAAAACCCAGGGAAGCCACCCCACCGTGATCCTCTCCGAGATCGGTCGGGCGAAGACACGCCAGCGGCTGCGGACGCTCCGAGATCAGGCCGAAGATTTGCTCCGCCGCTACCTCGAAGAGGAGGTGGGCATGGGCTTTCTCTCCAACATGATTACCGAGATCAACGACGCGCTGATCCGACGGGCCGTCCAACTCACCTTGGCCGAGCTTGCGGAGCTCGGCAGGACACCTCCGGTTTCATTTTGTTGGTTGGCGCTCGGTAGCGAAGGGCGCGAGGAGCAGCTGCTTCGGACCGATCTCGACAATGCCATCGTTTACGCGGACCCGACGGGAGACGAAGCCGAAGCCCAAGAATTCTTTCTCGATTTCGGCGTGCGTGTGGTCGATACGCTGGTCGAGGCCGGGTTCTCGCGGTGTCCTGGCGATGTCATGGCCAGCAACCCGAAGTGGAACCAACCCCTCTCCGCGTGGAAAGCGTACTTCTCCGATTGGATCCGCGAGCCCGAAAAGATCGCCGTCATGCACACGAACATCTTTTTCGACCTGCGCCCCGTGCACGGAGATGAAACCCTGGCTCACGCGCTCAAGAGCCACATCTTCGAGCGGATCAAGAGCGATCGTGCCTTTCTCACCTTTTTTGCCCAGCATGCCACGCAGAATCCGCCTCCACTCAGCTTCTTCCGCAACATGATCGTGGAACGAAGTGGAGAGCACCGCGACGCATTCGACATCAAAGCGCGGGCCATGATGCCCTTGGCCGATGCGGCCCGCGTGCTCATCTACGATCTTGGAATCAACATCTACGGGAGCACTGCCGAACGCTGGCAGCGGATTGCCGAGGTCGACGACACACTCGCTCGACTGTCGGGCGAAGCAGCCATGGCCTACGAGATCTTGATGCGAATCCGGGCCATGGAGGGCCTGCAACGACAAAGCTCGGGACGCTACGTCCACATCAAAGAGCTCAACAAGCTGGAGCGTCAAACCCTTCGAAACACGTTTTCGGTCGTCAAGGATGTTCAGCTCATGCTGACCTCGCGCTATCGAATCGATTTCCTGCGTTGAGGGTTGCTTGCCTGCGGGTTTTCTCAGACGTCTGTTGTCTCGGTACCTTTCGCCTTTGCGGGGTGAGAGTTGGCCCGAGCCATTGCGGGACTACATGTCGAAGAAAAGGCGCATCCGGAAGCAAGCGCCCCTCGACGATGCTCGCTTCGTCGTGTTCGACACCGAGACGACGGGTCTGGACTTGTCGAAGAATCGAATGCTTTCCATCGCCGGGGTAGCCGTGGAGGGGCTGCACGTACGGCTCGACGACACGTTCGAGGCCATGGTGTCGCAAACCGACGTCGGAGGCGCCGATGCCGCAGTCATTCACGGGTTGGTCTCGAGCGATCTCGGCGGAGGTTTGCCCGAAGACGAGGCTGCCGCGAGGTTCCTCGCGTTCGCCGGGGATTCCATCCTAGTGGCCCACCATGCAGCCTTCGACACCCGAATGCTTCGCAAGGCCATTGCCAAACATCGTGGGGCGCGCGTTTGGAGCCCAAGCGTGGACACGGCGCAGCTCGCCCGAAGAGTGGAAGGCCGCTCGATGTCTTCCCACGAGGCGCATGGCGCCGACTCGCGCCAAGAATACCAACTCGATCGCCTGGTCGAGCGGTACGAGATCGACATACCGGACCGGCATACGGCTGCGGGCGACGCATTGGCAACCGCGCTTCTTTTTCAAAGGTTGCTCAAGCAGGCGCAGCGGAGAGGAATCCAGACGGTGGGAGACTTGCTCGCTCGCTGAGCGCCGAAGCATGAGTCATGTCCACTGACTCGACGAGTCACCGCTGGTATATAGACGACCCCATGAGCGCCCACCCCCGAGACCTTCCTTCGCGCGCGCCCATGGCCGTTCATCCCCCATGGTGGATCTCTTCCTTGCTTTCAGTGGTCCTCTTCGCGGGCGGGTGCCCGTGTGACCCCCGGCACTCTTCACAACTCCATGTCTTTGCAGCATCCTCGCTGACCGAGGCCTTTCAAGACCTCGAAAGCGCTTTCGAGGCGGCAAACCCGGGCAGTGGAGTCACCCTGGCCTTCGGTGGAAGCCAGTTTTTGCGGCTGCAAATCGAGCAAGGCGCGCCCAGCGACGTGTTCGCTTCGGCGGACCGGGACCACATGCAGGCTCTAGCTGATGCAGGTCGTATCGTGGACAGCGAAGCGTTCGCGCAGAGCGAGCTCGCGTTGGTGGTGCCTCCCGATAACCCTGCGCAAATCGAATCGTTTGCGGACTTCCCCCGAGCCGAGCGGGTCGTGTTGGGTGTGCCGACGGTACCCGTGGGACGCTATAGCCGAGAGCTATTGCAGCGCGCGGCCGACTCCTATGGTCCGGACTTTCGCACCGAGGTTCTCTCTCACGTCGTGTCCGAGGAAAGCAACGTGAGATTGGTCCGAGCCAAGGTCGAGCTCGGAGAGGCCGACGCCGCCATCGTGTACCGGACCGACGTGACGCCATCCAGCGGCGTACAGGTGGTTCCCATTCCCGCGGTTCTCAACGTGAGAGCCGACTACTACATGGGTATCGTGCAAGGATCTCCGCATGCGGATCTCGCGCGCCGCTGGATTTCATACGTCGGTTCCGAGGAAGGGCGGCGTATACTGATGAAGCACGGGTTCACTGCGCCGTGAAGGAGATCTCTCTTGGCCGAAGCGCTCTGGTATCCCTGCTGGCCCGGGGCGCCGCGCTGGTCCTTCTCATTTTGATCGTCCTGCCGGTCTTGGCCCTCGCGCTTTCGTCGTCGCCCGCGGAGCTGGCCGCTGGAGTGCGGCACCCCTCGTTTCTTCCTGCTCTTCTTTTGAGCGCGCGAACCACTTCGATCAGTCTTGCCATCGTGGTCGTGACCGGGACGCCTTTGGCCTGGTGGCTGGCGACGCGACCGGCGCGATACACGCGCGTGGTCGAGCTCTTGGTCGTGCTTCCCATCGTGATTCCTCCTGCCGTCTTGGGTGTTGCCATGCTCGAGACCTTCGGGCGCCGTGGGCTTTTCGGCCCGATCTTCGATGCGCTCGGGGTTCAGGTGCCTTTCACGACTGCGGCCGTGGTGTTGGCTCAAGTCGTGGTGGCGGCGCCGTTTTACGTCGAGTCGGCAGCCATTTCTTTTCGCAGAGTGGACGTCGACCTGCTTCTCGTGGCCAGAACGTTGGGGGCGTCGCCCAGTGCAGCCTTTTTCCGAATCGCGGTTCCCGTCGCATCGGCGGGACTCCTCGCGGGAGCCGCTCTGTCCTATGCGCGATCCATCGGCGAGTTCGGAGCCACCTTGTTGTTTGCAGGCAATCTTCCGGGAACCACGCAGACCATGCCGCTGGCGATCTATACGACCCTGGAGTCGGACGTGCGCGCGGCGCTTGCGATTTCGCTGGTCTTGGTCGCAGTGGCGGTCGTTTTGCTTCTCGTCGTTCGTCTGGGCCCACGGGCTTTGTCTTCGTGGACGCTGCCGCGCCATCAACCGGGCTCGAAAGGCAAGCGGCCATGAGTTGGTGGGTCAAGCTCCGCGCTCGTGTCGGCACGCTGGGCCTCGATGTGGAACTGAGCGCAAACGATGAGCCGATCGTCCTGATTGGACCAAACGGAGCGGGCAAGACGACTTTGCTTCGCATGATTGCGGGGGCCCATCGGCCTCAATCGGGCCAGATCCAAATCGGCTCCCGGGTGGTCTTCGATTCGGACGCCCGGATCGACGTCGCTCCGGAATCGCGCGCAGTGGGGTACGTGCCCCAGGGGTTTGGGCTATTTCCCCATCTGCGCGTGGTGGAAAACGTAGCGTTCGGACTGTCGGTCGGACCACGGCGGCAACGGGCGGGAGCTCGTCGCAAGGTGGCTATCGAGCTACTCGATGAGCTGGGCGCTTCCCATCTGGCCGATCGGATGCCTGCCGATCTCTCCGGCGGTGAAAAACAGCGCGTGGCCCTCGCACGCGCGCTTGTCGTCGAGCCGCAGCTTCTTCTTCTCGATGAGCCACTCGCTACACTGGACCCCGGCTCCCGACGAAGGCTCCGGACGTTTCTTGCCGAGCATCTCAGGGCCAGAGGCGGTCCGGCCATCGTGGTGACGCATGATGCGAGAGACGCCGAAACACTCGGCATGGAGCTCTTCGTCCTAGAAGACGGGCGCGTGGTTCAGAGAGGCACGGCCTCCGCGCTTCGCGCTGAACCCGCGACGCCATTCGTGGCAGAGTTCTTCGACGAGTCCTCCGTTTAGTGTGGCCGTATGCCGCACGTTCATCCCGGTGTGGCGCTTTGCCGCACCTACCAGCACTGATGTCCGTCGGCTCTTCGCGAAGGTCGCTTCGACTAACGGGGTGCTCTGCCCCTCGCCAGACCCGTGACAAGGCTGATAACGAAAATGACTAGAAATGCTACGAATAGGATCTTGGCAATGCTTGCCGCGCCGGCTGCAATTCCTCCAAAGCCAAACACTCCGGCGATTATTGCCAGGATGAAAAAGATTAGCGCCCACCTCAACATGCTTCCTCCTTCTTTGCGGGATGCGGGATCGACGATTTCCATTGAGCTGCATTCTTCGTGCCAGGTCGCGCCAGGTCTGAAACCCAGCGTAAATGCCGATTCGAGATCCCCTTCATACGCTTGCAAAGTCGGTGTTCACGCCCGCGGTCCGCTCCAAGCAACGGCTGGCACGAAACCGCCGTAATAGAGGAGGTTGGGCACCACGCGAATCAGAAATCCTGCGTCCGCGCCGGTACGCACGATGATCGCGTCGGCCACGGCCCATGACGCGTAGTAAAGCAATACGAACAGGGTCACGCGGCGGGTCCAGCCCACGGCGTTTGCGTGTTTCGGCAAATAAGACGTGTACAGACCCAGCGCGAGCGCGACGAAGAGGACCTCGTAGACGAGGAAGAGCACTCGAGGTTCTTCGGATCCCATCGCGTGAACCACCACCTGTGAGGTAATCGGAACCACGAGCGTCCAGGCGCATGCCACCAAGACGCCCTTGGGCCTCATCACCAGGGTTCCGTCTTGGCGCGCGGCTTCCAGGAAGAAGAAGTAGCGGAAGTCCCCCACCAGTACGAAGAACAGCGGTAGCCAGGACGATGCGCCGGCCGGCAATGGGCCGATGCCGAAGACGTCGTCGGCTGTAAGCCATGCATCCGCCATCGATACTCCGGTGAGCACGATGCAAAACCATCGAGCTCCGCGCGAAAGCTCGGATCTGGCAAGAGCAATCAATAGACCCACCAACGCCGATGCCCACAACAGCCATGGATGCTGAAGCGAGGAAGCGTAAAACTCGGCGTAAGTCATGGCGCGCCAGGCTTGATCTTGTGAGACGCGATCGCTTCGAGATAGGCGACGATCTCGTCGATGATTCTTGCCCTATCCGGAAGCTTGGGGTTCAGTGGCGGCATGGTCGGTGCGCTGCGCATGCTCGTCGGATCGTCGATCCACCTTCGCAACCACGGCTCCTTCATGTACTCGGTCGGATTGGCAGGATAGTTGAGCTCCGGGCCGACGTGGCCACCGTGACCGTTGATGGAGTGGCATCGAGAGCAGTGAATGACGAATGCCTCGAAGCCAGCCCGAGCCTCCTTCGAGGCCGTGGCAGCGGGCGCCATCGCGCCGAAGCGGGACCGGAAAGAAACCAAGTCGATGCTGACGACCTGGTACGGCCATCCGTAACCGCCTTCTGCGCGAATCCGCGCATCGTCGAGATTGCTCCAAATGAGGTAGAAGGGGCCGAGCTCCACCGGCTTGATCTGGCCGTTGCGGTGCTCGCGCAGCGTGAATTGGGGTGCGTCGGCGCGACTCACCGCCAGGAATGCCTCGTGACGCAAGACTCGCTGTACGGGAATCGTGGGCTCGTATCCGTCGCGGCAGGTGAACACGATGGCTTCGCGCGCTCGCCACGATGAACCGTACGCATCATCGAGCACCTCCGGTAAAGGAAGGGCTCGAAAGATCATCTCGTCATCGTTCTGATGTGGGTCGAGCACTTTCACCTCACGAAGCTTGGTGTCGTGGGTGAGCTCATCGAGTGTCCTCGAGGCCACCGGTCGAGACCGATCGAGGAATTGGAGCTTCGGTTGCTTTTCGGCCTCGTCTCGGCTGCATCCAAGGGAAGCGCAACAGCCCAATGCGATAATCATCGGTAGAGCCGCGCCGGCTTTCACCTCGCTCACGTCCTCGATTCGTGGTGGTCCGAAGCCAGACATCCGAGCGCCAGCTCGGTGTAAGAGACCGATGCAGGGCTTCGAGGGCCCCGGCTCACCATACACAGATGTTGAGCCTTGCTTCGGACTCGAACGCCCCGTGCGTGCCCCGATTCCATCATTTCGCGGGCGATGTCACGGACTAGATCTTCTTGAATCTGAAAGCGCCGTGCGTAGGCATCCACCAGGCGGGGAAGCTTGCCGAGCCCTAGGATTCGGTCTCCTGGAACGTAACAAATGCTGACGTGCCCGAAGAACGGAAGAAAGTGGTGAGCACAAATCGAATAGAAGGCGATATCATCGACGACGATCTCGCCTGGTGTCTCGTCGGCGCGAAGCTTGCGAGTGGTTTTCAAAATCGTAGACGGGTCGATCGAGTAGCCGCTCAAGAGCTCTTTGTAGCAGCGTGCGATCCGATCTTCGGCATCGGGCGAATCGAACCATTGAAGTGCCCGTGGATCATCGGTGACGTGTGTTTGAAGCCAATCCGTCAGTTTCATGTCGTTCCCTTCCAAGAGCGCTCCAACCAAGACCACAGCCCCAACCGCTCCAGCAAGGGGTTCATCCACCCCGTGCTGATGCAATAGGCCGTCTGGTGGGGCGCATCGTGATGTCGCCCGTGCTCGCCGGGCCGCAAGATGAGGCCTGCACGCTGAAACAAGCGTACCACTCGAGGCGCATTGGGCATGTGGGCCCACTTGTGTGCTTGGTTGGCGAATGCTCCCAAGGCCGCCATGGTCCAAACGCCGGTCGCCGTGGCGGCCCCGAGCTGCGAATGTGTTTCGGGCACGAAGCAGGCGAGGGCGATCAGCGCGAACGTGGTCAGGACGCAGGGTTCCCCATTCGTTTCGACCCAGTCGTGCTCGAGGATCGCATGTGGATGGTCATGATGATCTCGAAACGCCTTGATCAGAAGAGGCCCGAGGACTGGCGTTTCAGGGTCGCCGAATCGATCGCAGGCAAAGTGGACGAACCCGGTCACGAAGTCGATTGCGAACGCCCCGACAACCACACCGAGCACCACGGCGACCCATGCCCCTTCCATGAGCAAACGAGCCACATCTACGCCAACCCAAAACACGAGACCCGTGGTGGCCAGAATACACGCCGTCAGGAGCGACCGATGCAGCGCTGCCCACCGGCGCGAGCGCAATGCCCGTCCGACTCGTGTTCCGTGCTTGCTCTTGGTTACGGTTGCCAACGCGCCTTGGTCGAGACTGCAAATTACGTGCCCCGCTTCGGCGGGAGCGGCTGGGATGTCGAAGCTAGACGAAGTCGATCGCGAGCTCATGCCAACGTGGCAAATTGACACATCCGTGGCGGAAGAGCCCGCGCTCGCGTTCCCTCGTCTCGCTCAGGCCCCGGCAAGGCGCATCGAGCTAGTCTTTTTTGGATTTAAAGGGCGTATAGACGAGGCTGAAGAGTGTCGTGGTGTCGGTTTTGTACACGCCCGCGGGCCTGCTGTCGTACAGGAGCAAAAAGCGCGCCTCGATCGAGAGCTTGTCCGCCACCTGCGAGAGCAGGGCGATCGTGAAATAGATGCGATTGTCTTGAAATGCTTTGGCGTAGTCCTGGGCAGGAATCTCGTTGACATTGCCAACCCAGACGATGGTGGAGCTCAGATCGACGTGCTCGTTCAAATGATTTTCGTAATCGAGACCCGCCATCACGCCATGGATATTCGAGGTCGGCAGTGAAATCGTGTTCTCCGGGCTGGCGATGGCCTCGCTGGTGTAGTTTTCATAGGTGTAGCTGTAGCCGATGCGTGCCGTCAGGAGCTGGTTTTCCTGTTTGATGAGAGCGCGTAGGTAGCCCACGTTCGCAAGAAGCTGCAGATCGAACCCCGCGAGCGGGTCCCAGCGAAGCCCGAGCGAGGACCACACGGCGTCCATGTCCGAGAAGTAGTACTCGTAGCGAGAGTTGAAGAACCACTTCTTGGCGACCGTGTCGTAAGTGGTGTTGGGATCGAGCACGTTGGCCCTGGCACGACCGAAATTGAACAAAGAATCGATGGTCAGGCGGTGATCTTGCTTCACGAGCAAGACGTTGGTGCCCGCGTTGAGGTTCCACGATTGCGTATTGCCGGTGTTGAAAGCGCCACCGGCATTCAGCGTCCAGTCGACTTCGGCCTTCTTTTTCTTGGGCTCTTCAGTCGGCAAGGTCTTCGCATCGGGTGCCTCCACGAACGTGGCTTGCCCAGCGGACTTGGTCTTGCTTCCTTCGACGTCGGCAGCGACGCTGTCCGGAATCTCGTCAGCTTGTGCGAATGCAGTCGAGCCCCAGCTGAGGAGCGTGACCGCGGTCATGAAGCCAAACCATCGACGCAGCGAGCGCGTGGTAGTTGCTGTCATCATCAATCCCCCTCACTCTCCAGGGCGGAGCTTAGATGCGCGGGGCGGCTTATCAAATTTTCGGGACATTAGGAAAGTGCCCGAGGTCCCTGACCCTCTTGCGTCATGCCGTCCTCGCATGCGTGATTACAGGCTGTGCCGCTGCGGGCTCCCCGGTAGGGTCCGGAGCTTCGGTGGGCCATCTCCCGTCCAGGACAAATCTGCCGGGACCTGTCGGGACCGCCAAGACCCAGCTCTTGACCGTAGTCTCGGACGATTGGAACACCTTCCACGCGGTGCTTCGTCGCTACCAGCGTCGACCGGGAGGAGATTGGACAGAAATCGATGGGCCCGCGCCAGTGGTGCTCGGTCGGGCAGGGTACGGGTGGGGCCGCGGCCTTCACGGTGACGGCGCGCCCCTGGGCCATGCGGGGCCAACCAAACGCGAAGGGGACGGGCGCTCTCCTGCAGGCGTCTTCGAATTGGGCCCCATCTATGGCTACGAGCCGCCCCCGGTCCAGGTGTCATTGCCTTATGTCGAAGCCACGCCGCTGCTTCGCTGCATCGATGATCCGGCCTCTCTCGCCTACAACCGCATCGTATCGGTCTCCGAGCAAACC
>JASFKY010000130.1:0-9614 GCA_050118395.1 Myxococcales bacterium | reverse complement strand
GACATGGGCTGGAGGGGGCGTGCGAAGTGCCAATCGGCATGGCTGCAACCACCTCCGATTGGCGCGCCGCCCGAGGAGCGGCTTGCGTGGTCTAAGCTCACAGGTGCACCGGACCACCCCTGCAAGCCGCTCCGTCCCACGCAAGTCCGTGTCGTGCATTGTGGCGAGCCCCGATCTTGGTCGCTGACCCGGTCACCGTCGCCTTGGGTTCACTCCGACTGCTGCCGCAATCTCGCTAGTTCTGCTGCCATGCGACTCGGCAAGAGCGGGCCCTCGTAAATGAATGCGGTGTAGAGCTGCACCAAGGTCGCGCCTGCGCGCATGCGCTCCCAGGCCTGTTCGGCCGTCTCGATGCCCCCGACGGAAATCAAAACCATCCGATCCCCCACCGCGGAGCGCAGACGTCTCAGCACTTGCAGGGAGCGTTCGTAGAGCGGCGGGCCGCTCAGACCGCCGGCTCCGCAGCGTTCGATGTCGGCGGAGTCGCTTTGGAGCCCTTCGCGTCCGATCGTCGTGTTGGTGGCGATGATGCCGTCGAGCCCCAGCTCCAAGGCCAGAGCCGCTACGGCATCCACGTCTTCATCGGCTAGATCGGGCGCGATTTTCACGAGCAAAGGCACGGGACGCCCGGGCGACACTTCATTAAGTGCTTCACGAACCGAGAGCAGCAAGGGACGAAGCTTGTCCACCGCTTGCAGATCCCGCAGGCCAGGCGTGTTGGGCGAGCTCACGTTCACGGCCACGTAATCGGCATGAGGTCCCACCCGACGAGCGCTCACCACGTAATCGGTAATCGCATCGTGCTCGGATACGGCCTTGGTCTTTCCGATGTTCACGCCCACGATCGTGCGGCGCGGGCGCTGAAGCCGTTTGACGGCATCCGCGGAGCCACGGTTGTTGAAGCCCATTCGATTGACCAGCGCGCGGTCGGCCGGAAGCCTGCACAACCGGGGCTTCGGATTGCCCGGTTGCGCACGTCCGGTCAACGTCCCCACTTCGACGAAGCCGAACCCCAGCGCGCCCAGCGCATCATGGCCAATGGCGTCTTTGTCGAAGCCCGCCGCGAGCCCGATTGCATTCGGAAAATCCAGGCCGAGCGCGCGCACCGCCGCGGATTGATTGGATCCGTGGAACATCCGACGCATCAGGGACCGGACGCCGGGGATCGCCGCCACCAATCGCAGGCAACCAAATGCGAAATGATGCGCAGCTTCCGCCGGAAGCAAATACATCAGCGGCCGAATGAGTGCTCGATACACGGACCCCTCAGCGAGCGAGCGCCGACCAAACCGCGTCGTCCCCGATGCGCTGATCGATTCGCACGTCGAACGCTTCTTCGATCGGGCCGAGGATCCCCTGATCGGATTCGTGCACCCGACGAAGCGCATCGCGACACTGCGCCACGCCCGCGGCGCTCATCCGCCCGAGCGGCGAACGCTTGGCCGAGGGAATCATGCCCAGCCCCGCCATCATGGTTTTCACCGGAACCGGATTTCGAAACTTGTCGACGACCTCTACACTTTGGCCATTGGGCAACGTGCGCAAAGACGTCACGGTACACGTAACGAGACCGAACAAAGGCGCAAGAGCTCGTGACAAGCGATCGGTCTCCTCGGTATCACCAGCCTGTTGGGCGCGCACGATGGCGCTGATGCTGCCTGGTGCGATGTTCGACATGACGCTGACGACGCCGCATGCACCGATGCCGTCGTCGCGCATCATCGTCACGGTCAGCTCGTCGTCACCCGAAAGAATCCTGAGGGCGGACCCTGCCAGCTTGCGATCCAAGCGCATTCGCTCGAGATCACCCGTGGCTTGCTTCACCGCAGGGACACGTCTTGGGTCGTTCAGGTGCAAGATGGCGAGGTCCGCGGCGGAAAGCGCGCAACCGGTTCGCCCGGGAATCACGTAGGGCATCACGGGAATGTCGGGCACCTGTTGGAGAATCCGTTCGTAGTACTCGGTGCGTAGCTCGAGGCTCGACGGGCCGTTGTAATAGCAATCCACCAACAAGACGGCCGTGGCGCCCGCCCCCTTGGCTTGCTTGCTTGCGCGAATTGCCTCCGCCGTATTGTTGCTGCCAGTACCCGCCAACACGCCGACCCGGCCTTCCACGGCGCGTACGGCTGCTTCTACGACTGCATCATGCTCTTGCCAGGAAAGGGTTGGAGATTCACCCGTGGTGCCACAGGGCAGCACGCCATCGACTCCCTCGTCGACCTGAAACTCGATCAGCTGGCGCAAGGCGTCGTAGTCGACGTCCCCGTCCACGGAAAAGGGGGTCGCGAGCGCAGTCCATACGCCGTGGGGTCGGAAAGTCCCACTCATGCCCGGACCTTAGCCCTTTTCGTCGCAAAGAAAAGCGGGTTTGTGGTCGATTTCGCTCGGGGCACCCGCCTCGACCGGTACCCAGCCGAACGTAGAATCTCAACGCAGCATGAAATAAATCACCACACCGGTGACCGACACGTAGAGCCAGATCGGCAGCGTCCATCTCGCCAGTCGCTTGTGCGCAAAAAAACGCCGGCGCGCCGCCAGATAGAAGGTGGTCAGGATCATGGGCAGCATCACGATGGACAAGAGCACGTGCGAGATCAGGATCGTGAAGTAGACGATCCGGATGGGACCGACGCCTTGATAGGGCGTGTCTCCGTGAGCGTAGTGGTACACCACGTAGCCGACGAGAAAGACTGCCGACGCGGCAAATGCAGAAACCATCAACCTCTTGTGTATCTCGCGTCGGCCGCTTCGAATGGCTCCGAACCCCATCAAGAGCAGCGTGGCCGCGGTGCCATTGAGCATCGCGTTGACGGCAGGCATGAAGCGCAGGTCAGCGCGGGCGCCGCCCGCTTCGCGGATGATGAGAAGCCAAGCGAGAAAACTGACGGCCGCTACAGAAACGACCGCGTTGAAGAGCCAAAATCCTCGGTCCGACTGCGTGTTCACGCGCCCAACCTAGGCTCAACCTCGCAGCTCGGCCAGGGCATCGTCTACGGCGCTCAGGATTTGTGGAACTTCTTCGATGTGATTGGGCCAATGCGGGGCAAAGCGCATCAGCCCGTCTGGAGTGTTGCAAATCACACCTCGAGCGCGGAGCGCAGCCGCAAGCTTGGTCAGTCGAACGTCGTCGGGCATCGCCACGGTGAGAAGGCTGGAACGAAGGGCAGGCGCCTTCGCGCGGTGGCTTCGAAATCCTCGCTCGACGAGTCCGCTTTCCAGTGCATCGAGATAGGAGTCCACGTGCGCGTGGATGGCGGGGACGGAAAGCTGATGCAGCAGCTCCAACGATGCACCAAGCCCAGCAAGCCCAATGACGTTGCTGGTGCCGATCTCCATGCCCTGGGCGCCGTGGCGAAACGGTCGGTCGTAGCGAAGTTGGGGTTCGTCTCCAACCAGGAATGCCACCGGATCTCGTTGACTCAGCCACCCAGCGAGCCTCGGCGTGAATGATTCGGCGCACCGATCGGCCACATACAAAAACCCTGCCCCTTCCGGGCCCATCAGGTGCTTGTGGCTACCCGAGCTCAAATAGTCGATGCCCCACGAAACCTGCAGGGGTGTCGCGCCGAGCGCCTGAATCGCGTCGACGAAAATCTCCGCGTCGTACTTGTGGCAAAGCGCAGCCATCTCGGCGAGTGGCATGCGGAGGCCGGTCTTGTATTGAACGGCGCTCACGGCGACGATTCGGATTCCACGCTCGAGAGCTCGACGAAGCTCGGATAGGCCCTCGTCCACGGTCCGTTGAAACGGCTCCAGTGAAAGCCATCGAAGCTCCAGCCCAAATGTTTCCGCAGCCTGTTGCCATGGAGTCACGTTGGCCGGGAACTCGCCGTCGAACAGGACGATGCGATCGCCTTTTCGCCACGGGATGCCAAACGCCACGTCGATGACGCCTTGGGTGGTATTGGCCACGAAGGCGATCTCCGATGTGCTCGCCCCGATCAAAGCAGCGAGGTCTTTACGCACCTGCTGAAGTTTCGGCGCCCAGCGCACGAAGCCGGTCATCCCGCCCCGACCATAGTCTTCGGTGACTTCGCCGATCCGCCGGCACACCGGGGAGGACAGTGGCGAGATCGCCGCGTGCGCTAGATACGCGATGCCTTCGAGATCGGGAAATAGCGAACGGTCGCCCAATTCGGCACGAGCCATGGACCGACCTTAGCACCATCGAAGGCGTCTAAAGCGTGCTCTGGAAGAAACGCCACACGGCAACCGTGGCATCGATGTCTTTGCTGACCGTGCCCACCATGCTCTGCGGTAGATATTGCCAGCCCGAGGGCCAGGTGTGACCGGCCCCGTGCACGGCAAAGAGCTCTACCTTGGTAGCGTCCCGGCATCCGAGCGCCTTCCGGCGCTCGATGCGAGCTCCATCCGTAGGATCGAAGTCGGGGATCATCGATATCTTGACGTCCTCGCACCCATCGTGCCGCATCCAAAACGAAAAGGTTCGCTCTGCCGAGAGAACTTTCCCGAGCTCGTGGTCGTCGAATCGAACGGTCCCACCCTCCCAGGGAACGATGGGATCCTCGACGCCATTGATCATCAATACCGAGACCGGCTCTTTTTCACAGCGACTTTTTCTGCGTGCGACGTTGTAGGGCATCGCGCCGATGACCGCCGCAAAGGCCTGGAGCTTGGCGGTTCGCTCGCAGGCAAACCGGTGCGCCATCATTGCGCCGTCCGACACTCCCACGAAGAACACCGCGTTTGAATCGGCATTGCGCTTTTGCACGAGCTCGTCGATGAGCTTACTCAAGAAATCCACGTCACGAATGCGTTCGCGTTGTGCGACGTAGCGCTGCACGTTCCGTCCATCGTTCCAATGCCCGCCGACGCCGCTCGGGTACGCGACCAAGAAATCGTCTTCGAGGGCCAGTTGGTTGAGCTTGCCAAAGCTGAGCACCACGGTGTCGTCGTCGTCGCCGAGCCCGCCATGGAGCACGACGACCAGCGGTCGCGTGGTGCTCCGGGGAGCGGCCCTCGGGTCGAAGATGCCCACGCCCCGCACGATGCCGTCATGCTTGAACACGTAGCTCTTGAGCTCGGGCGCGACGGGTGCCTGTGCAGCTGGCGGAGGGGGCTTACACGCGCTCGCCGACACCAGCAGTGCGCACAGCCCGAGCCGGTGTGACGTCGAAATCACCTCAGCGCTCGGTGGTCGGGGCCAACACCAAGAGCACGTCGCCCCTGGCGACGTCATCGCCATCCTCGGGGACGAATCTCTCGACGAGCGCCTGCTCGGGTAACGCATCGCCCCCGTAGACCAGGCGGTTGAAGGTCTTCATGACTTCGAGCAAGCCGACGGTCTGACCCTTTCGGATGGTCTCGCCCTGCTCGACGAAGGGCGGCTCGTTTGGAGACGGCCGGCTGTAAAAACGTCCGCTCATGGGCGCAACGAAGCTGAGCGCGCCTTCCTGCTCCGGGGGACGGTCGGGTTGGGGGGCAGTCGCACCGACCAAAGATTCCGCGACGACGGTGAAAAGAGAATCGCCATATTGCACCGGCACGCGAGACACGCCCTCCGCCCGATGCCTGCTGACGCGTCCGGTCAGTCCGTTGGGCGCGAGAAGCCGGTGTTGGACTCCGAGCACCTCGATGGTTCCCAGAAGCTGGCCCGGCGAGACCCACTGGCCCTTTTCGACCGCGGCTTTGAAAATGCCGACACTCGGCGCGAGTAATTCGGACGCATCCTCTTCGCCAGCGCGCATGGCCAATACGTGGTCATCCGTGCTCATGCCGGCCCGCCCGTCATCAAGACGTCCAGATCATGCATGGTCCAGATGCGCGGGTTCTTCACGCGCCGATATCCGACCCCTTGATAGCTCATCTCCACTAGAGCCACGAGCCAGTCGCGCAGCTCGTCGAGATGCACGATTTCATCCGTGTCCATCTGTCGGGCAGCCATGTAGGGATCCATGTCGGCTTCAATCCGAGCTTCGACTTCGGTCATGCGCTTTTCGATTTGCGAACGCTCTTCCGGATCGGTCGTGACGATTTCGAAGTTGTCGTCGAGCTTGCTGTTGTAAGTGGCGATGGCGAGGGTTCGCCCTTCCATGACGCTCAGCCGCGAGATCGGCGTCGAAAGCTGCACCACGGGATCGTACGGAAGGCCGGCCATGGCATAGTAGCCAGCGCCGGATGCCTTGCGCAGCAAGACGGTGAACATCGGCGTCTGATTCGTGCTGTTCGTGTAGATGAGATTCGAGCCATACGCGAGCAGACCGTGACGCTCTGCTTCTGCCCCGATGTCGAAGCCGCTTATGTCTTGCAGCCAGATGAGAGGAATCCCGTCGCTGTCGCACGCGCGGCTGAACGTGCTGATCTTGGCGATGCCCTGCCGATACAAGATACCGGCCGGACGTTGCTCACCAGCAGACTCGGGATCGTCGACCAACCCCTGCCGATTGAGCACGAAGCCTGCATAGAGTCCGCCCACACGCCCTACTCCGCAGATCATCTCCCGGCCGACCGAAGGAAGCACCTCCCAGAACAGGCTCTGGTCGCAGAGACGCGCTAGGATCTCGGTCGCGTCGTATGCTTGGCGGTGGTCCACGGGAACCAACCCCCGGAGCTCCGCCGTGGGAAAGCGCGGCTCCATCGATTCGACCGAACCGCGGTAAAAAGCCGCTCCCGAGCTCGGCAGGCGTGAAACCTCCCGCCGCAGGCACGAGATCAGGGTCTCATCATCGGGAACGCGCTCGTCTGCGCAGCCGGACTGGTGAACGTGCACCTCCGGTCCTCCGATGTCGAGCGAAGTGATGTGCTGACTCTTCGCTCCTTTGATCAACGCAGCCCCCGCAATCACCATGTAGGCCTGCTCCGTCATGTAGACCCGATCGCTGATGATCGGCATGTAGCCGCCTCCTGCGATGCTGTCGCCGAAGACACCCGCAATTTGGGGCACGCCCTCCGCAGACAACAGGCTGTTCATCTTGAAGATGTGCCCGGCTCCCGTGGCGCCCGCGAAGCTCTTGCTCTGCTGGGGTAGATAGAGCCCGCTGCAATCGACCAGATAGAGGGTCGGGAGGCGCAGACGGCGGGCCATTTCCTGAGCACGCTGGATCTTCTCCGGAGTCTTGGGCCACCAGGCCCCGGACGCGACGGTGTTGTCGTTTGCGATGACGACGCACCAGCGTCCTTCCACCTGAAGGAAGGCGGTCACCACACCCGCTGCGGGCGATTGGAGCCCGTCGAAATCGACGCCGTAGTTCACGAACGTTCCCACCTCGAACATGCGGGATCCTTCGTCCTTCAGGCGATCCAGACGTTCACGGGTCGTGAGCTTGCCCTTGCGGTGGACACGTGCGGCATAGGTTTCGCCCCAACCCGCCTGCACTTCCTGCCGGCGCTGCAGGAGTCGCGAAACCAGTGGCTCGTGACCGGCGAGCTGACGATCGAAGGTCGCGCGATCGATGACGGCTTCCAACGGCTTTCCGATGGGTATGACGGGAACGTGCGCCATCAGCTGCTCCAACCCGGCACGGCCCGCGTGTCATATCGATTCTCGCGAAAGGCCTCGGAGCTCAGCACCGCCAAGTGCATGGGAATGGTGGTCGAGATCCCTTCGCATCGCATGCTCTTCAAAGCACGCACCAAGCGATCACATGCGGCATCGCGGTCCTGTCCCCAGGCGATGACCTTGCACACCAGGCTGTCGTAATACGGCGGCACCTCGTAGCCGGACGCGACGTGCGTGTCGATTCGAATGCCGCCGTCGTCGGCGGGGATGCGAGCTTCCCAACGCTCGATGACGCCTGGGCTCGGAGAGAAACCGTGCGACGGATCTTCGGCGTTGATTCTACATTCGATCGCGTGTCCCCGAAGAACCACGTCCTGCTGCGAAAACCACAATGGCTCGCCTGCAGCGATGCGTATCTGTGCTTCCACCAGGTCGATGCCGCACCGCATTTCAGTCACGGGATGCTCCACTTGCAATCGTGCGTTCATCTCCATGAAGCGTAGTTCGCCGCCTTCGTCCAACAAGAACTCCATGGTGCCTGCGCCCACGTAACCGATGGCCCGCGCGGCAACCGCTGCGGCAGCGAGGGTCTGCTCTCTTTCTGCTTCGCTCAAGACGAGGGCCGGAGACTCCTCGATTAGCTTCTGATGCTTTCGTTGTACCGAGCAGTCGCGCTCTCCCAGATGCACCACGTGACCGTACTTGTCGGCCAGTAGCTGGATTTCCACGTGGCGCCCTCCTTCGATCAGCTTTTCCAAGTAGAGGCGCTCGTCGGCAAAGCTAGCCAAAGCCTCGGCTCGCGCCGACTCGTAGGCCTCCTGAAAGTCCGCCTCGTGACGCACGACGCGCATGCCGCGACCGCCGCCGCCGCTTTCGGCCTTCAAAAGCACTGGAAACCCGGTGTGCGCGGCCACCTCGCGCGCGTGGTCGAGGTCCCGCAGCACGCCCTCGCTGCCAGGTATCAGTTTCAACCCTGCCGCGGCCATGGCCGCTTTGGCCGGCGTCTTCCGTCCGAGCTTTTCCATCACGGCGGCAGGAGGACCGATGAAGGTGATGCCATGCGCTTCGCACAAAGAAGCAAAAAGCGGATCCTCGGCTAAGAAGCCCCACCCCGGATGAAGAGCGCTACATCGGGATTGGACCGCGGCTTGCACGATCCGTTCTCGGGACAGATAGCTCTCGGTGGCTCGAGGCGGACCGAGCACGACGACTTCTCGGTCGTGCAGGTAAGGAGCGACACGATCGGCCTCCGAAGCTCCGAAGACGGGCGTGATGCCGAGCTCATCGCAGGTGCGCGCAATGCGAGCAGCCACCTCGCCGCGATTCGCGATGAAAAGTCGCCGAAATCCATTCACGGCCGCGCACCTTAACACCGGGCCGTCCTCCTGAGAAGCGGAGGAAGCATCCCGACGTAGTTCGTGTCAAAATGAAGGAGTTATGTGCCGCTTGTTCGGATTTCGCAGCGTAATTCAAAGCCAGGTGCACCGTTCGCTGATGGATGCAGACAATGCGCTCGGCGCCCAAAGCACCAACCATCGTGACGGCTGGGGGGTGGCTTTCTACGTCGACGGCGCTCCGCACATCACCCGCAGCCCGACCACTGCCATCGACTGCGCGCTTTTTCGCCGTGTCAGCGGCATCGTCGCATCCGAGACGGTCCTGGCACACGTGAGGCGGGCTACCACCGGCGAAAACTCGGTATTGAACTGCCACCCGTTTCAATACGGCAAATGGGTCATGGCCCACAATGGCGACATTCGAAACTTTGCCAAGCACAAAGCGGAGCTCGTGCAACGAGTCGCTCCGCGGCTTCGCCGCTACATCTTGGGCGACACCGACAGCGAGGTCATGTTCTTTCTCTTTCTGACCCACCTCTCGCAGCACGGCCCCCTTGCCGGCCGAATCGGCGTCGAAGAAACGACGATGGCCTTGAGGTCGACCCTTGAGCACATCCGCGCGGTCTGCGATGTCGATCCCGACGAAGAGCGCTCGCTGCTGACCACCATCGTAACCGATGGCACCACGATGGTGGCGGCCGAGGGAGGCAAAGAGCTGTTTTGGTCCACATACAAAACCCATTGCGCCGATCGCGACACCTGCCCCAGCCTGGCGGCTGAGTGCGAGGCGCCTTCGGAAAGCGGATACGTGAACCACC
>JASFKY010000129.1:0-9669 GCA_050118395.1 Myxococcales bacterium | reverse complement strand
TGCAAAGGTCACGAAGGGCACCGACGTCTGGTACAGCTACTTGGCCCGCGCCGATTTCGATCTTGGGATCGATTTTCCGGAGCCGATTCGACTGACGAACAACTTCACGCAGATGGCCACGGGGATGAAGGCCAATCCCAATCAGGAGAGTGGCACCGAAGGCGCGTCCAGGGCCAATCTCGCGCTCGTCGGACCGACGGTGCTCGTCGCCTACGAGGAAACCAAGGGCTTGGAGGGGCTCGACGTCGGCAAGTACGTGCGCTTCAGCGCGTTTCGTTTCGACAAGGCGCCGACCAGCTGTGCGCCCGACACTGGAGGATCGGGCGGCCATGGAGGCAGCGGCGCCATGGGTGGAGCTGGCGGTGCCGGTGGCGCAGGCGGCACGGCTGGATCGGGCGGCCATGGAGGCAGCGGCGCCATGGGTGGAGCTGGCGGACGACCAGGCGCGGGTGGCGCAGGTGGGATGGGTGGCGCGGGCGCCGGAACGTCAACGCCCCTCTTGGCGTTGCCGAACGGTCCCGAGGCATGCCGGCTCAGCCCCCATGGGGATCCCTATCCAGACCCGACGGATCCGGTGCGCGTGGGATGTATCCTGTCCAGCCCGAGCGAGAACGCCCGGCGTGTTCGCTTCTTCGGTCAAGGCAGCCCCGGTCCGAGCTCGGGGGTGAAGCTCTTCATTTTCTGGAGGCAAGGGGAGCTCGACCAAGGGGGCCCGGCCGACATCGTGGGGCGCGCAGCCTCCGGTTTCACGCCTGCCGACTTCGTTCAGAGGGTGGCTGTGCCGACGGCGATGCTGCCTGGTGACGAGCTGGACGGCTGTTATATCCGTGGCGTCGAAGGGCCGATCGCCACCGGCGCCTTCGCGAACGACCCGCCGATCAATCTGAGCGCCGAGACCGAAGCTGGAGGCGACCTCGGCGCGGGAACGGGAGACAACGAGCTCGAGAATGCCCGTGCGCATCGCGGGCTCATCTCCGGTGACCTCATCGTCATCGGATATAGCTATACGCCGGACGACGCGGTCGCTCGCTACACCGATCTCGAAAACTACGAGTTTTGGATTCGCCGCTCGATCGACGGTGGCGAGACCTGGACAGAGCCCGTGGACATCACCTCCGAGAGCACCCGCGCGTCTGCCGAGCAGCTGGGTCTCGAGCAGACCGGGGTGAACGTGAAGGAGCCGCGAATCGCCAAGACACCCGGAAGCGGTCCGGGTTGCCCGAGCGGCGATCCCAACGACGCATCGACGACACTGACCAGCGACTGCAAGGATCCGAGCACGTTCATCGTCGCCTGGAGCACCGAGACCAACGTTTACGAGCAGCTGGGTGGTGCTCGAGATCTCGACATCTTCATTACCCGGTCGACCGACAGCGGGGTGAGCTACGAGCCCTATCAAGTGCTGGCCGACGCCCGGTCGCCCAACCTCGACGAGCTCGACGAGATGGAATCGCAGATACGTCCGACGCCCGATGGACGGACCGTCTTTGCCGTTTGGAACGAAGTAAGCGAAGAAACCGGGGCGAACAGCCGCTTCGCCGTCGCTGTCGAAACCGAGATTCCCGTGGAGCCGGAGCCGGATGGTGGCGTTCCGGACGGCGGATTGCCCGATGGCGGCGCACCCGACGCGGGGGTGCCCGATGGAGGGGTCGCAGACCTCACCACCGGTGGATGCGCGGCCTCCGGAATGGGGTCTGGAGGTCATACGGCAGCGCTGCTGTGGCTCATCTTCCTCGGCGCATCGCTTTGGAGGCGCCGAAGCAACTTGGGGATGCCGTCAGAACGGCGAAGAAAGGAGTCGGACCATGCAAACGTTCAAACCTAGGTTTCCAACCAACCTAGTCGCCGCCCTTGTCTTCGTCGCAGCGGGCGCGAGCGATCGCGCGGCCGCGTTGGACTTCGTCGTCGACAGCACGATGGATGCGGTCGACGAAAGTCCTGGCGATGGGGTCTGCGCGTCGGCAGGCGGGGCATGCACGTTGCGAGCAGCGGTGATGGAGGCCAACGCGACGAGCGGAGCGGACCGCATCGACTTGAGCGGAATGGACGATCCCGCCCAACCGATTCAACTGACGTTGAGCGGCGTCGACGAGACGTTCATGCTGGTCTCGGACGGACCGGAACCCTGCGTTGCCCAAATCGAAGCCAACGCGGCCATTGGCGATCTCGACATCACGGAAGATGTCGAGATTTTCGGCGCCGGGCCTGCGCTCACCATCATCGAGTGGAACGAGCAGTCGATCACGGACCCCGATGTGGGCGATCGCATCTTCCACATTCAAGCCGAGTCCGGCACGACGGTCGAGTTGGTCGCGATTTCGGATCTGATGGTGCGTTCGGGCAGCGTGGGAATTCTCAACGACACGAGCCCGGACAATGCCTACAACTGTGACGTCAGCGAAACCCCCAATGGCGCCGAGGCCTGGCAGTTTCGTCGATACGGCGGTGGCATCGCCATCGGGCCGGGCGCTGCCGTGACGCTCTTTCAGGAAGGCGCGCACGGAGGTGGATCGGAAGGCGGTCCGCCTGACGGCGGTGAAGAGGAGACGGGCGGGGTCACGGCGGTCGAGCTCTCTCGAGTCGCCGTCATAGGAAACCAATCGGGCTCCGACGCAGGCGGCATCATGGTGACGGCCGAGGTGACCCTGCTCGACTCCGTGTTGAGCGGCAACATCAGTGGCGGCAACGGGGGCGGTGCCTATCTCGATTCGCCTTCCTTGATCCGCGGTTGCACGCTCGGGGTGTCGGAGTCGTCGATCCCGTACGAGTCGGGCGAGTTGGATGCCGTGCTTCTTGCGAATCCCAACGAGGCAGAAAATGGAGGAGCCCTGTTCGACACGGGGTTCCACGTGACCGAAATCCAGGCGAGCGCGATCAACGGTAACGCCGCCATTGGCGGCGCGGGAATCGGCGCGCGCGCGAACGTCGTGATCAACATCACGAACACCACGATTAGCGGGAACGTCGCCAGCGACGTGGGCGGCGGCGTCACCACCAACGGCACGATCAATCTGCGGAATGCGACCGTGGTGGACAACGTCGCCTCCTCGGATGCGCCGGGTGGCGGTGCCGGACTGAATTCGTTTGGTTCGGGAACCTTCACCTTGGTCAATACGGTGCTGACCGACAACGTCGTGCAAGGAGCCGAAGCCAGCCGTGATGCCAACTGCGGTTGCTCTGGCGGAACCGCGATGTGTCCGCCTGGAACGATCGTCTCGACGGGCTTCAACATCGAAGGTGCCGATACTTGTCTGCTGGACGCGGCCCTCAACGATTTGGTCAATACCGATCCCTTGTTGATGCCCCTGGCCAACAACGGGGGGCTCACTGAAACGCATGCCTTGCCGTCCGAAGCGGCCGGCGATGCGGCGACCAGCCCTGCGATCGATGCGGGCGACGACCTGCGCTGCCCGAACAACGATCAACGAGGCAGCATTCGCCCCGACGATGGCGACTTGGACGGAAGCTACATCTGTGACGTAGGCGCGTTCGAGCTCTTCATCTCGCGGAGCGATCTACACATCAACAACGTCATCGCACCGGACGAGGTGGATAAAGGCGACGCCTTCGACGTGGTGGTCGAAATCCACAACGACAGCCCGGACGTCACGGCGGAGGATGTCGTGCTCGACTCCACGCTGGATGCCGGTCTCACCGCCACGGCCGCGCAAACGACCGTGGGAACGTGCGATGTCACCGCCGACGCGGTGAGCTGCTCCCTTGGCGCCATGGCGACCGGAGCGGTCGAGACGGTGACGATCGGCGTCTCGGCAGATGCCGCCGGCGTGTTCGACGTCAACAATGTGATCTCCACCTCGACGATGGATCCGGAGCCCGGCAACAACGAGGCCACGGTGACCATTGCCGTCGTGGGGAACAGCGACCTGGCATTGTCGGGTATGGTCCCCGAAAGCGGCGTGACCGTGGGCGATGACATCGTGTTGACCTACACGGTCACCAACGAGGGCGAAGACGATGCGACCGGGACTCGGCTGGGCATGACCGTGCCCGCCGAAGTCGGCTTCGTATCGGCCGAGCCTGACCCGGGCTCTTGCACCGAGTCGTTGGGCGAGGTGGCATGTGCGCTGGGTGAGCTGGCCGTCGGCGAGAGTGCCTCCGTGACGGTCACGCTTTCAACGGACGTGGCTGCCATGGTGGACATCATCGCTGAGGTCGGCGCAGACCAGAACGACCCGGATGGGACCAACAACGTGAGCTCCATCATGGTGGAGGTCACGGAAGGCGGCGGAGGTTGCGGATGTGACGTGCAAGCGCCCGGCTCGACGGCTGGGAATGCGCTGCTCGTTGCACTGGTCACATTGCTTCTGGTTCGCCGAAAGAGGCAGAACTGGATTGCCTCCGATCGCTAGAAGCAGCGGTGCTGCGGCGCGGCGATGAATGACCGCGCTGCAGCACGACTCCAACCACGCGCCTCGAACGAATCGCGACCCTTCCGACGCATCGTTCGAGGCGCATATGTTTCGCCGCCAAGGCGCTCCGCCACCCTGGATGGTGGCATCGGGATGGGGATCTGCTCCCGACGTGCGTATGCAGCGAGGGTTAATTATATAGACAATGTGTGGACAGACGGCATCCGATAACGACAATTATGCCTCGCAGGGGCCTTGACGATCTGGACAATTGTTAAACAAACGCGGGCGGAGGCCCAATTGAAGATTGCCGTCGTCGGAACTGGAATCAGCGGCATGGTCGCCGCATGGCTCCTGCAGCGGGAGCACGAGATTACCGTCTTCGAGGCGGGGGACCGGCTGGGCGGCCATACCAACACGGTGGAGGTCGAAGTCCAAGGGCGCCGGTTTGCGGTGGATACCGGATTCATCGTCCACAACCCGCGCACGTACCCCAATCTCATCCATCTCTTCGACGAGCTTGGCGTGCCGACCAAGCCGACCAGCATGAGCTTCAGCGTTCGAGAGGAAGCAAGCGGGCTCGAATACTCGAGCCAGTCGATCCTGGCGCGGCGGCAAAACGCGCTCAGCCCGCGCGTGTGGCGCATGCTACGAGACATCGTTCGCTTCAATGCCGAAGCTCCGCGGCTGGTGGACGGGGTTGGCGACCACGTCACGCTCGGCGAGCTTCTCCAGTCGGGTGGCTACTCGCAAGCCTTCACGGACCTGTACATCGTTCCCATGGGCGCGGCGATCTGGTCCACCGATCCCGAGCAGATGATGCGCTTCCCGGCGCAAACCTTCGTACGGTTCTTGATGAATCACGGATTGACCAGTCTGGTCGACCGGCCGACGTGGCGCGTGGTGGCAGGAGGATCTCGGCAATACGTGAAGAGACTCGTCGAGCCATTTGCACAGCGAGTGCAGCTTCGATCCCCCGTGGAGCGAATCGCTCGACTCGAGCGCCAAGTCGAGCTGACTGTGGCGGGGCGAACGCCGGAACGTTTCGACCGCGTCGTGATCGCCACCCACAGTGATCAGGCTCTGCGCATGCTCGCCGATCCGAGCGACGCCGAGCGCGAGATTTTGGGTGCCATCCAGTATCAGCCGAACGATGCCATTTTGCACACCGATACTTCGTTGCTGCCTCAGTGCCGCCGCGCTTGGGCCAGCTGGAACTACCAGATTTCCAGGGCGCACGAGCGTCGGGTCGTGGTCACGTACGACATGAATCAGTTGCAGCGGCTCCACGATGCCCCGGTGACGTTTTGCGTGTCTTTGAACGCGTCCGACCGCATCGATCCCTCCAAAATCCTGTACCAAACCACCTATCATCATCCTGTCTACACGGCCCCGTCGATCGCGGCACAGCGGCGGGTCGATGAGATTAGCGGGGTTCGGCAGACGTATTATTGCGGAGCTTATTGGCGCTACGGATTCCACGAGGATGGCGTGGTCAGCGCGCTCGCCGTCGCCCGCAAGCTCGGCATCGGGTTTGCCGCGACGGCTCCTGAGGCTGTCTTGCATCCGGATGAGGCTGCATGAACAGCGCGATTTACGAAGGCACGGTCCGCCATCGCCGCTTTACGCCGGTCGAGCATTCGTTCCGGTATCGCCTCTTTTACGCGTACCTCGACTTGGACGAGCTTCCCGCAGCGCTCGATCCCTTGCCCGGTTGGTCCGCTCGAGGCCCAGCGCTGGCGCGCTTCGCGCGCGAGGATCATTTGGGCGATCCTGCCATCCCATTGGACGAGGCTGTCCGTGATCTCGTGGAGGAACGCTGCGGAGAGCGTCCGCGCGGTCCCATCGGGCTGTTGAGCTTACCCCGGACGCTGGGAGTGACCTTCAATCCGATCAGCGTCTACTACTGTTACCGTAGGGACGGCTCGCTCGGTCATCTGGTCGCGGAAGTCGACAATACCCCTTGGGGGGAGCGGCATTGCTATGCCGTCGATGCGGCACGCGACAACTTGGGATCGGCGAGCATTCTTCGTTTTCGAGTGCGCAAAGCCTTCCATGTGTCTCCCTTTCATCCTCTCGATCAGGAGTACGAATGGCGCTTCAACGTTCCGGGGCGCTCGCTCGTGATTCACATGCACAACTGGGAGTCGGGCGTGGTCCAAAGCGACGCCACGCTCGTCCTGCGTAGACGGCCTCTAAACCGGAGACACGCCGTGGGCGCCTTGGTCCGCCATCCTGCGATGGCCGTGTCGGTCCTAGCCGGGATCTATGGACAGGCAGCGCGACTTTGGTGGAAGGGCGCCCCGTATCACGCACATCCCGGTCGATTTGCTGCCGACGCGGAAGGAGCCGTGCGATGACGGAGCCCACTTCGCTTCGCATCCCGGCCCGCTTGGACTCGGGTGCTGATCTCCCGGCCCGTCTCTGCCGGCGGCTGGTCATGGGCCGCCTCGAGCATATCCGCTTCGGAGAGCTCACCGTCATCGATCCGGCAGGGGTGCGTACGTTCGGGCTGCCGGGCTCCTCGCCGCGCGCCACGGTGCGCATCCATGACGCGCGAGCCTGGATCGCCATTGCACTCGGAGGAAGCCTCGGTGCTGGGGAAAGCTTCATGGACCGCCTGTGGACGACCGATGACCTCGTGGCCGTGGTTCGCATCCTGCTGCATACGTCGACCCGTCTCAGCAACTTGGATGGCAGTGCGCTGGGCGCGGTCAGGGCTTCCCTCGACAGCTTCTATCATCGATTTCGGCGGAATACCAAAGAGGGAAGCCGACGAAACATCGCCGACCATTACGACCTCGGCAACGCTTTTTATCGACTTTGGCTCGATGAATCGATGATGTACTCCTCGGCGGTCTGGGAGCACGAAGATCTGACACTCGAGCAGGCCCAGAGAGCGCGCCTGGATCGCATTGGCAGCAAGCTCGACCTACGCCCGGGCGATCATTTGATCGAGATCGGGACAGGGTGGGGTGGACTGGCGATTCACGCGGCGAGCCGCTTCGGTTGCCGGGTCACGACGACGACCATCTCACGCGAACAGTTCGATTTTGCATGTGAGCGGGTTCGACAGGCCGGGCTCGGTGATCGCATCACGGTTCTGCTCGAAGACTATCGGGAGCTTCGCGGCCGGTACGACAAGCTCGTCTCCTTGGAGATGATCGAAGCCGTCGGTGCGGAGTACCTGGAGACTTTCTTTGCCGCGGTCGGCGATCTGCTGAAACCCAATGGTCTCGGCCTGATCCAGTCGATTACCATCCCCGATGACCGCTTCGCCCAGAGCGTCGGTCGAGTCGATTTCATCAAGCGATACATTTTCCCTGGGGGACAGCTTCCGAGCCTGCAGGCCATGAGCGAGGCCTGGGCAAGGCGTACCGACCTCCGGCTCCTCCATTACGAGGATTTCGGCGAGCACTATGCGCGAACCCTGCACGAGTGGAGGAGTCGTTTCCATTCGCAGTTGCGGCCCATCGAAGCTCTCGGCTATTCGCCGCGGTTCCAACGCATGTGGGATTTCTACCTCGGCGCCTGCGAGGGCGCGTTTCTCGAGCGGCACTGCGGCGTTGCCCAGTTGCTGCTGGCGCGTCCGGATGCGAGAAGAAGCGCTATGATGGGTCAGCTCGGGTAAATTAGAGCCAGCCCTTCTTTTTGAAGTAGTAGAGCATCGATCCTGCGACGGTGATCAGGACTCCCCAAAGCACGAAATAGCCATATCGGAAGTGAAGCTCGGGGAGGTACTCGAAGTTGGTCCCGTAGATTCCGGCGATGAAGGTAAGCGGGATGAAGATGGCGGCAAAAATGGTCAACACCTTCATGATGTCGTTCATGCGATGGCTCATGGACGAGTTGTAGATGTTGAGCTCGTCCGAAAGCATCTCGCGGTAGGTCTCGATGGCCTCCGCCGCTTGCGAGGAAATGTCGACGAGGTCTTTGAGGAAGGGCGCAGTCGCTTCTCGAATCAAATCGCTATCGAGCTTGGACAGCTTGAGAATTGCTTCCCTGGCGGGGCGGACCGCCTTTCGCAGGAAGCTCATCTCCCGCTTGAGTCGTCCGATTTCGCCAATTAGCTCCGGATCGACCGACTCCAGCACTTCGCTTTCGAGCTCTTCGACCTCTTCTCCGATCTTCTCGATGATGTAGATGTAACTGTCGACCACGGAGTCGAGTAGTGCATAAGCTAGGTAGTCGCTTCCCCAACCCCGGATCCTGCCTTTGCCATTGCGAAGCCTCTCCCGAACGGGCTCGAAGACATCACCGGGTTGCTCCTGAAAAGTCAGCACGAAAGATGGCCCCACCACGATGCTGAGCTGCTCGGCGATGACGATGTCGCTGTCGTCGTCGTAGCGAAGCATCTTCACGACGACGAAGAAGGTGTCCTCGAACTCGTCGAGCTTGGGTCGCTGACCGGTGTTGAGCACGTCTTCGAGCAAGAGCGGGTGCAAACCGAATGCTTCACCGATTTCTCGAATCACCTCCGTGTCGTGCAAACCGTCGACGTTGATCCACTTGATCCCGTCCTTGCCCGCGAAATCTCGCACACGGCCGATGTCATCCAAAGTTTCCTCGGCCAGAGACTGCTCATCGTAGTCGAAGAGACGTACGCGAATCGCCTCCGTCTTTTGCTCGCCGATGAATACCAAAGACCCGGGTGACAAACCGCGGTTCTCCTCTCTCTTCTTGTAGAATCGCGCCACGCGACTTACCCTCATTTTTCGACGGGCTCGCTTCACGATAGTTGGAGCCAAGCTCGCGATGAAGACGGACGCCACCGCCGCGAGTGATATAACGTAGCACATGACGACGAGCACGCGCGCTGTCGCTGTCGCACTTTCGGTGGACGTCGCAATTGCGTTGGCCAAGGCCGTGGCCGCGCTCCTGACAGGCTCGACGGCGATCCTCGCGGAAGTGGTGCACTCGCTTGCCGACATCGTGAATCAGCTGCTGCTGGTCGTGGGCATCGTTCGCTCGAAACGTTTGCCCGACCACGAGTTCCCCTACGGCTTCGGTCGCTCTCGATACGTATGGGCTCTGCTTTCGGCCTCGGGCGTGTTGTTCATCGGCAGCGGTGTGACCATCGTACGCGGGGCTCAGCAGCTATGGAGCCCCGAGGCGCTCGAGCATCTCGGATGGGGCTTTTCGATACTCCTCGTCTCGCTGGCTGCGGAGGGCATCTCTCTCGGCGTGGGTTTTTCGGCAGTTCGGAGAGCAGCGCGCCGCGCGGATCAATCGGTGTGGAAATACCTCGAGAGCGGACCCGATCCCATGGGGGTTGCGGTCGTGCTCGAAGATGCCTCTG
>JASFKY010000128.1:0-9686 GCA_050118395.1 Myxococcales bacterium | reverse complement strand
GTGCGCGAGTTTTCGGTCACGGGCAGCCGCCGGCTCGACTCCGTGCGCAACTTCCGACGGACGAAAGAGCGCACAGAGGGCCCATGGCAGCGTGACGCACGCACCGAGGATGGCCAGGGACTTCATGCGAACTCCACCATGACCGGCGCGTGGTCGGACGGCGACTTTCGCGCGCGTTCCTCGCGGTCGACGATCGCGCCAATGGTTCGAGCAGCCAATCGGCGCGTGCAGTAGATGTGATCGATACGAAGCCCATTGTCGCGTTCGAAGCCTCGGCCACGGTAATCCCACCAGGAGTAAAGGCCACCCTGCGGATGAAAGGGACGTACGACATCCTGCAGACCAAAGGAGGCCAGCTCAGCGAGGGTCTGTCGCACCGCGTCACAAGCAAGCACGCTCGAACGCCATTGGGCGGGTTTCGCGATGTCGTCGTCCCACGGAGCCACGTTGAAGTCACCGCAGAGTGCGAGCTCGTCCGTTTCAGAATCGAAACGCGAGGCCAGCAGCTCGCGCAGGCGCCTGATCCATCGGAGCTTGTAGTCGAACTTGTCGGATCCTACCTCGCCGCCGTTCGGAAAGTACGCGCTGAAGATGGTCGTGCCTTCCACGGTGGCGCTGATCAGCCTCGCTTGTGGGTCATCGTGCCCGTCATCAAAGCCTTTGCGAACGTCCAGCAATGGATAGCGGCTCAGGATGGCGACCCCGTTGTAGGTCTTCTCCCCGAACACCGCCGCCTCGTATCCGGATTGGGCAACCGCCTCGAAGGGAAAGTCCTTCTCGGCTACCTTGAGCTCCTGCAGACAAAGAACGTCGGGTCGGGCAGCGTCGATCCAGTCGATCACGTGCTGCTCGCGCGCGCGAATGGAGTTCACGTTCCACGTCGCGACCTTCATCGCATGATGCAGTAGCATGGAATCATGACGAACAAACGAATCGAAACCGATCGGGCGCCCGCTGCGATCGGTCCGTACTGCCAGGCAGTGGCGGTAGGCTCTTGGATCTATTGCTCCGGTCAGATCGCGCTCGGGCCCCAAGGCGGTGAGCTGGTCGGCGACGGTGATGTCGAAGCCGAAACCCGTCAGGTCTTGCAGAATCTAGAGGCCGTCCTGCAAAGCGCCGGCGCGACACGAGCTAGCGTCGTGAAAGCCACGGTTTATCTGACGGATATGGCTGAATTCTCGAAGGTGAATCAGGTTTATGCGTCGTTCTTCGACGGTGTCACACCTCCTGCCCGCGCCACCGTGGAGGTGGCGGCCCTGCCCAAGGGCGCCAAGGTGGAAATCGACTTCGTCGCGCACCGGGGGAGCTAGGAAGCGAACGGATTGTGAAGGTCTGCGGTGTCCTCTCGGTCCGGTCCCACGCTGACCACGCCCACCCGACAACCGACCTCCTGCTCGATGCGCTCGAGGTAGCGGCGAGCTGCCGGGGGCAGATCCTGGCGGCTTCGGCAGCTGGAGAGCTCCTCGTCCCAGCCCTCGAGCGTGTCGTAGACGGGACGTACCTCGTCGATGCGCTCGAAGGGCGGATGCGAAAGGCGCTGTCCATCGAGCTCGTACGCAATGCAGATGTTGATTTCTGAAACCGCCGTCAGGACGTCGAGCTTGGTGATGGCCAGCTCGTCGAGGCCGTTGACGGCCACGGCATGCCGAAGCGCCACGAGATCCAGCCACCCGCACCGCCGCGGCCGGCCGGTGGTCGACCCATACTCAGCCCCCGCGTCACGCAGCTTCTGGCCGGTATCGTCTTCGAGCTCGGTCGGGAAAGGGCCGCCGCCCACCCGAGTCGTGTAGGCTTTGGCGATTCCGATGGCGCGCCGAATGTGGGTAGGCCCAATTCCTGCGCCGGCGCAAGCACCGCCAGCGACCGCGCTCGAGCTGGTGACGAACGGGTACGTCCCATTGTCGATGTCGAGCATCGTGCCTTGGGCGCCCTCCAATAGGATGTGGTCACCGGCCGCAACGGCGGCGCGAATCACGGCTCCTGCATCTGTCACGGTGTCTCGCAGTGTGTCGCCGAGCGCTGCGTACTGCGAGGCCACGCCGTCAGCGCTCGGAAGAGTCCCCCCCAGATCATCGGCCACCGGCCGCCAGCACTCGAGGTTCGTTTCGAGCTTGGCGCGGAGACGATCGGCGTCGAGTAGGTCGCCCATGCGAATGCCGCGTCGGGCAACTTTGTCTTCGTAGCAAGGCCCGATCCCTCGTTTGGTCGTGCCGATGGCCTCGTTGGACTTCTTTTCGCGCAGCTCGTCGATCAGCTTGTGATGGGGCAAGACCACGTGGGCACGCTGACTGACCAGAAGCCGGTTCGTCGTCTCCAGACCCCGTTCGTGGAGGGCTTCGATTTCGCGAATCAGCACGCTCGGATCGATCACCGTACCTTGCCCGATGATGCAACGGGTTTGCTGGTGCAAGATTCCAGATGGAATCAGGTGGAGAATCAACTTCTCGCCTCCGACCACCAGCGTATGCCCGGCGTTCGCTCCACCGGCGTATCGGACCACGAGGCCGGCATAGGGCGCGTACAGATCGACGACTTTGCCCTTGCCTTCGTCACCCCACTGGGCCCCTACCACTACGACTGCGCTCATGTTTCGTCCCCAACTCGCGCCCAACGAAGCAATGCCTCATCAGGCTCACCTTCGAGACGCCGTGATCGCCCGTCTCGCATCCTGGTGAGGTCCGCGTTCTTTCCGCGTTGCCAGATCAACAGATCGTAATCCCAAGCCTTCGCGTACTCCTTTGCGGCCGCGACGGACTTGGATGGGATGATCGCGACCCGCGCGCCCCGGCTGCGCCAGAGCTCGGCCAAGGCTCGACGACGTTCGTGTGTGCCTCCGGCGATGGCGACCCGAATGGGTAGGCTCGCACGGAGCGAAATGCCCGCCTCGGCGAGAGCCCATGCGACGTTGTCGACCTCGAACGCGAAACCGGTGGCCGGTGCCGGGGCGTCATATCGGCCGAGCAAATCGTCATAGCGTCCGCCCATGCCCAGAGGCTCGCCCGGCCCCTCTGCCAAAAGCGTCATGCTCACGCCCGTATAGTAGCTGTGGCGACGTAGGTCGCCGAGATCGATGGCGATACGTTCGCCCAGGTCCGCCGACTCGAGCCTTTCCACTACCTGCTCGAGCTCGTCCAGCGCGCGCCGTGCGGTCGCGTTCTTCAACCTCCGGCGTGCAGTCGCGATCACCGAGCGATCTCCGTAGAGATCACACAGCATTCGCAAGCGTTTGCGCTCGGCCGCAACCACGCCTGCTTCTGCGAGGAGCTTCTCGAGAGTCGAGACGTCCTTCGCCGCCAAGGTTTCGATCACGGCGGGCCGTGCGGCTTCCGGGACGTGGTCGAGCACCTCGTAGCCGATCTTGACCTGCGCGAGCTCCACGAGGAACGCCTGGAGGCCGACGCGCTCGCAAGCTCGCACTGCCACCTCGATCACCTCTGCGTCCGCCTCCGGCCCTTTCATCCCGACGCACTCGATTCCACACTGCAGAACTTGTCGTTGCCTGCGAGCGCGACCACGGCGGCGCCGAACGGTGGTGCCCTCGTAGGAGAGTCGCCAAGGCGCGGGACGATCTTGCAGACGCGTCGCGATGATGCGAGCAATCTGAGGCGTGATGTCGGGACGCAACAAAGCGACCTCGCCCGAATCAGGCTCGACGAATCGAACCAGCTCGCGGCGATCGACCGTGCCGAGCCCGCGTTCGATGACCTCAGCGTATTCGATGGGAGGGGTGGTGACGCGCTGGTAGCCGTAGAGATCGAACGTGTCCATCAGCCGCTGCCAAAGGAGCGTTCGCGTCATGGACGCTGGCGGCAGCAGATCACGCATTCCTCCAGGAGGAGTCATCGGCAAAGCGGGGCCCGTCATCGCGAGCCGCACCGAGCTCCCCTTTCGCGCCGAAGGGGGCATCTCAAATCCTCAGCGTGTGCACACTGCTGACGTATTCGATCTTGCGAAGCTCATCGAGCGCGTCGGGGCTCACGGCGGTGTCGATGTTCCAAAGGGCGAGCGCCTGACCGCTCTTTTCGTCGAGCCCCACCTGGAGTCGCGAGACGTTGATGCCGCGGTTTCCGAGGAGCGTACCGACCGACCCGATGACGCCGGGGCGGTCTTGGTTGCGCATCAGGAGCACCCAGCCCTCCATGACCGCATCGATTTCGTAACCTTCCAACCCGACCAGACGGGGCTCGCCCTTGCGACCGGGCGTGCCGGTGGCCGTGTGAATGCCTTTTTCCCCGGTCACGGTCACTCGAACCGTCGTGGCGTACCGGTCGCTCGGCTCCTTTACCTCGGCCAGCCGAATGCCACGCTCTTGTGCCTCGTAAGGGGCGCTGATTGGATTGACGGGCTCTTCGAGGTGACGCTCGAGGAAACCGGCCAAGGCGGCGCGGGCGATCGGGGTGACGCCGAGCTCACCCGCTTCTCCCGTGCAGGTGACGCGAAGCTCTCGCACGTCGATCGGCTCGAGCTGTCCGACGAGGCTGCCGAGGGCGCGCGCAACCTCGATGTAAGGCGTGAGCCGCTCTGCGATCTCCTCGGGCAGCGCAGGGACGTTGACCGCGTTCTTCACGATGCCGCGCTGCAGGTAAGCGATGACCTGCTCGCCGATCTCGACGGCGACTCGTTCTTGGGCTTCGGAGGTCGACGCGCCTAGATGGGGCGTGCACAACACGTTGTCGAGACTGAGCAGGGGGCTCTTGGGGTCGATCGGTTCCTTGCTGAACACGTCGAGGGCCGCGCCCGCGATCTTCTTGCCCTCGATCGCGCGCACCAGGGCTTCTTCATCGACGATGCCACCGCGCGCGGCATTGACGAGAAGCGCGTCGTTCTTCATCTTGTCGAAGGCCTCGTCGTTGATCATGTCCTTGGTTTCGGGAGTGAGCGGGGCGTGAATCGTGATGAAGTCGGCGCGCGTCAGAAGCTGGTCGAGGTCGACCAGCTCGATTCCGAGGTCGCCGGCCCTCTCGCTGCTCATCACGGGGTCCACCCCAATCACCTTCATCTTCAACCCTTGAGCGCGGTCGGCCACGATGCGGCCGATGTTCCCGAGGCCGATGATGCCTAGCGTCTTGAATGCGATCTCTCGCCCTTGAAACTTGCTCTTTTCCCACTGCCCACCGCGCATCGACGCGACGGCCTGCGGGATCTTGCGGGCGAGCGAAGCGAGGAGCGCAAGGGCGTGCTCGGCCGTGGTGACCGAGTTGCCGGTGGGCGTGTTCATGACGACGATGCCCCGGCGGCTCGCCGCTGGAATGTCCACGTTGTCGACGCCGATCCCTGCTCGGCCGATGACGCGGAGCTTCTCTGCTGCTTCGATCACTCGCGGCGTCACCTGCGTCGCGGAGCGAATCACGAGCCCATCGTACTCTCCGATGATGCTGCAGAGCTCGTCCTCACTCATGCCGGGCCGAAACTCGAGCTCGACTCCCGGCGCCTCGCGCAGAACTTTGAGGCCCGCCTCGGCGAGCTTGTCAGACACGAGGACACGTACGTTGGACATGGGCTGCTCCTATGGAATTCGGCCCAAAAAGGCCGGGCGCAGAGCTAGCAGCAGGCCATCGGAGGGTCAAGGAGGGGAGGTGGGCGGATCACGTCCAATGGACGGCGCCCAGGCTCAGCAGAAGCGCCGCGACACGATAGCCGCGCTGGGGGTCGTGCGTGCTCGGCAGCTCCGTGACGAACTGCGCCAACTCCTCGATGCTGTGGGGCGTTTTGCACAGCCGCAATGCGGCGCGGACGTCGTCGGGTAGGGCGGCGGTAGCCACCGCGGTGTCGATTCGATCGGCTTGGACGACCTTGTCTCCTCCCCGTTCTAGGATGAGCTTGCTTTCGAGACCGGCTGCAATGCGACGCTGAATCCCCCGATCCAGGATCTCCCAGGCATCGAGGCGAAGCGGGAATCCGCTGCTGGGCGGATCCACGCCCTCGTAGAAAGTGGCGGTCCCGGTGGACCAGGTGAAGAGGTCCAGGAGCTTTTCTCTGACCTGCTCCGCGATGTGCTGAAAGAGCTCCAACGGCTCGACGAGGCCGAGCGCCACCAAAGTGTCTCCGAGCTTGCCCTCGAAACGCGGCATCACCGCGAGCGCCATGTCGAGCTCGCTTCGATTGATGATGCGCTCTTTGACCAGATACTCACCGAGGAGCTCCCCCGCTAGATTGCTCGTTACGAATGCGGGCACGCCTTGTTTTGCGTACACCTCTTTGCGCACGCCCCCTTGCTCGCAAAGCCAGAGTCCGGTGCGGCGCGTGATGACCGTGCGGGCCAACGCATCCACGAAGCCACCATTTTCGAACTCGACGCAGCGATCGGCAGCGGTCGCCGACTCGACGCGTGTGGTGGTGGGCGTCATTCGCGACGGCGGCACGTGGCGATAGAGATCTTTGATTGCGGACAACGGTTGGAAGTCCCCCCCCGCGATGCTGATGTGATCGTGGCCGTCGACTTGGCCGGTGGCGACTGCCTCCACGACCTTGGCATAGGCGAGGGGGCCCACGGTTGCGCCGTTGGGTTTTCGGATCTTGTATTCGAGCGGTGTGACGTTCGTGGTGCTGGGGTGTTCGTCGGCCAGAACCATGGGCGTTGGCGGCATGGTCTGCCTCGGCAAGACGTCGGCGGACGTCCTACGCGTCCGGCTCTCGTTCGCGATCTCGGCAACGATGCGGGAAAGCTCGCTTCGAAGCACTTCCTCGGGTCGGCTTTGCCAGGGCTCGAGCGCCGCCCAGAACGCCCGAGCGGTCGGCGGCCGATCCTCGGGTCGAGCCGACAGCGCGCTGAGGATCACCGCGCCCAATCCCTCGGGCAGCTGTGGAAGGAACTCCAAGAAGGGATGCACTTCCGCGTCTCGGATTGCCAGGAGCACCGCGAGCTCACTTCCACCCGCAAAGAGCGGCCGACGCATGAAGAGCTCCGCGGCGATCACGGCGGTCGAAAAGAGATCGGCGCGCGGGTCCACGACGCCGCCCGACACTTGCTCGGGCGCGAGATACCCGAGCTTTCCATTTGCGCGCGCAGCGGTGTCCGCATCGAAAGGATTGAGCCCCGACCGCGCAATTCCGAAGTCCGCGATCTTCACGTCGCCGTGAATCGAAATCAGCACGTTCGACGGGCTGATGTCGCGGTGCACGATCCCGAGGGCGCTCCCCCGCCGGTCCTTGGCGTTGTGAACCGCATCGAGCCCGCTCAACATCTGCCGAACGATGTAGACGACTAGGTCGTGCTCGAGCCGCTTGCTCTCCAGGGTGAGACGGCGATTGAGCCTCCAGAGATCACAGCCTGGGACGTACTCCAGTGTGAGGTACGGTTTGCCCTCGATTTCGCCGTGGCCCAGCACGTGGACCACGTTGGGGTGAACGACGTGGCTTGCCAGCCGGGCTTCCTCGGCAAACATCTGATGGGCGTTCGACTCGTCCGCGATGTGTGGGAGCATGCGTTTGAGCACCACGACGCGCGGCTCGCCGGCCGCACGCGGCTCGAGCGCCCGAAAGACCTCCGCCATGCCCCCCACCGCAATTCGGTCGACCAGGGTGTACGAGCCCAATGGAGTATTGGGTGGCGGTGCCGGTGGTGGTGACGAGGGTCTTGGCACAACTGGGATTGTAACCGCCACAACGTAAAATATCGATACTAAGGTAAAAAAGTTCACGGAAGGAGAGGGAAGGATCCATGGCCGACGAAGCCTCACGAGCCGGAGAACGGTACGCCAGCGAACAAATCCTTGCCTATACGGCCCGGGTCCATCACGCCCCGGACGACGCTCTCACCCGAGCGTTCGAGGCGCCAGCCCGGCACGGAATGCCGGAAATCCAGCTCGGCCCGGCGGAGGGACGGCTGCTCGAGCTGCTGCTTCGCTTAGCAAATGCGAAAAACGTCGTGGAGTTGGGGACACTGGCCGGGTATTCGGCCGTCTGGATCGATCGCGCGTTGCCCCCGGACGGCCACCTGTGGACGATCGAATCCGATCCCGATCACGCCTCCGTCGCGTCCGAGGTTCTCGGCGAGGCAGGTCTCCTGAACCGGGTCACGATCGTGGTCGGCGATGCTGCTCAGATGCTGCCCACCTTGGAAGACGAGGGGCCATTTTGCGCGGTATTCATCGATGCGGACAAGGGGCGCTACGACCTCTATGGACGCTGGGCCACCGATCACCTTCGGCCCGGCGGCTTGCTCATCGGCGACAATGCGTATCTATTCGGGCGACTGCTCGACGATTCGGATGAGGCCCGCGCCATGCGCCGTTTTCACGAGGAAATGGCCCAAAATTACGACTCGGTATGCATTCCGACTCCCGACGGCCTCGCCGTAGGGATTCGACGCGAGTCAGGCGCTTGACCGCGCCCGGCTCTCCAGGCGATATAGGCGTCCGCATTGGGGATGGCCCCGGGCTTGACCTGGTTTGGGTGCGGCCCTAGCCGCCCGCACGGAGAGGAGAAGTCCAGCGTTGCAGCCTTGCGCCATCGCCGTCTGGTTCGTCGCTCGTGGAAAAATGACGAACTGACTTGTCCGACCCGCGAGCTTCGCCTAAATGGCGGCCGGTCGCTGAGAGGATTCGAGAGAAACACGCAGCATGCAGATTTTCCCCCGCGAGTTGAACTACTTGCCCGTAGCCCTGGCCGTTGCGGCCGGCGGTCTCGGGGTGGGTGTGTTCATTTTGTTCTGGTTCTACTTCACGCCGCCCAACCTTCAGGTCGGGTACACGCCGAAGCAGCCCGTCCCCTACAGCCACCGTCTTCACGCGGGCGAGCTCGGGATGGATTGTCGCTACTGCCATTCGCAGGTAGAGCGTTCGCACGAGGCGATGGTGCCCCCCACGCAAACATGCATGGGCTGTCACGCGGTCGTCTGGCCCGAGTCGGAAAAGCTCTCGCTGGTGCGTGATAGCTGGGAAACCGACGCGGCGATTCACTGGATCCGTGTCCATCAGATTCCAGACCACGCTTTCTTCAACCACAGCGCGCATCTGGCTGCTGGGGTCGGCTGTGCTTCGTGCCACGGCCGCATCGACCAGATGGAGGTGGTCGGTGTGGTGCAACCGATCGCCATGCAGTGGTGCCTCAACTGCCACCGCAATCCGGAGCCACACATTCGACCCAAAAGTGAAATCACGAACATGAAATGGCAGCCCGACGAGGCATGGCTTGCACAACGTGCCGAAGTGGCTGCCCAATTGAATCCACCCATGCAGTGCTCGGGGTGCCACCGATGACCCGTAGAAAGCCCTACCAGTTGACTTCCGGCAAAGGCCCGACGATGTGGCGGAGCCTCGAAGACAAGGATACGCCTCCAGAGGATCTGCAGCGCATGGCGGAAGAGGAACAGCCGGGCGGCTTCATCGCGGATCTGCTGAGCCCCAAGGCGTTGGTTTCCCGACGTTCTTTCGTTCAAGGCTCTTCGATTGCAGCGTTGGCAGCCGGTCTGCAGGGGTGTGTCCGTCGCCCCGAAAACGAAATCCTTCCCTACAGCAAGGCGCCGGAGTACCTCGTTCCGGGAATTCCCTCGCATTTCGCCTCGGCTACCGCCAGGGGTCGCGACGCTCTCGGCGTGGTCGTCACGAGTCACGACGGAAGACCGACCAAGATCGAGGGCAACGATCAACATTCGGGGAGCCTCGGGGCGACGGACGTGCGAGCTCAGGCGTACGTTTGGGACCTATACGATCCCGATCGCTCACAGCTTCCGGCACGGCGCTCGG
>JASFKY010000127.1:0-9734 GCA_050118395.1 Myxococcales bacterium | reverse complement strand
TCGTTTGGTCTGCCAGGGAGAGCGCACCTTGATCGTTGTCGATGAACAACACGCGTGCAGCCGATTCGAACCCGAGCCCCACCGCAAGCTCCGCCAGGCCGTCGCCATTGAAATCACCGCTGACCAGCGAAAGGCTCGTCGCCGGATCCGAGGTCACGGTCAGGCTCTGATCGGGAGCAAAGCCGATGATGCCCCCCGAGATGTTCTCCTGATAGGTGAGCAACTGGATGTCGCCTTGACTGCCTTCGCGAAATGCGACCGTGACCTCGTCGAGGCCGTCACCATCGATATCGGCGGCCACCACCGCCCGCAGGTTCTCTGGGTCTGTGCCGATCGAGCTCGCCCAAGGGGTGTCCTCGGGGCTAGGCGTAAAGAAGTTTTCCTTCTCGTAGATCGGCCGATCGTTCTGGCTCTGGAGCTCGTAAATCGTGAAGAGACTGTCGGTGTTTTCGAACTGCGGACCCACCAGGGTGATTTCTTCGATGGTATCGAACGACTGAGCAGAGCCGAAAGGGCTGTAGTCCTCTGGCAGCGGATCCGAATCATCATCCAATCGAGGGGTTTCCTCGACGTTCACACCGAGGTTGATCAGCTTGTCGCGAACCTCGTCACCGCTGGCCCCGCCGCCGCCAGAGCCACCGCCGTCTCCCCCACATGCTGCGAAAAGCAACGCTGCCAGGAGCAGCCCCCCAGCTTTGAGCGATCGATCGACTTTCATGAGACCTCCGAGTCAAAAGAGCAACTTCACGCAGAGGCCCTGAGGTCTCGAAACGCTACGACAATTCCGGGGGAATCTGTTCTGGGTACACGACTTTCTACAGCGATGTCAACGAAAGCGGAAGGCCGACAGCACTTTGGTGAGTCGCTTCACACTGGACGCATGTCTGGCGAGGGCCACTGCCAATCGCGCACCTCCGGCATGTCTTCACCATGCTCGCGAGTATAGGCATGATGCTCGATGAGCTTGTCGGCCATGCGCTGCCGCAGGTGCGCGGCATGCGAACCGAGCGAGGGCACACGTTCGATCACGTCTTGCACCAAATGAAAACGGTCCAGATCGTTGCGAACGGCCATGTCGAATGGGGTCGTGGTGCTTCCCTCCTCTTTGTAGCCTCGCACGTGGAGGTTGTCGTGGTTGGTTCGCCTGTAGGTCAGACGATGAATGAGCCACGGGTAACCATGATAGGCGAAAATGATCGGCCGGTCCGTCGTGAACAAGATGTCGAAGTCGCGATCCGGCAGCCCGTGCGGGTGCTCGCTGGGCGGCTGAAGCCTCATGAGATCCACCACGTTGACGACGCGGATCTTGAGGTCGGGCAGATGCTGCCGAAGGAGGCTCACCGCGGCCAGGGTCTCCAACGTCGGCACGTCTCCAGCGCAGGCCATGACCACGTCGGGATCGGTGCCCTCGTCGTTGCTTGCCCATTCCCAGATTCCGATGCCCTCCGTGCAGTGCTTGATCGCATGGTCCATGTCGAGCCACTGCAAAGACGGCTGCTTGCCCGCCACGATGACGTTCACGTAGTTCACGCTCCGCAAGCAGTGGTCAGTGACCGAAAGCAAGGTGTTCGCATCGGGTGGGAGATAGACACGCACCACGTCCGCCTTCTTGTTGACCACATGGTCGATGAAGCCTGGGTCTTGGTGCGAAAATCCGTTGTGGTCCTGCCGCCAGACATGGGAAGAGAGCAAGATGTTGAGAGAGGAGATCGGCCGGCGCCATTCGAGCTCCTGAGCAACCTTGAGCCACTTCGCGTGCTGGTTGAACATGGAGTCGATGATGTGGATGAAGGCCTCGTAGCAAGAAAAAAAGCCGTGGCGCCCGGTCAGCAGGTAGCCCTCGAGCCACCCCTCACACTGATGCTCGCTCAACATCTCCATGACCCGGCCGTCGGGCGCTACATGATCATCTTCGGGCCGTATCTGTGCGACGGATTCGCGGCTCGTCACTTCGAAGAGCGCAGTCCAGCGGTTGGAAGACGTCTCGTCGGGACTGAACACGCGAAAGTTCCGCGGGTTCGCGGAGATGACGTCGCGCACCAGTGCACCCTGAACACGGGTGGCCTCGGCGATCGCGCACCCTGGGGAAGGAACGTCGACCGCGTACTTTCGGAAGTCCGGCATGTGGAGATCGACCCGGAGGAGGCCACCGTTTGCGTGGGGGTTGGCGCTCATGGTCCGTGAACGTTCCGGCGGCAATGCCGCAAGCTCGGGGACGAGGGCTCCGCGTGAGTCGAAAAGCTCTTCAGGGCGATAGCTCTTCATCCACTGCTCCAAGAGCGCGATGTGCTCGGGCTTTTCCGCCATCGAAGAAATCGGTATTTGATGCGCACGAAAGGTGCCCTCGATCTGGACGCCGTCGACCTCCTTGGGCCCCGTCCAACCTTTGGGCGTTTGCAAGACGATCATCGGCCAGCGCGCTCGCTTTGCGATGCCTTGATCCCGTGCCTCCTTTTGGATGCTACGAATCTCGTCGAGGACCTCGTCGAGCGTGCTGGCCATCTCGACGTGCATCTTCGTTGGATTGTCGCCCTCCACGAACCGAGGCGCCCATCCGTAGCCTTCCAGAAGCGACGTGAGCTCCTCACGGTCTATGCGCGCGAGCACCGTCGGCCCGGCAATCTTGTAACCGTTCAAGTGAAGAATCGGCAGGACCGCCCCATCGGTCAGCGGGTTGAGAAACTTGTTCGAGTGCCAACTCGTAGCCAGCGGTCCCGTCTCCGCTTCGCCATCGCCCACCACACAGCAAACGAGCAGATCCGGGTTGTCGAAGGCAGCGCCAAAGGCGTGCGACAGCGAATATCCGAGCTCGCCTCCCTCGTGAATGCTTCCCGGCGTTTCGGGAGCCACGTGGCTCGGTATTCCGCCGGGAAACGAAAACTGCTTGAAGAGGAGCTCGAGACCCGCCTCGTCGCGCGAAACGTTGGGATAGACGTCACTGTACGTTCCTTCGAGGTAGACGTTGGCCACGATGCCGGGGGCTCCATGTCCGGGACCGATGACGTACATCGCGTTCAGATCTCGCTCCTTGATGACCCGATTCATGTGGACGTAGATGAAGTTGAGCCCGGGCGTGGTTCCCCAGTGACCGAGCAGCCGCGGTTTGATGTGCTCGAGCCGCAGCGGCTCCTCGAGCAGCGGATTGTCGAGCAGATAGATCTGGCCAACGGATAGGTAGTTGGCAGCTCGCCAATAGGCGTCCATCTTCTGAAGAAGGTCTTGCGAGATCTCGGTTCCCATCAGTTTTCATCTCCCTGCGCCGGCGGTTGTTCGAGGACCACGAGCGCGTCCCGAGCGATGATCGACTCTTCATCGGTCACCATCACATGGACCCTGCAACGGCTCGAATCCGTCGAAATGATGCTGGCATTCCCCTCGTTTCGGTTGGGGTCGATCACGATGCCCAGGTGCTCGAGCCCGCGCCCAATCCGCGAGCGGATGGCGGGAGACGCAGCACCGATCCCTCCGGAAAACACGAGCGTCTCGACGCCCCCCAGAGTGGCGGCCAAGGCGCCGACGGCTTTGCGCGCCTGGTGGCAGAACAAGGCAACGGCGTCGGCCGCATGGCGGTCGCTCGCCTCCGCATCCAAGAGCGTTCGCATGTCGGAGCTACGAGCAGAAACGCCGAGAAGCCCAGAGCGACGGTTCACGAGGTCGTCGAGCGCATCGATATCTAGGTGCTCGTTTCGGCCCAGCCAGAGCAGCACTCCGGGATCGATGTCGCCCGAGCGTGTCGCCATCATGATCCCTGACGTGGGCGTGAATCCCATCGTGGTGTCGATGCAGTGCTCCTCGTGGACCGCGGCCAAGCTTGCTCCGGCGCCGAGGTGAGCGAGAATGATCCTTCCGCGGGCCGACTCGTCTCCTGCGACGCGCGCGAGCTCTTCCATGAGGAAGGTATATGACAACCCGTGGAAGCCGTACCGTTCGAGGCCAGCAGTCATGTAGCGCCGAGGGATGGCCAGGAGCCGCGAAACCCGAGGCATGCTCTGGTGGAAGGTGGTGTCGAAACAGGCGACCTGCGGCACCTCGGGCATGCGCGCCATCATCGTCTCTACGATCCGCAACTCGGCGGGGAGGTGGTCCGGGTCGATCGCCGACAGTGCGTGAAGCCCATCGAGGAGAGTCGGAGTGAAGCGCCTGGAATGCGCGCTGAATTGACCGCCGTGAACGATCCGATGACCCACGACCACGGTACGCGACAGCGCGCCGTCGGACTTGAGTCGGCCGAGAACCGCCTCTGCGGCTCGAGCGTGGTCGTCCGCGCGCACCGGCTCGGATTCTCTGTCTCGTCCTTCCCGACCGATGGTCAAAGTGGTGTCGTCGGTGCCGATGCCCGAGACTGTGCCGCGCAAAATCCGATCGGGTGGGCGGGTTGCGGTGGCGATACTGAACTTCAGGCTCGATGACCCGCCATTCATCGTGAGGACGACAGGACCGCCATCGGTCCGACGCTCCGCATTGCTTCGGTTGACCATGGGCTGGCTTCGACAGGGGGTGCCTGGAGGGCATGCCACGCCGGTTCCGCGACGCAAGCAAGAGACTGTGCGCGTCGGGGTGGAGGCTAAGGTAGGTTTTCTTTGGACGTCAGCGAACGCTTGAAGTCGAGCTCGAACGAGCGAACCCCGTCGAACGCGATCCGCACTACCTTCGAGCCATCCTCGGCGGGAGGCAGCTTGGGATTGGCACGAATGATCATCTGTGTTGCCATGCGGGGATCGCTGGTGACGCTGTAGTGCTGGGTCGTAGCCCCGTGGACCACCCACACTGCGTCGGAATCGCGCGGGTAGACCCAGACGGGCATGATGGCCATCAAAGCCACCGGATGCTCGCGAATGAACGTTTCGTCGTGCTGCAGCATTTCGGGCGTGTTCAGACCGAGCACGTCGATGGTGGGGAGACCGGAAAAGTAGCGAATCGCGCCCGCGTCGGAGGCGGCAATCCAGGTATCGGGAGGCAGGTGCGCGCCGAGCCATTCTCCGAGCTCGCGCTGCACTTCGTTGATGTTGCGAACGTCGTTGTGCAGGTGTCTGCTTTCCGGGCCGACGGTCAGCGCGGCTTGCAGAATCGACGCCGCTGCTAGGATTCCCAGAGGTGCCGGCGCCCACCCCTCTGGGAGCATCCGCCCGAGCCGCCAGGCACCGATCGTCAACCCCACCAAAATCAGCGGAATGGCCGGTAGAAGATATCGCTGATGGTAGAAGGCAAAGGGATCGATGGGATGGATTAAGGAGAGGTTGGCGGTGATATACGCGAGCCCGGCGATGAGCGGAAGGACGGCCAGCAGAAGGGACGGTTCGGCTCGCGAAGCGCCATCACGCCGCCGAGGCACGAAGCCCAGGACGGCGAGCCAGCCGAAACCCAGGCCAAGCGGTGGGACCATGGGAAGGATGTATTGAGATGCGATCTGCCACCGCCTTGGAAGGTCGAGGAGCCGGGCCGACTTCTTGGCGTAGAAGGTGGCTGGGAATGGCGCGCCACTTGCCCAGAGGTCGTAGCCGATGAACATGGCGGCTCCGACTGCGAGGGGAAGCCCGAGCCGCAGCAATCGTCCTGCCGCTTCGCGCAGGTGATTCGAATCGAGCGCTGCAAAGGCGGCAACGACCAGCGCGACGGATGCCGATTCCGGCCGGCTGAGCGCGGCGAAGGTCAACGCGATTCCGGACATCGCCCAGCGGCCTCGCATGGCAGCGCCGGCACCCGCCAAAAGAAGAAGCCCGGTCGGCACCACTTCCATACCCGAAAACGCTGCAGCCGCCATGGGCGTCGCCACGGCCACGAGGCCACCGGCGACGGCGCCGGTCAAGTCTTGCCTCGTCAATCTGCCCACGAGGTCGCCTGCATAAGCCGCCGTGCCGACGTGAAAAAGACCGGAGGTCACCATCACGCCCGTGACGAAGGCACCCGTTCCACTCGCATCGCCAACCAAGGTGTGAATGAGTGCAAGCACCGCCGCCCACAGAGGTGAGGTGCAGCCCGTGGAGGGAACGCCCGGGACGTATGAGAGAAAACCGTCCTCGGCCAGTCGTTGACCGTACACGGCCAGGATCCATGCGTCATCGAGCCGGAATCCCAAAGGGCCGGGGTTCGCATCGCGACCGACGAACCAAACGAGGACGAGCGCCAACACGGCGAGCGCCATCGGCACGCCCATCCGTAGCTTCATCGTCGCCTCTCCATGCTAGTGACCACGCATTCGTCGATAATAGGTGAAGACCAGACCTCCCTGCTCCACCCGCCGACCTTCCCGGTTCAGGCGAACACGAGAGAGCTCGTATTCATCGGCAAACCGTGGATCGATGGCCAACTCCAAGTCCGACAAAAACCACGGATTCGCCGCCACGGTCCCCTCCGCGGGCCCAATGATGATGAAGTCTGGACGCCTATCGAGGACGTAAGCCCCGTCGCCTTTCAGGTGGCCCGGAACGTGCTGCCAGGGCAGCTGCACCTGCTCGATGCGACGCTTGGCAATGTGAGCATCATTGAGCCCGAGCATGTCGATGTATCGATTTCGCGTTGCAAAATAAGGCGTCGACCCAGCCGTGTTCAGCGCGACCAAGGAGTCCTCGGGCCACGCATCAGCAATGTGTTTACCTACGATTGCACCGACGAAAGCAGCAGGGTCCGGGTTGCGGGGGTTGAGAGTGGGGTCCGACAGTTGCAAGGTGGCAAGCATCAACACCAAGAGCGTGACACCGCCCGATGCGAGATTCCCTTGCAGCGCGGTTACGGACGACGAGGCCGACGCCAGGAGCACGCTCATCAGGGCGATCACGGGAAGCAGCAACCGAAATGCTTGCATGTGATCGCCGCCGACGAAGATGACGAAACCGAGGTAGCCCGCCCCCGAAAGCGCGAGGTAGGTGACTCTCGAGGTCCATTGCTTGGTCGCCGCAGCATAGACCAGAGGGGCAAGAACGAGCACCGGAAGAAACGGAGGCCGAGACGCGTAGTCGACGACGTAGCGAAGACCCGATGCGAGCCGTTCCCCGAGTGGAGCTCCCGTCTTGGCGTAGAAGGTATTCGGAAGGGGTGACCCGTAATAGAGAGTCTGCCAGATCACGTACGGCACGACGATGACCACCACCGGGAGGAGAAACGCGGCGAGGCGATGGCCGCGTGATCCGTTCCGCCGGTCCAATGATAGCCAAAGCGCGGACAAGGAGACGAAGATCACGCCGTCCGGCCTCGCCAAGCAGCTCATGGCAAAACAGACCCCGCTCGCGGTACAGGACCAGGTTCGATGCGGGGTATCGAACGACGCCACGAAGAACAGGCACCCCAAGGTCACCCAGAGGCTGAAGAGCGTCCCTTCGAGTCCACCGACCGACCACACGAGCATGGGGGCTGAGGTCATCACGAGGATCGCGGGCAAGTGCCATAGGGGTGTGCTGCGTTGGCGGTGACGGAGCCAACCAAAGGCCAACAGCGCGCAGACCAACGCAACCAGTGAAGCCAGGCCAACGATTCGGGAGGCGAGCACCAAGTCGACGTCGAGTGCGCCGAGAAGCGAAACGAGCATCAAATGGAGGAAGTTCGTGTATCCCTGGACGTACTCACCCGGATTCCAAACCACGCCGACGCCCGCAATGAGATTTCGCGCATAGCGAAGGGTGATGTACGCATCATCGTGGTAGAAGTCACGGTTTGCGTACAGAATGACGGCGGCCAAGGACAGCGCGTAGGCCAGGGCCCCGAGCCGCCACACCCGTTCTGCGGAAACATGACGCTTCCGCAAAAGCAAGCCCTTGCTCATCGTATCGCGCAGTGAACCCCCCGCCATCGCGCCGTGCGCGCTCGTCAAAGTAGACACAACCAGTATTTCTGGCAAATTCATGTGGTGGGGGACGAGGTCGTCGATGCAAACGCAGCGCAGATGCCAAGCCCACGACTTCGCGCGCGCGCCATCAAAGAACGAGCCGATTGGGTCTTCGTCGTCGCCGCCAGTCTGTCGATCACTTACCTGCTCCTGATCCTTCTCACATTCGAGTACGGGCGTGATCAGGGAATCTACGCCGTGGTCGCGGACGCCATCTCGAAGGGGGGAGCGCCCTACGGCGACGCTTGGGACTTCAAGCCCCCGTTCATCTTCTTCATCTACGCGGTGGCTCGAGGCCTGTTCGGACCCTCGATGACGTCGATCCGGATCGTGGAGGCGGCAGGCCTCGTGTCGCTGGTGGCGGCGTTTGCGATTCTCTCCAAGCGGTTCTTGGGTAACTGGAGAGCGGGGCTCGTGGGCGGAGCCCTTGCGATCTTCATTCACGTCGAGCTCGAGTTCTGGCACACGGCGCAACCGGAAAGCTTCGGCGCTATCGTGGTCGCCTGGGCCCTGGTGTGTGCCACTTACGTCCCCCGAGTAATGGACCCAGCATCGAGGTGGAAACAATATGGCGCCTGGCTTGCTGCCGGCGCTCTCTACACCATCGCCGCGCTGCTCAAGCCGCCGCTCGGAGGTGGGTTCCTGGTGAGCTTGGCGTTCGTGTTGGCGCAACAGTGGCACATGCTGCCTCGCGAACGGCGTTGGAGAGGCGCTCTATCGGTTTGTGTCGCATTCGGGTTGGGGGCTGTGGTCGTTCTGGGAGGAACGCTCTCGTTCTTTGCCGCTCGGGATTCGCTCGCAGAAGCCTATGAGACGTTCTTCGTGTTCACGCCGCAGTACACCGGACTCGGGTTCGAGCCGGCGAAGCTTCCTTCCTTTCTCTGGAGAGCCGTCGAGCAGAGCTTGACCGGGTTCTCGATTCTTCTTCCCTTAGGTCTCACGCTTTTGGCTGCCTTGGGGTCGCGGGCGAAACGCGAGGTCAATGGAACGCTTCACGTCTTGGGTGTCGTTGCCCTGCAACTTCTGGGCGTGGCGCTGCAAGCGAAATTTTTTGAATACCACTACGGTGCTGCGCTTCCGCTCTTGGCCTTGCTTGCAGGCTGGGGCCTCTGGAAGCTCTGGTCGCGCCTGTTCACCAACCCCCTCCGAGTTGCGGCAACCGTCGTGCTCGTCGCGGTGGTGCTGGGCTTGGCGCCCAAGCAATGGTCGTCCGCCGGGGCTTCGCCGATGGCGAAATTGGTTGCAAGAACCAAGATCTTGTTGGGCGAGGGCACACCGGCCACGATCGATCGGCTGCACAGCAAGGGCGACGTGAGCTTCGGGGCCGACCGGGCGATGGCCGAGTGGCTCAGAACGCACACCAGCGACCGTGCGAGCGTGTTCATCTGGGGCTTCGAGCCCATGGTCTACGACCTCGCCGGGCGCCGGGCTGCAAGCCGCTACATCTACAACATTCCCCAGCGGCTCGACTGGCCGGGATCGGAGGCTGCGCGCCAAGAGCTCATGAAGGAGCTCGAGCAGGACGAGCCCGAGGTCATTTTGGTGGTGAAGAACGACATCTTCACCCACGTGACGGGGAACCTGGAGGACAGTCGGGCGGCGCTTCAACGGTTCGACGAGCTCAAGCAGTTCATCGACGTCGGCTACCGCTTCGAGGGCAGCATCGAAGATTTCATGATCTACAAGCGTAGGGATGGAAACAATCGAGAAGTGCGCCTGGACTCCTGCCCGGGGTGCAACGTCCTCCTCATCTCGATCGATACGCTCCGAGCGGACCATGTGTCGTGCTACGGATATGCGCGGAACACCACCCCGGAGATCTGCGCCTTTTTCTCCAACGGCCTTCGCTTCGAGCGAGCCTTCAGCCAGAGCCCATGGACGGCGCCGGCGCATGATTCGATGTTCACTGGTCTCT
>JASFKY010000126.1:0-9835 GCA_050118395.1 Myxococcales bacterium | reverse complement strand
TGCCGGAGGGGCCCTGGGCTGTCTCGTCGGAGTCCGATTGGGGCGCTCCCGGCTTCGTACGGTGGTGCTCATCGCCGGCGCCCTGGCGTCGATCTTCGTGGTGGCCTGGTGTCACTCGATGATCATGGGTGGTTCGTGGGTGGCGGCAGCGCTCGGGCCGATCGGCGCGCTCAGGTTGGCAAGCACGCTGACCGCCCTGGCCGTCGCTGCGATCACGAGTGCGACGATTCGGGCATTGTCGGTGCGTAGAGCGATCTTTGGAGTTTTCGAGCTACTGCTGGTGGCCGGTGCTTTTGCGCAGCTGTTCATTCCGCACCGGCACGGCGCGATCAATCGTCCCTTTTATCTGGCCGATTGGGTCATCGCTCTGGGCTGGGATCCTACTTGGCTCTTTCTATTCATGGGGGGAGTCGCCACCGTCCTGGGTCTCGTTCTGTTGCTCCGGGAGCAACGCTTCGGGCGGGCGCTCCTCGACCTCGGCATCGTCGCACTGCTCCTCGCGGTCATCGTGGTGGCCACCCCGATGGTCGGCATGCCCCCGCCCCCCCAGGGCGGGAGCGGGCTGGGTCTTCGATCCACCGATTCCGAGGGTCAGGACGACCACGGCCAGCAGAGGGATCGAGGAGGCGCTGCGAACAGCGAGCTCGAGTTCCGCGACAGATACGACGCAGAGGGCCAACGAGTACCGGTCGCCGTCGTCATCTTTCACGACGACTATTCGCCGCCGAGCGGGGTCTACTACTTTCGGCAAGGAGCTTTCAGTCAATACAACGGCCGCAAGCTGGTCGTTTCGGCACGCAACGACATCGATCAGGATCTGATCCCCTACTTCCCGACGCGGCCCGTGCAGATCGAGGCAGCTCCCGAAATGAACGAAAACCGTGGACCTCTAGAGACGACCATCGCTTTGATGGCCGACCATACCCAGCCGTTTGCCCTCGAAGCGCCTGTGGAGGTGGAACCTCTGAACAATCCATCGCCCAACAGATTTCGCCGTGTCTATCGTGCGACTTCGGCGGTGCTGACGGCAGACTACGCTGCCGTGCTGGACTCGACCCTCGGATCGCCGACGTGGTCCAAGGAGCAATGGGCGCACTACACCGAGGCGCCGGCTGATCCTCGATACGCGGAGCTTGCCACCACGATCGTGGCCTCGCTGCCTGACGAGCTGCGCGACAACCCGATCGCGAAAGCCTTCGCGATCACTTCCTGGCTGGGACACGAAGGCATCTACAGCTTGAAGAACGATCACAGCGGCGCCGAGGACCCGACCGCCAGCTTCCTGTTCGGCGATCTCACGGGGTATTGCGTGCACTTCTCGCACGCCGCGACCTATCTCATGCGGAGCCTCGGCATCCCAGCCAGGGTGGCCACCGGCTACGCGATCAGCGAGTCGGCACGCCAAGGTGGCTCCTCCCTGCTGTTGTCCGGTGGGGCGTCCCACGCGTGGCCGGAAATTTACCTCGATGGCTTCGGTTGGGTCGTGATGGACGTGTATCCCGAGCGGGCGCTCGATCCTCCCGAGCAGCCGATGGATGCAGACCTTCAGCGTTTGCTCGGCGAGCTGGCGCGGGGCGCTTCGCCCATCCCGCTTTCGGCAACCGACATCCCGCGCATCAAGGAAATGGCTCGCACGGTGACTCTGACCGTCGGTGCGTGGTCGTTCTTACTAGTCGGCTGCCTTTTGCTGGGCCTTTACGTCGTCAAGATCTGGCGGAGGATGGCTCCGGCGTTCGCCGGCACGGCGTCCTTGCCCCGATTGGTCTATCGCGCCGAGCTCGACCGGATCGGCGAGCTGGCGATCCGCCGGCGGTCTGGAGAGTCGCGCGAGTCCTTTGCTCTGAGAATTCGCGATCGACTCCCCTCTTTCTACCATCTGACGACCGCCCACGTGGCCGCTGCCTTCGGCAACCATCAGCCCGACCCACGACGATTGCGTGACGACGCCGCGGCCGTACGGCGCGACGTGCGCGTCGGCTTTTCGCGTTGGAAGCGCTTTTTGGGGCTGATCACGCCTTGGTCTTGGTTGCGGTCGAAATGATGCCATCCTACACGAAGGGTTCCGGAGCCGAGATGCAGCAAGCAGCCATACAGTCAACCGCCGAAGAAAGCCTCGATGCTGCCCGCGAGGTCGCGTCGCGGCTCGGTGCCCGCCTGAAAGCGGCGGTTCGGGGTCGAGACGACGTGGTCGAGCTCGTGTTGATCGCGCTTCTTGCCGATGGGCACGTTCTGCTCGAGGACTACCCGGGCTCTGGGAAAACCACGCTGGCACGCGCGCTCGGCAATGCCTTGGAGGAAGGCGGGCACGGCGTTCCGGGCATTTCCGCGTTTCGCCGGATTCAGTTCACGCCCGATCTATTGCCGAGCGACATCACGGGCACCAACATCTTCGACGTCGAAACCAACCGGTTTTCCTTCCGGCGCGGCCCCGTCTTTGCTCACATCGTTTTGGCCGACGAGATCAACCGCACCTCGCCGAAGGTCCAAGCGGCAATGCTCGAGGCCATGGCGGAAAAGCAAGTAACCGTCGACAATCAATCCTACCCTCTCGATGAGCTGTTTTTCGTAATCGCCACCCAGAATCCCTTGGATTTGGCGGGCACCTATCCCCTGCCCACGCCGCAGCTGGACCGTTTTCTCTTCAAGATCGAGATGAAGCACATCGACCGCGCGTCCGAGCTTCAAGTGCTGGATCAATACCCCCGGGCCAGCCTCGACGTGGCAGGCGACTATCCCGGAGTGACGCGAAGCGAGATCCTTTCGGCGCGCCAGCAGACTCGGGGAGTCGTCCACGTCGCGCCAGTCGTCAAAGAGGCGTTGGTCGACCTGGCGCGCCTGTTGCGCAGCGACTCTCGCGTTCTGCAGGGCGCCTCGACACGCGCTCTGGTGTTGATGCTACCCGCTCTTCAAGCCCGCGCTCTCATCCACGGCCGTGATTTCGTGTCGCCCGAAGACGTAGAGGCGCTGGCGCCCTTCGTATTCAAACATCGGCTCGAGTGCGCGCCGGGCGTGGAAGACGTGGATGCCTTGATCGCCGAGGCTGCTGCAGTCGAAATCGAGAAGCTGGCGCGCGCGAGCTTGCGGCGCAGCTGACCATGACCTTGCGAATCAAAGCGATACTCGCCACCGGCATGCTCGGCGCCGGCTTGCTATTCGGCCGTCCGGCGAAGGCGGACGAAATGCTCGATCCAATCGTGCTCGAGGGCGAAAATGCGGCGCCCGAGGAGATCGCTCTGTGGGACCTCATCGAGGGCGAGCGCTACGTCAAGGCGCGAGAAGAGGCGGAGAAGTATCTCGCCGACCATCCCGACTCTTACGTGGCTCACCTGGTTCTCGGGCTTGCCCAACATTACGGAGAGGCGAACTTCCCGAAAGCGCTGTTTCACGAGATGCGCGCGCTCGAGCTGTTCGAAGCACGGGAAGGCCCGCGGCCTACTCAGAGTCAGCCTTGGCGATGGCATGCGCGAATTTTGATCGCGCTGACCAGCGCACAGGGAGACCTCGAGCACTACGATGAGCAGCTTGCCCTCATGTATCGTTACAACGAGCTTTATACGCCTCAGCTCAAGGCGGAGCTGGCTTGGCCTCTCATGAAAAAGCGAATGTTCGATCGGGCCCGCCGTGCGGCCGAAGAGGGTTTGGCCACTGGAGACCCCTATCAAATCGAACGCGCCAAGAATGCGCTTTGCGCCATCGAGTTCGAGGCTGGTGACGACACCAAGGGCTACGAAGTGTGTTCCGATGCCGTCGAGTACGGCCGATCGCATTTCGGAAGCGCCACCGCAGTGGATCTCGGAAATTACGCCGAAGCGGCGCGTTCGGTATTTCGCTTCGACGAAGCGGAGCGACTGTTGGTCGAGGCGTCCAAGAGCGGGCTTTCTTGGTATGGCAACCCCTGGCTCGAGTTGGCCGATCTCTACATGCGAGCGGGCCGTTTTGCAGAAGCTCTATCCGCGCTCCGCGAGGTCCCTCGACATCGGGCCTCCCGGCCGGCGCACGTTCGGGACTCGGACCGAAACGAAGCTCGTCGGTCGCTCGCCGCATTTTTGTTGCTCATGGGAAGACCGGACGAGGCGCTTCGCATCACGGACAAGGCCTCGGTTCTCCCAGACCGACGTGCGCACAACAGCCGAGATCCACTTCAGGACAGGAGCATCGTGGCGCTTTTGGACCGGCAAGCGAGGTTGGAGCTGGCGGAGATGACGGTCGAGCGTGCAGTGACCGAGCCGTTTTACGAGCGCTGGTGGGCCCACGGCAAAGCGCTTTGGCTTCGGTTTCAGGCATGGATGAGCGGGCGGCAAGCCGCGCGCTTTTTGAACGACGAGCATCGGTTGGTGGGAACCTTCGCCATCGGAACGGCCCGCAGCGCGGTGATGCCTCCCTGGCTCTTGGGCGACCTGATTGGCGCGTTGGGGCCTGGCGTGGTGCGGGCAGCGATCGATCGGGTGGCAAGCCAGGATTCGCGCGAAGGCGCGGACGCGTACTACGACGCCGTGCTCGCGGAAGTCGCACTGGCTCAACACGAGTACGACGAGGCCGTTGCCCATGCGCGTCGGGCCCTGGTGGGGCTGCAACCCGGAGACGCCCTGCTTCGAGAGCGGGTTCGCGCCGTCTTGGCCAGGTCCCTATCCGATCCGCGACAGGCTACGTCGCTATACGAAGAAGTGCTCGACACCGATCCGGGGCTTTTTCGCCGCTTGGGTTGGCCGCTTCCCGTCGAGGTGCAGTCGAGCGACGCGGAGATCGATCGCGAGCTGGCCACGGCAATCCTGCGTTCGCCACGCTTCACTCGGTCGAGCGATGGTCTTCTGATTCGAGTGCAAGGAGGGCAGATGTGTTTGTACGGGCGAACGGGCGCATCATGGGGTTGTAGCGACGTCGAGATCGAGCAGGACGAGACGGGAAGTAGTCACCTGCAGCGCATCGTCGACTCGTTTCACAGCGTCGTTTTTTCGCCTCGCGTCGACTTGAGCCGGATCGACATCAACTCGCTCGATGGCTCCAACCGAGTGACGAGAAACCCGCTCGATACGTTGATGGCCCCGTGATGTCGAAGTGCCCGGCTGGTATGGCCGGCGTGGCTGTGGCTTACTGCCAGCCGTGAATACCTGGGTTCGCCTCGTGCTGCTCGCCGTGTTCCTCGCCGGAGTCTACCTCGTCGGGCGGATGAGCGGTTTCACGGACCAGCTGACCGTGGAAGGCATTCGAGAATCGATGCGGCAGGCCGGCATCGGCGGCTTCGTGGTCTTCGTGGTGACTTTTTGCGTCGGCCAGCTTCTGTACATCCCGGGTTTCGTATTCGTCATGGTTTCGGGTCTCGCCTACGGGCCGGTTTGGGGCTCCGCGGCGTCCATGATTGCCGCGACGATTTCGGTGGCGGTTTCTTTCGTCATCGTGAGGAGCATCGGCGGTCAGCCTCTCACAAACGCCAACATCAAGCGCCCGTTTCTGCAAAAACCACTGAGCCGTCTGGAGCAATACCCCATTCGATCGATGATCGTGATTCGCCTCTTCCTTTGGGCGATCCCTCCCGTGAACTACACCTTGGCCATGTCCGGCGTGAGCTTCCGCGACTACATGATCGCCGCCGTCATCGGCATGACGCCCCCATTCGTGACGCTTTCGGTGTTGGCCGGTCTCGGCTTCAATCTGCTTTGAGACGAGCCGACACCGCCGCGCTCACTTTCGCCGCGTGAGGGGAATGCTCGGGTCGGGAACCGTTTCATCGGCTGCGTTGCCGCGGGCCAAGCTTTGCTGCGCGGCGAAGGGTTTGGTCGGCAGCTCGCTCGGCATCGCTTGGGATCGTTGCTCACGGGCCCACCGCACGCTCTGCGCCACCACGTGGGCATCGGTGGCTTCTTCGGTATCGCGCAACAGAGCCGCGAGCTCGCGTGCCATCTCCCGACTCGAGCGGTGACGGTCGGTCGGGTTGCGGCGAAGGGCCTTTTTGATGATCGCGCGCAGGCGTTCGGGAAGGTCGCCGCGAAACTCCGACAAATCGGGGATTTCCATCTTGCGAATCGTGCTGACCACCTCGAGCGGATCTTGGCCCTTGAACAGCTTCTCGCCGGCGAGTATTTCCCAAAGCACCACGCCCACGCTGAAGACGTCGGTCTGCGCACTGGGCTCTGCCTCGTAGGTCAGCTCCGGCGCCAGATACGACAGCTTCCCTTTGACGAACCCGGGCTTGGTGATCGAGCTTCGGTCCATCGCTTTGGCCAGCCCGAAGTCGGTCAGCTTCACGACTCCGCACGCGCTGACCATTACGTTTTGCGGGGTGACGTCACGGTGAAAAATGGGCGCCGGACGGCCTTGGTCGTCCGTGCGCTCGTGCGCGGCGTGAAGCGCATTGAGAACCTCGATGCCGATCGCTGCGGTGAGGTTCCAAGGGGTGTGATTGCCGTGTGCGCGATAGCCCGCTCGCCATTCGGCCAAAGTGAGGCCGTCGACCCACTCGAGCACCAGATAGTACTCGCCGGCACGATCCCGATCGAAGTCGTGGATCTGCGCGATGTTCGGGTGGTCGAGCTCTGACACCACCCTGGCCTCTTCCACGAACAGCTTGAGGAAATCGGGGTTTTGGCTCAGAGGTGCGAGAAGACGCTTGATGGCCACGGGACGCACGAAGCCCGCCGCGCCGTGGGTTCGGCCACGGTACACCTTGGCCATGCCGCCTTCCCCGGCGAGCCCTAAAACTTCGTATTTGCCTCCGAGAAGCTCCTGCGCCATCTGGCTGACGCCTCAGGCTTCGTTTGCAGAAAGCAGGGCGTCCAACTCACCATTCTCGTACATTTCTCGGACGATGTCACAGCCACCGACGAACTTCCCACGGACGTAGAGCTGAGGGATGGTCGGCCAGTTGGTGAATTCCTTGATTCCTTGCCGGATGCCGGGGTCCTCCAGGACATTCACGTCTTGAAAATCCGACCCTGAGCGCCGCAGCACCTCCACGACGGTCGCTGAGAAGCCGCATTGAGGAAAATGCTTGGTGCCCTTCATGAAGAGCACCACGTCGTGACTGTCGATGATGCCCTGGATCTTTTGTCGCAAGCTGTCGTCCATCGTCTAACCCCGTTGCTTGTCCCAACTCTCGGGCGAGTAGGTCCGGAGCGCAAGTGCGTGCACCGGCCCCGCCATCAGCTCGCCGAGTGCAGCGTAGACCATTTGATGCTGCTCGATGCGGCTCTTGCCAGAAAATGCGTCGGACACGATGAGCGCCTCCCAGTGATCACGGGTTCCGGTCAGGTCTCTCACCTCGATGTGCGAGACGCTTCCCAAACCTCGGCGAATCCGCTCCTGCAGTGTTTCGGCGTCGACCATTCGGCAGCTCCGTTTGGCTACGGCCGAGCAGCCTGGTTGTCAATGGGGCCGCCAACCCCCACAGCGCCGTCGACGCCGAAAAGTCGTTTTACCGAGGGTCGGCCCAGGACGATGATGGTGAAAACTCCGAGAATCGTACCAAAAGGAAACATCAGGCACTCACCCCAGCCGGTCAGATAGCAAAAGGTCCACCACCGGCGGCGCCGGATCATGACACCGACCACCACGAGATGAACGGCAGCTAGAACCGAGAGCGCGATGAAGGAGGCCACCAAGGCGGTGAGAAGCACTTGGAGGTCCTGCAACATCGTATCGGGAGCCCCTCCGAGGGGATGGGCGCCAGGCTGTGTGGGAAGATTGCCGAGAGCCATGGAGAGGTCGCCTCCGAGCCCTCCGAGCAGCTTGGCACCCGCGGCGCCGTAGAAGAGTATGGGAGCGGCGCCGAGAAGCGACACGCCCCCCAGGATGAAGTGGCCGATGGACAGCGCGCTCAAGTGCTCTCGGTCCTCCGCATTTGGCTCTACCGTCAATCTGGCCCCTGGAAGATCGTGCTATGCACCCGACCGATGGGCAAGGTCGCATTCGTTTTTCCGGGACAGGGCAGCCAGAAAGTCGGCATGGGTCGAGAGGCTTACGAGACCTCTGTCGCGGCGCGAGACGTTTTCGATCGAGCGGACGAGGCTCTCGGACAAGCACTCTCCCACCTCTGCTTCGAGGGACCCGAGGAAGAGCTCAAGCTCACCGCAAACACGCAGCCCGCAGTCTTGGCGACCTCGGTCGCATTGCTTCGTGCGCTCGATGCGCCGTTCGACGTCGTGGCCGGACACAGCCTCGGTGAGTATTCGGCGCACGTCGCGGCGGGCACGCTGGAGCTCACCGATGCGCTGCGCTTGGTGCGGAAGCGAGGCCAGTACATGCAAGAAGCCGTACCCTACGGACAAGGGGCGATGGCTGCAGTGCTCAAGGCCGACCGAACGTTGGTGGAGCGTGTTTGTACGGAGATTCCCGGTTTGGTCGAAGCGGTCAACTACAATTCCCCCGAGCAGACCGTGATTGCGGGAGAGACGGAAGCGGTGCGAGCGGCGGGAGCCAAGCTGAAAGAAGCTGGGGCCCGCGCAAGCGAGCTTCCCGTGAGTGCGCCATTTCATTCGTCGCTGATGGAACCGGCCGAGGCGCGTTTGCGGGAAGACATCGACCGAATCCGGTTCTCCGACCCCCGTGTGCCCGTGTACGTCAACGTCGACGCCACGCCCGTGACCGATGCTGCTGCGGCCAAGCAGGCGTTGATCCAGCAGGTGAGCCGGCCGGTTCGATGGGAAGAGACCATTCGCCGCATGATCGACGACGGTGTCTCGCTCTTCGTCGAGGTCGGCCCGGGAAGGGTCTTGAGCGGCTTGTTGGTGCGGATCGACAAACGGGTGGGTCGGGCCAACGTGCAGGGCCCATCTGACTTTGCTGCAGCGCGCGAGGCCATCGCTGAAGCCCACGGAGGCTAATTCCACGTAATTTCAGCGTCCTCGCCGAATACAGGTCCCTGCGTTTGACCTGATTTTCATTTCTTGTACAAAGGGCGCCGCCCGCCAATGCTCAACCGGGGTCGGGCTTAAGTAGAGGTTCAGCGAACATGCAAAATCTGATCTACGCAGCCCCCGTGGCGGGGGTGCTTGCTCTGGTCTTTGCCTGGATGAAGGCAAGTTGGGTTTCTCAGCAGGATCCGGGCGACTCGACCATGGTCGAAATTGCCGGTCAGATTCAGGAGGGGGCGTTGGCTTTCCTCCGGGCGGAGTATCGCGTGCTCGCGATTTTCGTTGCCATCGTCGCCTCGATTCTCGGTCTCGCCTACTACGGCGATGTATCACGAGGATGGCAAATCGCGGCCGCCTTCATGGTGGGCGCTTCGTTGTCCGCCGGCGCCGGCTGGGCCGGCATGAAGGTCGCGACGAACGCCAACGTGCGAACCACTGCGGCCGCCCGCCTGGGCCTGTCCCCGGCGCTCGCCGTGGCCTTCTCTGGAGGGACCGTCATGGGCATGACGGTCGTGGGTCTGGCAACCTTGGGCCTCGGCTCGCTCTACTTGATCTTCATGAACGTCCTTGGCTGGGAGCTCACGCGCACCGTCAACGTTTTGACCGGCTTTTCGATGGGTGCTTCGTCCATCGCGTTGTTCGCGCGTGTCGGCGGTGGCATCTACACGAAGGCCGCGGACGTCGGCGCAGACTTGGTCGGCAAGGTCGAGTCAGGTCTTCCCGAGGATGATCCGCGGAACCCGGCCGTCATCGCCGACAACGTGGGCGATAACGTCGGCGATGTGGCCGGGATGGGCGCCGATTTGTTCGAATCGTTCGTCGGCGCCATCATCGGCGCGATGGTCCTCGCCCTCGGCTTCGACGCCGTATCCAATGGGAACAGCGTCGGACCGGTCATCTTGCCTTTGGTGATCGCCGCAGGCGGGATCCTTTGCTCGATGGTCGGAACCTTGTTCGTCCGCACCAAGGAAGGCGGCAACCCGCAACAT
>JASFKY010000125.1:0-9854 GCA_050118395.1 Myxococcales bacterium | reverse complement strand
TGACGCTGGCGAGCACGAACGCGCAAGTGGCAAAAGAAAGCATCGGCAACACGGCCCCGATCCATGCCAAAACCTTCCCGGTCACCGTGTCGTAGATCTCGGTAGGCTCGACGATGGGCGGGTAGCCGAGGCGCGCACCGAAGAGGATCTGAAGCACCGCCACGGTGAGACCTGCACCCACGGGGAAGATGAGGGCGCGCGCCAACTTGGCTCCGGTTGCTTTTCGCCATGCGACGAGTGGACCGAGGCCAGCCAAAAACAACAGAACGATACCGAGCGGCGCCATCCACTTGTTGTAAAAGCCCGGACCGACGGTAACCTCCTCGCCCCGCAGCCATTGGCTCAAGAGGGGAAAGGTGGTGGCGATCAGCACGAACACCATCATGCCGAGCAGAACCCAGTTGTTGAGTAGAAAGGCGAACTCGCGGCTCATCAGGGATTCGATTTCGTTGTCGGCCTTGAGCTTGGGAAGCCGCCAGATCATCAGCGCTGCAATCCCGATGATCAGAAACGCGAGATACCAAACGAAATACTGCCCGATGTCGGAACGTGCGAACGAATGCACACTGGCGATGAGGCCCGACCGGGTGAGGAACGTTCCAAAAATGGTGAGCACGAACGTCAGCGAGAGCAAAAAGACGTTCCACACCCTCATCATGTGGCGCCGCTCCTGAATCAGAACCGAATGCAGATACGCGGTGCCGACCAGCCAGGGCATGAACGAGGCGTTCTCGACCGGATCCCACGCCCAATAACCACCCCATCCGAGCTCCTCGTAAGACCAGAGGCAACCAAGCAACAGACCGAGCGAAAGAAACGTCCAGGCGATCATGGACCACAACCGGGCCGCGCGAACCCACTCGTTGCCCAAGCGTCCGGTGATCAACGCGGCTACCAGGATGGCAAACGGGATCGACCAGCCGACGAATCCCATGTAGAGCGAGGGCGGATGGATGGCCATCCAGTAGTTCTGCAGGAGTGGATTGAGCCCTTCGCCGTCACCGGGTGTCGTGCGGATGTAGGTGGCAAAGGGATTGGCTGCAAAGAGCATCAAGACGGCGAAGAAGACGAAGATGCTCATCAAGGTCGCGAAGATCCAAGGCTGAAGCGCCGTGTAGCGGCCCCGAAGCCAGCGTGTCGCGAAAAACGTGTAGCCCGCCAGGAGGAAGGACCACCAGAGCAAGGAGCCATCCTGGCCGCCCCACAACGAAGCGATCAAATACCACCACGGCATCGACCGATCGCTGTACCTGGCCACGTAACGAATCCGGAAGTCGTGAACCTGAAACGCGTACGCCAATACACAAACGGCGACCAGGACCAGCGCGCAGGTCGCATACGTTCCCCAGCGCGCCGCCGGTAGCAGGTGCGGCCGCCCACGACCCGCGCCCATGGCCACGGCCATCGTATAAGACGCACTGATGAGAATGAGGCTCAGCACGAGCGTGCCGAAGAAAGGAATGTCGAGTGCCGGCATGAATCTTCCCATCCCGCAGGTCGCGGGTTTACCCCTCCTATGTAGGGGCTAAGCGGCCGTGAGCAAGCACAATGAAAACCCCGCGCGGCGCAACGCCGGGCGGGGTCGTTCTAGATATCGTCAGACCGCAGTTAATCGCCTTCCTCGAATTCCGCGTCGATCACGTCATCGTCACCTTTTCCGGACTCACTGCCGGCCTCGCCCGGAGCCCCATTGGTGGCGCCACCTTGGGCGGCGGAGCTGTAGGCAACCTCGGCGATCTCCTTCATGACGGCCTCCAGGGCTTGACTGTGAGTCGCCATGGCGGCGGTGTCGTTGGCTTCGATGGCATCGCGGAGCGACTTCACCTTTCCTTCGACCTCCGTGACCTTGTCGGCGGGAAGCTTGTCCTTCACCTCCTCCAGAGCCTTTTCGACCCCGTAGGCGAGTTGATCGGCCTTGTTCCGCGCTTCGACTTGCTCTCGGCGCTTGCGGTCTTCCTCTTCGTGCGCAGCGGCATCCTGGACCATCTTGTCAATCTCGCCCTCGGAAAGGCCGCTGTTGGCGGTGATGGTCACCTTTTGATCCTTGCCGGTCGCTTCGTCCTTTGCAGTCACGGACAAAATCCCGTTGGCGTCGATGTCGAAGGTCACCTTGATCTTCGGGATGCCGCGTGGCGCGGGCATGATGCCTTCCAGGTGAAAACGGCCCAGGGTTCGGTTGTTGCTAGCCTCCGCGCGCTCGCCTTGGAGCACGTGGATCTCGACTTTGGTCTGGCTGTCCTCCGCAGTGGAGAAGATCTCCTCCTTGCGCGTCGGGATGGTCGTGTTGCGCGGGATGAGCGCTGTCATGACACCGCCCAAGGTCTCGACGCCGAGACTGAGAGGCGTCACGTCGAGAAGGACCATGTCCTGCACGTCGCCCGAGAGCACGCCAGCCTGGACGGCCGCACCAAGCGCCACGACCTCGTCGGGGTTCACACCCTTGTGAGGTTCCTTGCCGAAGAACTTCGTCACGGCCTCCTGTACCAGCGGAATGCGCGTGGAACCGCCCACCAACACGATCTCGGAAATGTCCGCCGCGGTCTTGCCGGCGTCGGACAGGGCCTTCTTGCAAGGCTCCAGCGTGCGCTGCACGAGGCTGTCGATCATGGACTCGAGCTTGGCGCGGGTGATCCGAATGTTGAGATGCTTCGGCCCGGCCGCATCTGCGGTCAGGAACGGCAGGTTCACGGTCGTCTCCAGCTTGGTGCTGAGCTCGATCTTGGCCTTTTCTGCGGCGTCCTTGAGCCGCTGCACGACCATCTTGTCGCCGCTCACGTCGATGCCTGTGTCCTTTTTGAATTCGGACTCGAGGTACTCGATGATGCGCTGGTCGATGTCATCGCCGCCCAGATGCGTATCGCCGTTCGTGCTGATGACGTCGACCACCTTGTCACCCACCTCCAGGATGGAGATATCGAAGGTGCCGCCACCAAAATCGTACACCGCGATCAAATGATCTTCGGTCTTGTCGAGCCCATAGGCCAACGCCGCCGCGGTGGGCTCGTTGACGATGCGCTTGACGTTGAGCCCCGCAATCTTGCCAGCGTCCTTGGTGGCTTGGCGCTGCGAGTCGTTGAAATACGCCGGCACGGTGATCACCGCATCGGTGACCGTCTCTCCCAGGTAGTTCTCGGCTGCCTTTTTCAGCTTGCGGAGCACCTGCGCGGACACCTCTGGCGGCGCGAGCTTCTTTCCTCGAACCTCGAAGCCGGCGTCGCCATTCTTGAGCTCGATGACCTTGAACGGCATTCGGTTCGCATCGTCGCCGAGCTCGTCGAAGCGCCGGCCGATGAACCGTTTGGCCGAGTAGACGGTGCCCTCGGGGTTCGTGATGGCTTGCCGTTTGGCAATCTGGCCGACGAGGATCTCCCCCTGGTCGTCCCACGCCACTACGGACGGTGTGATCCGGTCACCCTCCTCATTGACGATGACCTTCGGGTCTTTGCCCTCCATCACCGCGACGACGGAGTTGGTCGTCCCGAGGTCGATGCCGATAATCTTTGCCATGTTTCTACTATCTCCTTTTCGCCCCCGATCTTCCGCCGGAGTGTGCCCAACCTAACCACGGGCCCCAGGCCGTCAAGGCCCGTACACTCGCGAAATTCTCGGGCTTAATTGGGCCTTTGCGCGCACTCAGCCGGCGATTCTCTGTCGGAGAGCGGCGACGTCTCGATTGTCCGCGAGCACGATCAGCGAGTCGCCAGCTTCGAGCAGATGCTCGCTGCCGGGATTGTACACGTAGTCGCCATCGGGTCGATGGACCGCTACCACCAGCGCTCCGGCTTCTCGAATCTTGGTTTCGGCGAGCCTCTTGCCAACCAGGGGGCTCGAGGCCGGAATGTCGATGGCCTCGATGCCCACGCTAATTCCGCTTCCGAAACGGACGATGCGATCTAGGAAAGCCACCGTCTTCGGGCTGACCATCTCGCTGAACAAGCGCACTCCACCGATGTAGTTGGGCGCCACCACGGCGTCTGCCCCCGCCCGGCGGAGCTTGGCTTCCGTGGAGGCCTCGATGGACTTGGCCACGATCCGGATCTTCGGATTGAGCGCACGGGCGCTGATGGTCACGAACAGGTTGGACTTGTCGTCGTTGAGCGCGGAAATCACACCGCGGGCGCGCTCGATCCCGGCCAGCTCGAGCACGTGATCGTCGGTGGCGTCCCCGCGGATGTAAAGCAAGGTGTCATCGAACTCGCTGCTCAACTCTTCGAGCCGGCCGCCGTCGGTATCGATGATGACGAAAGGTACGCCCACGGCCCTCAGCTCGGCGGCGATGTGCCGCCCCGTCGTGCCGCTACCGCAAACGATGACGTGATCGCTCAGGGTGCCAATTGCTCTTTGCATGCTTCTGCGCCTCAGTATTCCTTGCAGGTCTCCTTCTACAATCAAAGCCGTCAGACTCGAAATGAAATAGAGCAGAGTTCCACTGCCCAACACGATCAAGGCAACGGTGACCACTCGCGCCTCGGGAATCTGATGCATGCCTTCGAGCGTTTCGGCGAAGCCGACGGTCGAGAGGGTGATGATCGTCATGTAGAAGCAGTCGAACCACGACCAGCGACCCTCCCCGACCAGGTAATAGGACGTCGCCCCCACGACGACGACGGCTCCGAGCACTCCTGCGGCCGAGATGAGGCGGCCGTATGCGCCGCGCTTCAAGCTGAAGAACGAAACCCTCACTGGGGCGTAGTTGGCGTCATGCTCCGATCCAAGTCAACCCTTGACCGGACCTTCGCGGGGCGGCACAACCGGCCGCGGTGAGCTCCTCGGAAGATGCGCGCCGCGCCGGGCGCGGCCTGGTGTCGATTGCCGGCGCCAAGGTGTATTTCATCTTGACCAGCTACGCCGTGCAGCTGTTGCTGCCACGGATCTTCGGCGAGGCCAAGGAGTTCGGTCTGTACTCGGCCACGATGAGTGGGGTGGTCATCCTGACCAACGTCTTGATCGTGGCGACCATGCAGTCCGTATCGAAGTTCGTGAGCGAGGACGAGAGCCGTGCCGACGTCACGCTGCGGCAGGGCCTACGGGTACAAGCGCTGGTTGGAGGCACGCTTGCCCTGGCACTTTTCGCTTTGGCGCCGGCGATCGCCGACGCGCTGCTCGACCGCCAACTGACCCCGTTGCTTCGGGTCGCATCCGTCGTCGTGTTCGCCTACGCGCTCTACGCCGCACTCGTGGGCAGCCTCAACGGTCGGCATCTCTTTGCGAAGCAAGCGCGGCTCGACGTGACGTTTTCGACCTTGCGTACCACCGGGATCATCGGCGGGGCCGCGCTCGGTCTGGGCGCGATCGGAGCAGTGGCCGGATTCGCGACGGCGGCCGCCACCATCGTCACCATCAGCTTGCTTTGGATCGGTCTCGGGGCGCCGGCGGAACCTGGGGAAGGAATCCAAAGGGCGCGTTGGCTCGGCTTCATGGCCCCCATTTGGGCGTATCAGGTCTGTCTCAACGGCATCCTGCTAATCGACATTCAGGTCCTCAAACGGACCGCCACCGAGATCGCATTCGGCGCAGGAGCGGTGCAGTCCGCCGTAGACTTGGCAAACCAATACGTCGGACATTACCGCGCGGCGCAGACGTTCGCCTTCGTACCCTACCAGCTGATCGTCTCGATGACGTTCGTGGTATTCCCGATGATCAGCAAGGCGACCAGCATCGGCGATCGCGAAGCGGCACGCACGACGATTCAGCACGCCATGCGCCTGTCCTTGATCTCGTTGTTGCTGTGCGCCGCGCCGATTTCGGGCGCCGCTTACGGCGTGATGCGTCTCGCCTATCCGGTCGAGTATCTTGCGGGCGCCCCGGCCTTGTCGATCTTGGTCTTCGGCGTGGTGGCCTTCGCTTTGTTTGCGGTCGCAGCAACGGCGATCAGCGGGGCGGGCAGACCCTCGGTTGCGGCTCTCATCGCAGCGGTATCGCTGGCAACCGTCATCGCGGCCAATCGCGTGCTCATCTTGGCTGCCGGATTGGGCGAGCAAACACTGGAAGCCGCAGCGACGGGAACGACGATTGGCATGACGGTCGCACTCGTGCTGTCGGCAGCGGTCATCCATCGCATGTTCGGGGTCTTCATCCCCGTGCAGACCTGGGTTCGCGCTGCACTGGCGGCCGCTACGGGCTACGCGGCCGCCCGGGCGTTTCCGCACGAGTCTCCGTTCACGGCTCTGCTCGCACTCGCCGCCGGCTTCTTCGCTTCGCTGTCCGTCTTGGTGGTCACTCGGGAGCTCGTCGCCGACGACTGGCGCGCACTTCGCAGAATCGTCCGGCGAGACTAGCCTGAACGGCGATAGTGTCCGCTTCGGCCTCCCTGCTTCTCGATCAAGACCACCTCTTCGATGACCATCGCGCGGTCGATCGCCTTGAGCATGTCGTACAGCGTGAGCGCAGCGACGGTCACGGCGGTCAGCGCTTCCATCTCGACGCCGGTGCGGTCCGCGCAGCGAACCGATGCTTCGATGAGGATCCGGCTTTCGTCCTGGGCAGGAGCCAAATCGATCTCGCAAGCGGTAATGGCGAGCGGATGACAGAGGGGAATGAGATCGGCGGTCCGTTTCGCTCCCTGAATCCCCGCAATGCGGGCGACCGCCAACGCGTCACCTTTGGGCGCCTCTCCGGACAGCAGAACACGCCTCGTCTCCGGTTCCATCCGTAGCGTGGCTCGCGCTCGGGCTTCGCGGCCCGTCTTGGGCTTGGCTCCCACGTCGACCATCCTGGCCTGACCGTGGGCGTCCAAGTGGGTGAGGTCGTCGTTGTCTTTCATCAATCCGGGTGCGACGCATCGTAGCTTGGGCGAGGCGGGATCGTAGCGGTCCCGGCCATACGGGCGATCAGCTCGACTCGAGAGTGCACGCCAAGCTTCGAAAAGATGCGTTTGAGATAGGTGTTGACCGTGGAAACCGTCAGCCCCGTTTCCGTGGCGATCTCGCGCGTACTGAACCCGGACACCAAGCGGGACACCACGTCGCGTTCCCGCGGCGTGAGGGGCGCGCGCCGCAAAGTCTGCTCGACGGCTTCCCCGGGCCTGCGGCTGCCCTCGTCGGCAAGCCTTTCGCTGTGCGCGAGCCCTCTCGCGTAAAGGCGTGACGCCCACTTCAGGAGATCCAGTTGGCTTCCGGTGGGCGCCTGACCGACGATCTCGAGATGCAAGGTACCCAGGGAGGCTTTCCCCTGTCTCAGAGGCAGCGAGATGGTCGGATCACTGGCGGTGAGGCTGGCTTCGCCGCTCAAGGGCTCGGCGTCGGGGCGATCGAGTCGAAAGGAACGCGCTCCCACCAGGGCCGCGACCAGAACCGCGCCCCGTGATGCATAGGTGCGAACGGGGTCGAGCTCCGTCAGGCGCTCCGCGATGTCCATCAACCTTTCACTCGAATTCAATGCGTTTGCCTCGATCAAATGTTCTCCCATCAGGGTGGAAAACCGAATTAAAGTCAACCCCGTGAATTCCAAGTGAAGGATGCCCGAGAGATCTCGGCCAGAGCGAAGCGGTCGATCAGCTCCTCGGCGCGCACTGGCGCTGCGGTCGGCGTCAGTCCCAATGAGTGCGCCAAGATACCGATGACCTCCTCGGGCGACCGCCCGCGCAGGCGGAGCGACTCGATTGCGGTCGCTCCGTGACGCTTGGACAGACGCATGCCCTGCGCGTCGAGCACCAGGCCCACGTGTGCAAAGCGGGGCGCGTGATACCCGAGCGCTCGGTAGAGCGCGATCTGCCTGGGCGTCGATGAAAGCAGGTCATCTCCACGGATCACTTCGGTCATCCCCATCTCTGCGTCGTCGACGACGACCGCCAGCTGGTAAGCCCAAAGCCCATCGGCTCGCCGAAGCACGAAATCGCCGCCCACCCTCCCCGGTGCAAACTGGCCCTGCACCAGGTCCTCGAAGCCCGGCGAAGGATCATCGAAGACGAAGCGAATCGCTGCAGGGCGGCCGGGCTTGTGGCCCTCACGGCGGCACGTGCCCGGGTAGCGCGGTCCTTCCTCGCCGTGGGGAGCGCTCGCGATTTCCGCTATTTCTCTGCGAGAACAAGTGCACGGGTAGACCAGGCCCCGATGCTCGAGCCGGCGAAGCGCTCGCTCGTACGCGTCCTGCCGGCTGGATTGCAAAATCGGGCCCTCGTCCCAGTCCAGGCCGAGCCATTCGTGATCCCGGCAAATCCCTTCGGCCGCTCCCAGCACGACCCGAGGCCCGTCGATGTCCTCGATGCGCATGATAATCCGCCCCTGAAGCTTCCGCGCCCGCAGCCAGGTGACCAGAGCGGTGCGAGCGTGCCCCAGGTGCATCTTTCCCGTCGGAGACGGTGCGTAGCGCGTCCGATAAGTGCTCGTCACGAGTTTCCGTTATACGACTTGCGCCCAGGCGGCCAAGCAGGGCATCTTCCGATGCGTGCGGGGACGGACCGACGTATGCGGCTGCTTTCCGACGGGTCGACACTATCCGGGAATCGCCGACCTGATCGCCGAAGCAATTCAGAACGTGGAGGGCCTTTGCCACGAATTCGAGCCCGGCTCTTCGTGGGAAGACATCCCTTTCGTGGTGGTGGACTTCGAAACCACGGGACGCGACACTCAGACCGACCGCGTCATCGAGGTCGGTCTGGTGACATTTGACAAAGGCCGCGTGACGAGTCGCGAAAGCCTGCTGGTCAATCCCGGCATTCCGGTACCCGAGGAGTCGCGCGCAGTGCATGGGATCACCGACGAAGAGCTTGCCGGTGCGCCCGATTTTGCCGCGGTCATGCCGCGAGTCCTCGAGGTGCTTCAGGGCAAGCTTCCAGTCGCCTACAACGCCGCCTTCGACCGGGGCTTCCTGATGTCTGAAATCGGTCGAGCCGCGCCCAAAGCCATGACGCCAGGGGATCTGCCACCGGCTGCCCGCGACGACGTGGTGTGGGTCGACCCCTTGGTGTGGGCGCGCGAGATTCTCAAGGAGCTCCAAAGCCGCCGTCTCGGCGACGTGACCCAGCACCTGGGCATACCCCTGGAGCAAGCGCACCGCGCTGCCGGTGACGCGGAGGCCACCGGGCGTGTCTTGCTCGCGCTGGCACCGCAGATGCCGCGTATCTACGGAGAGCTGGTGCGTCTGCAGAAACGCTACGCGGCCTTTCAGGACGCAGAGCTCGCGGCCTGGAAACGCTTTCGGTGAGCCCGAAGATCACGAGGGCCCGCCTCATCTGGGTGCCGTTTGCCATCATGGCGGTGGGCAGTTGGGCTCCCGTGGCCGCCATGGCGATGCGAGGGATCGAATGGAGCGGCGCCGCCGGAAGAGCGGTCGCAATTTGGTACACGGTCCCGGCCTTGCTCGCGACGCTGTGGTCTCAGGGTCCCTGGCTCAAGCAACCGATCCTCGAGCCCTTAGGCATCCGCTTGGCTGTCAATCGTTGGTGGGGGATCGCTTGGTTGCTACCGGTCGCGGTCTTGCTTCTCGCGACCGCGATCACCTGGCTCGCCGGCTTCGAGCCCGTTCTGACCGTGGATCGACTGATCGAGACGAAGCGCTCGATGGTGCCTGTCGATCAACTCGCGGAGTTCGAGCGGTACGTGAGCGAGAGCCCCCCGCCCCAGCCGTGGATGCTGATCGTCATGGCCATGCCCGCGGGTTTGACCTTCAACCTCATCCCGGGCTTTTGCGAAGAGGTCGCCTTCCGCGGCTACTATTTCCGAGAGATGCCGGGAGGGTTCTGGGGGCGGTCGACCCGAATCGGGCTCTTGTGGTGGCTCTGGCTGGCTCCATCCATCGCGATTGGAAATCTGTACGGCACACCCGGCTGGCGGAGCGTCGCGCTTGCACTTCCTTGGTGCGTGATCGCGTCGTGGGTATTCGTATACATCCGAGTGCGAAGTGAATCGGTGATT
>JASFKY010000124.1:0-9910 GCA_050118395.1 Myxococcales bacterium | reverse complement strand
CGACGTGTCGAACCTACGACAGATCCCGATCTGGAGCCCCGTCGCCCAACGCTACATCCCCATGGCCAACGTCGTCACGGGGCTCGAAACCGTCTGGTCCGACGAGGTGGTCGAGCGTCGAAATCGAAAGCGCACCTTGACGGTCGTGACCGATCCAACGCAAGAGTCGACTCCGACTCTGTGGGGGCGCCTTGCACCACAAGTCGAAGCGCTCGATTACCCACCCGGGTATTACGTCGAGTGGGGGGGCGAGTACGAGTCGCAGCGCGACGCGCAAGCCGCGCTGTTCGCACCGATTCCGATGTTCGTCGGCATCATGATTTTGATCGTCGTCGCGCTGTTCAACGCGATTCGCCAGCCTTTGGTCATCTGGCTCACGGTGCCGCTCGCCCTCATCGGTGTGACCATGGGGCTTCTGCTGACGGACCAGCCGTTTGGATTCATGGCTCTTCTCGGTTTTCTGAGCTTGTCGGGCATGCTCATCAAGAATGCCATCGTCTTGGTCGAGCAGATGGACCTCGAGAGAGAAGAAGGCAAGGCCACGTATCAAGCCATCCTCGATAGCGGCGTCAGCCGTCTGCGACCGGTCGCCATGGCGGCGCTTACGACCATCCTCGGCTTGCTACCCTTGTTTTTCGATGCGTTTTACATGGCCATGGCGGTCACCATCGTGTTTGGCCTCGCCGTGGCCACCGTGCTCACCATGGTCGTCGTACCCGTCTTTTACGCGATCTTCTTCAACGCGAAGAAGGGTGACGGAGGTCTAGAGCCATCACCCTAGCCGCTCGTTCGGCTGATGTGCAGTCCGACCAAGCGTGCGATCATGATGGCGAGATAAAGCTGTCCGATCACTCCTTCCATCACCACCAAAGGTCGGCTCAGGTCGGACGCGGGCACGATGTCACCGAAACCCATGGTGGTGAGGCAGACGAAGCTGAAGTAAAGCATGGCGCTTCCAACTTGCGTAGGCCTTTCGTGCGTGACGGTGGGGAGTCCCGCAAAGGAGCCCGGATCGTGAAGCTCGATGATCTGGTAGATCATCATGAAAGCCACGGCGATCAAGAGATACACGTTGATGGCGCCTAGAATCGTATCGATGGTGACGTCCCGCCGCTGGAACAACTGACCCACGATGATCCACGTAGCGTACACGAGCCACGCGGCACTGAAGCTCAAGGCGACGAGGTCGTAGTGGTAGTCGTCAATCAGCACCCGGCTCCACCGCACGGCCAATGTCACTGCCGTCAGCGCTCCGAAAGCCCAGCGGTGGCGGCTGACTCCCGCCGCATGAACCCCCGACAGCAAGATCAGATCGAACATCAGCTCGAGAACGAACCTGGCTCTTTGGGTGTCGGCGCTGGGCGTCACGAGAATCAGCAACAGCATGCCGATCAGAAGTGCCGCATTGCGTGGAATTGCGGGAATGCGCGGGGTCATTCGATTCGCAATGGTACAGGGGTCGGTGCGGAGTCGCTAGCGGCGCAGCCGGTGAAAGCTCCAATATTGCTCTCGGTCTCGGTGGGTCGCAGAGGTCTCGCTCCGAAACATCGCGCGCAGCTTGGAGAGCTCGATCAAGGGTTCTCCGCGAGCTCGCTCGTCGAGCGAAGCGCCAAGGTACACCGAGAGCAACAGCTCCTTGACCAGCATGGGGCGCTCGTAGAGCGAGCGGACCGTGCTGGGCCCTGCTTCGATCGACACACATTCGCATTCTCGCATCACTTGGAGGTGCTGGATGGCACGCTGGAGGTCGGGGGCTTCGTCGGAAACGACGGGGCACGGGGCGGCGGCAAGCTTTCGGGTGGCGGTCCGGTCCGTCGTGAAGATCAGCGGCCGCCCCCACCCATGAAAGACGGGGTGAGAAAAGTCGAATTCGCCGCTCTTCGTCAAAATCAGGAGCCAGGGAGGCTCGAACAAACCCCAGCGACGCTCCCGCCAGCTCACGAGCGCATTGCCCCATCGACCATCAGCGCGTAGGTCGTACCGGAGCTTGGGCTCGTCGCGGAGGATCTTGCCCGTGATGATGAGCCCATCGGCCCGCGCGCGAGCGATGTGCAAGCTCAAGAAATCGAGGTCGCTTTTGGGGCTATGCTCGTTGATTCGAATGGCCGTGAGCGGCGCGTTTTCGCCGGCGTTCCACACCGCCATGCTGTGCGACACGGCGGGCCTGCGATCGAGCGAGCTGCCAAACAAGCTCCTGGCGGCCTGATCGACGCTCCCGGCGTCGGTCAGCTCGACGAGGGAGGGGACCATGAGAGCATGGAATGGTGGTTTGGCCGTCAAGTCAACCCGCCTTTGCGCCCAAAACTCGCCCGTGTGATCGGGGCCTGTTAATGTCGCCGCATGTGGCGTTGGCTCTCGATCCTGATCGTGCTCGGGGTAGGTTGCGCAGGCCGTCAGACCCCCGAAGGGTCGCAACAGGCCGTGGTGAGCCCCATCCCGGTTCCCCAGCCGGTATACCCGCGCGAAGAGCTCAGCCAAGACCTGCAGGAGCTCTGGAGCCGCGTCGAGGAGGCCGTGTCGGTGCGCCCACCCGAGCCGCCCGATGGCGAATCGGAAGAAGACATCGACGAGTGGGCCGAGGGGGAATTCCGGCAGTGGCTCCTACGTCGCCAGGAAGCCACCGATCGAGCGCTTGGCGCGACGCACGCGCTTCGCACCCATCCCCTTTACGAGCGCGGAATCGGCACGGCGCTCTTCGCATACATGTACGAGGACATGGCGAGCAGCATTCGAGGCGCGCCGGTTCCGGAGCACATCGCCAAAGACCGGGAGCTCCTCGACATCTATACCGGGGCGCTCACCGAGCACATCACGCCGTTTGCCGAGCTTTCCGCGCGCGCCTACTACGCTTGCCTCGCGCTTTTCCTCAAGCTCGGTGACCCGCAATGGGGACAGTGGGCCGAGTATTGCGACGAGCGAGGGAGCGAGGTCGTGGACACGTTCCAGCTCGAGCCGCCCGAGCCCGCCGACCCCTCTAGCTCGCTCACTCAGCTAGTAACTCCCCCGTGAACGACGCGGCGCCCTCCTTCGAGGTGCGGTCCGTCGAGCTCGCGTGCTTGGGTGGGATGAGGCTCATGGCGCGCTCTGCCAAGGTGGTGATGGTGAGAGACGGGTTGACGCCGGGATTGGCCGAGATCGCCGAGCCATCGACGACGTAGAGACCTGGGTAATTGAACACCTCGTGGCTCGTGTCGATGACGCCCGTTTCGGCCGAGGCGCCCATGCAGGCGCCTCCGAGAATATGCGCGGTCGACGGCACGCCGAGCAGGGTTTCGGTCATGAGTGTGGTGGTGACTCCATTCACCTTGTCCGCAAATCTCTCGCCGAGATCGGTGGCTTCTTCCATGAAGGCCTGGGGTGCCTGACTGGGATCGTCGACCTCGCTCACCAGCCCACGGCGAAAGCCGGTGCGCAGGTCTCTTCCGAGGCGCATTTTGAGCGTGCCTTCGATGGTGCGCATGTAGAGCAGCACCTGGGACTGCTTTGCCAGGTCTTTGACGAAGAGCGCCCTGAGCCAGCGAACCGGTTGCCGCATGAACGCCTTCAGCGCGCCCCAGAGCCGGGACAAAACGGTCGGGCCAGGCGCATGCGGGGCGAGCAGCGTGCGGAAAAACCCGGAGCCCGCGCCATATCGGACGGGCTCGATGTGGCTGTGCTCGTCCGTATTCAGGATGGAGGTGATCGCAACGCCCTTGGAGAAATTCACATTCTTGTCCGGAGTGATCACACCGAGCAACGCCTCGCTGTTGGAACGCACGAAGTCACCCAAGCGGTCGGAGAGCTCGGGCAAGCCGCTCGGATCTTCCTTCATCTTGAGAAGAAGCGGCATCGTGCCCATGACCCCACCGGCGAGGATCACCCGGTCCGCGCGCACCGTGTCGATCGGACCCTTGTCGAACGTGGGCTTGGTCTCGATTTCGTAGCCGCCACCCTGACGCTGCCGGACTGCCACCACCTCCGTCTCCGGCGCCACTTCGGCGCCGTGCTTCTCCGCCAGGTAGAGGTAGTTCTTGTCGAGCGTATTCTTTGCACCGACTCGGCAGCCCGTCATGCATGCGCCGCAGAAGGTGCAGCCGACGCGGTCGGGACCCGCTCCTTCGAAATAGGGGTCGGGAACCTTCTTGTTCGGCTCTCCAAAGAAAACCGCCACCTCGGTGGGATGAAAGTGCTCCTCCCGCCCGATGTCCTTGGCGATTTCCTTCATGACGTGGTCACCCTTGGTCATGACTGGATTTTGCGTGGCCCCGAGCATGCTCTTGGCGGTGGCATAGTGGGGGGTCAGCTCGGTTTCCCAATCGGCGAGCTCTCCCCACGAGCCCGAACGAAAGAACTCCGACTTCGGCGTGGGTAGCGTGTTGGCGTAGACCAGCGAGCCTCCGCCGACGCCGACCCCGTGAAGCACGGTGATGTGCTTGAGAAAGGACATCTTGAAAATGCCCTTGAGCCCGATCGACGGATTCCACATCCATCGCTTGAGGTCCCAGTTGGTCTTCGGGAAATCGTCCTGACTGAAGCGGCGGCCCTTTTCGATGACCAGGACCTTGTAACCTTTTTCGGTCAGTCGGTGCGCGGAAACGCTTCCGCCGAAACCCGAGCCGACGATCACCCAGTCGTAGTGTTGCTCGCGCATGCCCGTACTGTAGGGCCGGAAAGAGCTCCGATCGAGCCGGCTCAGGCGCCGTGGCCGCCGATGGAGCGCCGCATCCCAATCAAGGTCAAAAGCTCCATTCGTGCCGCTTCGTCCTTCAGAAAGAGACCGGTGAGCCGGCTGGTGGTCGTCCAGGACCCGGGCTTCCGAACGCCCCGGTAGCACATGCAAAAGTGCTGGCACTGGAGAATGACGGCCGTTCCTTGGGGGCTGAGCGTCTCGTCGATCGTGTTGGCGATTTGAGCCGTGAGCTTCTCTTGGACCTGCAGCCGCTTGGCAAAGGTGTCGACGACCCGGGCGATTTTGGACAGGCCCACGACTTTCCCGTTGGGAATGTAAGCCACGTGGGCCTTTCCCACGAATGGAACCACGTGGTGCTCGCAATGACTGTAGATCTCGATGTCGCTCACCAAGACGAGCTCGTCGTATCCCTCGACCTCGGTGAAGGTGCGCGATAGGTGCTCGACGGGATCTTCGCGGTAACCGCGAAAGTGCTCCTGGATGGCGCCGAGGACTCGCTTCGGGGTGTCCACCAAGCCTTCTCGTTCGGGGTCGTCGCCGAGGTAAGCCAGCAGCTTGCGGACGCAGCGCTCCGCCTCTTCGTCACTGATCGAATCGCTCATGATCGGCAGCCACCCTTATCCCGGCCTCCGGGCGCGTCAAGTCACCGCACTCGGGACCTCCCCGCGCAGCCAACGCGTATGCAACACCCGCTCCGAGATTCGCCATCCTGCGGATGTTTCCACCAGGCGATCGCTGTATTCCCCGCCCAGGTCGAAAAACCGCATCGGGCCGCCGTCATCCTGGTAGCCATGCACTGCCAACACGTACGTATGGGCACGGACCTCGTTGCCTTCCTGGGTGATTCTCACGTTCGACAGGAAATGTTGCAGCACTTTGAATCGAGCCATGTTCCGTTCGAGCCAGTCAGCAGCTTCCGCTCCGCTCAGCATGGGTCCGCCGGCGCCCCGATAGTCGACACGGGCATTGGGCAAAAAGACGTCTCGCAAGAGGTGCCAGGCGCCGGTGTCGATTGCGGTGGAGTATCGGACCAGCGTGTCGACGATCGCGCGGTGCTCCGACTCGAGAATCATGATCGCTCAGCGGGAGCGCTTGGAGGCTCCGAGGCGGCCTTTGGGCGAGACGCGGCCGGCTCCCCCTGGACGTCGGATCGGCCGCTGAAGCGGTTGACGCGGGTAGGATCCGCCGTTGCGGCCGCGACGCGTCGCCGTCGTGGGATGCGCTTCCGGTGACGGGTCAGCGACCTGACGCTCCCGAATCATCGGAATGCCTTCGAGGGGCTTGGCTTGAATGGGCGCACCCTGTCCGTGCGAGGGCGCGTCTTTATCGGCATAGACTTCGCCGCGGGCGGCCGCGCCGCCGGCTCGACGCCCCGAATACACGCAGTCCGCGATGGAGAGCCCGCTCACGTATTGGCGCGAGCAGACGCCCACCGCGTTTCGTCCTGCCGCATACAGGCCCGGAATCACGCCTCCGTCTCCGCGTCGGACCTGCCCAGTTCGCTCGTCGACGACCAAACCGCCGAGAGTCAACGTCGGGCACGGGAAACGCTTGCTTCGAATTCCGGCGTCGATCACGAAATACGGCCCCTTGCGCATGGCGTGCATCTTGGCGGGGTCTTTGCCGAAACGATCCGGGATCTTGCCCTCGGCCGCGTCGTTGTACTCTTCGAACGTCTTGCGAAGCGTGTCGAGCGGCGCTTTGGTAATTTTCGCGAGCTCTTCGAGCGACTTGGCTTCCTTGCTGTTGAACCAGAGATTGAGGAGCGCGGGCGCTCGCTGAAACCATTGCGCCTTGCCGGGCTTGCACTGTTCGCGCGCGAGCTTCTTGAGATCTGCATCGATGATCAAGAGCGCCACGCCGTCGTTGTGCTCGACCATCGCCTCGCCCACGGCCGCGCCGTACATGAATTCGTTGATGTAGCGTTCGCCGCGGCGGTTGATGATCATTCCATGGGCAAAGGCTTCGGGTGGGTTGATGAAGCGCCAGGCCGAAATGCGTGACATCAAGTCCGTCTTGGCGCCCACACTTTGGCCGAGGAGAATGCCACTGCCATTGTCCCCGACGGTGCCCAACGGCATTCCGGTACGGTATTGAGGCGCGATCTCTTTGACCATTTGGCGGTTGTAGATGAATCCGCCGGCGGCGAGAATCACGCCATTGCGGGCGCGAATTCGTTTCGTCACCGAGTGGTCGGCCGCGATTCGAAAGCAGCGCTCTCGCAACCGGGCGGCGACGCGCGGGTTGTATTTCACCACCGCGATGCCCGCTTCGTGCAGCTTGCGGTGCAGCGTGCTCCAAAACCCGGGCTCGATCTGGCGGTACTCGACGCCCAACACTTGGTTTTGGCCGTCGATCACCAGGCGTGTGACACGAGCCTCGTACTCCACGCGAGCGCCGGCCTCGAGGGCAGCTCGACGCAGCGGCTCGTAGAAGTTGGCTCCAGGAAGGCCGGTGCCCTTGGCGCGATGGCCGCGGGGAGCGGGCTTTGCGGCATTTTTGTAGGGCGCGAACCCTTCGTTGCCCGAATAGTAGAGGTAGTAGTCATCGGTCGGGTAGCTCGTCTTGTACGGGCAGAGGGACCCTTCGAAGGGAACGCCGTATCGTTCCAGCCAGTCCAGATTTTCGACGCTCTTGTCGCAGAAGTCTCGGAGGGTTTCTTCTGAAACGACACCCTTCACCTCGAGCGAAAGGTATCGGAACATTTCGTCGGGATCGTCGTCGACGCCTGCCTCTTGTTGGATGTGGGTCCCGCCTCCGGCGTAAAACACGCCTCCGCTGATGGCGGTGGCTCCGCCGCCATGGAACCGATCGAGCACGATCACGCTTGCGCCATGCGCTCGGGCTTCGAGGGCGGCACAGGCCCCTGCGCCTCCAAAACCGACGATGACCACGTCCGCTTCATCGTTCCATGTTTGCGCGTTCGATTTGGTCACCACGAGCGGTGGCTCGGCTGGTTTGGGCGCGCGACTTTTCTTCCCTTTGGCCATGGGGAAGAAATAGAACATGTTTCATTTAGGCTGTCGAGGCGATTGCTTTTGTCCCGTGCTCAGGCCTCGCTGGCACCGAAGATCCCACGCATCGAGCTGGGGGCCCGCCACGCCGCACAAACGCACGCACCGCGCCCAAAAGGCGTTGGCCTGTTCTTGAATGAGGCCCTGCTGGTCCTTCCAGTCCGCGTCGTACCCGACCGCGTCGGCAGTCGCCGAGGCATCGGTCAGCGCCTGCGCGATGCGCTCGTAGACCAGCGCAATGCGGGCGTTGGCAACCGCATACTCGTCGCCCGCCGTGGCCCGGAGGGCTTTGAGCAAGGCGAGCGCACGTTCGATCGATGCCGTTTCTTCCTCGAGCCACGGAGCAAAGCTTTCGAGCTCGCCGTCCCACGGAAGCCCTAGCGCGGCGTCGGTCACGTCGCGGAGCTGGGCGTAGGCGGGGCTGGGGGCGCCAAAGGGCTCGACGGGCACGCCGTCGTTCTCGGACACCGCCAAGCTCGGCTCGATGACGACTGCCGACTCCCCTCCGCGACTGCAGGCCGCCGCGAGCAGCGCTCCCAGGACCCAGATCGACTTCGGTTTCGGCACGACGCCACTATAGCCCGCGACGGCCGCTTCGGTGCGAAAAGGTCGAAAACACGGCAAGCATCATTTACCATTTTCACCCATGACGACGCTCGTGAAATCCGCGGCTTTAGCTGGCCTGTTGCTCGCCCTCGCCTGTGCAGGGTCCAAATCGAAATCCGGGTCGACCGGCAAAATGAGCGCCATCGAAGCGATGGGGTTGACCCCGCCGGATTCACCGTGGGAGCAAATGAGCGTCTCGGACAAAGAGTTCTACATGATCGGAAAGGTGAACCCGATCATGAAAGAGCTCTTCACGGCCCACGACGCCGAGGAGTACGCGGATTTCGACTGCGTAAACTGCCACGGGGAAGAGATGCGGGAAATCAATTTCAAAATGCCCGCACCCTCGATGTACATCGTGCCGCCCGAGGGCACGCCAGGCTACCGAGGCATGCTGGCCACGTTTCCAGAAACCGTGAAGTACATGAGGGAGACGATCACCCCGTCGATGGGCAAGCTCTTGGGGATCGAGGACTTCACGTGCGCGGGTTGCCACCCGAGCGAAGCGCCCAAGAAGAAGGCGAGCAGTCCGCGCAAAGGAAGCGCGAAAACGAAGGGCTAGCCACCGCTCCGATCGCCTTTGACCGGCTGGAAAGCCCCTGCTAGCTTTCAGCCACTTTTTCGGAAGGGAGTCCGATGACTTGGGTCATTACACGTCTTTGCCGCGACTGCGTCGACATGTCTTGCGTCGATGTCTGCCCCGTCGAATGCATTTACGAGTACAAAGGTGACGACAGCTCGACCTTCCCAAATCAGCTCTACATCCAGCCCGAGGAGTGCATCGATTGCGGCGCATGCGAGCCCGAGTGTCCTTGGGAAGCCATCTACGAGGACGCATCGGTTCCCGAGGTTTTCGAGGAAGACACGACGCTCAACGCGAAAATGATGGAGTGCCAGGACGACTTCGAGGTTCCGGTGAACGAAGGGCACGATCAGCCCACCCCGGAGCAGGTCGAGCAGAACAAGGCCAAGTGGGGCCTGACGGATTAGTCCTTGCCAAGGGCCGCGGCTCTTCGTTTGTCGAAAAAGCGATAAGCGCCGACGCCAAACGCGACGGTGATAATCGCCCACGATAGATACGCCGTGCGTAGATAGAACTCGGCTAGATCGTTGGCGTTCCAAGAGAATTGCTGAACCAGCCTGTTCATGTCGCCGTCGCTATCGCTTCCGACGGCCGAACCCCAGGGCATTTGCGAAACGTCGGCCGCGACCGTCCTCCACAGCGAGGTGGCGTGCGTGAGACTGAGTGCAGCAGGCAACAACGCGACCCACCTCCAGAAGTCCCAACGGAATCGATCGGGCAGCGGAAAATAAAAGGCAACCAACAAAAACGCGCCAAAGAGAATCTCGCCCCATCCGCCTGCCAAGATTTGCCACATGCGCGTTTGGGGCGCTGGGATCACGAAGGTCGTGATGGCCCAGGCGACCAGCACCCCTGCGGCGACACACAACATGAACCAGTTCTTTTCTCGGTGGGTGTGCCACATCAGCCAGCCCAGCGCGCCGACCACCACGAGCCCCATCAGCACGGACTGCTCGTCGTACCAGAGCGTGAAGAAGGGCAGGGGAATCGCGATGCGACTGCTGAGCCAGGATGCCGCAGCATGGCCTAGCTCGTGAA
>JASFKY010000123.1:0-9934 GCA_050118395.1 Myxococcales bacterium | reverse complement strand
AGCTGAATCGCCTCGCAAAGCGAGGCGTGTCCTTTCAAAACGCCACCTCCACCTATCCGGCAACGCTGTTTGCAGTCGGTAGTGCCTTCACCGGGATGAGCCCCGCCGAGCTTTACCTTTCGCCGGTTCTTCCAGAAACGATCTTCTCGCAGTCGCGATCTCGCGTCGATCGCCAGATCGTGGTGCTGCCCGACGTGAGCTGGTTTCGTCTGCCGATCGTGGCGCGATTCCTCGCGCCCGAGGTCGAGCCGATCTTCGTGCCAAACGACGACGACGCGACGGACTCGACGATCGCGCGGTTGCGCGATGCGCGAGCCAGTGGCGCATCCGTGATGGCGTGGGTTCACTACTACTCGCCCCACGACCCGTACGTCGAGCAGCGCGTTTTTCGGTTCGGTCGAGGCCGCAAGAATGCCTACCTGAGCGAGGTCGCCTACTTCGATGCGGCTCTCGGACGCTTGTTTGCGTATCTAGAACGGGATGGTTGGCTCGAGGACAGCCTGGTCGTCTTCTTTTCGGACCACGGGGAAGCGTTGGGAGAACGGTCGTATTGGGGCCATCACGTGTATCTAAACGGCTGGATGATCGACGTGCCCCTGGTACTTTGGCACGCGGACCTCTCGCCGGCGCGACCGAGAGTCGGAGTGAGCCTGTCCGATGTTGCCCCGACGGTGATGCATTTTCTCGGCCTGCCCATTGCTTCGGACATCGTCGGTCAAAGCCTGTTCACCTTGAACCCCGATGACGTCGATCGCACTTCGTTCTCGGAGGCCTTTCCCGTGCGCGGACGCGAGCTGTTCGCCAGCTTTCCCCTGCCGGCCCTCGACGACAAAACCATCGTCGACAGGCTTCAAAGCATCCGGCTGTCCAACAAGGGCTATGAGCCCAAAGGGGCCGTGACACGGGGTCGATACAGGCTCATCCATCATCGTGCCTCCGACGCTTGGCTACTCTACCAGCGATCCGATCTCGGAACCGAGAAGCCGGCTTCCGAGCAACAGGAACGCGACGCGGCCGAGCTGCTTCGAAACGACCTCGAACGGTGGGAGGAAGGCCAGCTGGATCGCATCCAATGCCGGCTCAACGTGGAAGTGGATTGAGCTGCGACACTTCATCGAGCTGGACGACGGCTGCCTCCGACGTCATCCGGCCAGGCACGATGGTGAGCTCGGCTCGATGGAACCGTATGGTCGACGTGCTTCCTGAAACCGCCTTTGCATAGAGCTGAACCACCAGCTGACCGGCATCGTTCGGGACGCCGATTTCGTAACGCAAGCGCCATCGCTGACCGCTCTCGACCCGAATCCCCTTGCGAACGAGCTTCGGATGGCCATCAACGAACGTGTCCTGATGAAATTCCACCGCAGCTCGCTCGCCTTCGACTTGCAAGTCGATGTCGATCCGCAGGGTGCTGCTCGCAGGCACACGGAGATACTGCCCGCCCACCAACAGCTTCTTGCCATCTATGGCGCGAACCTGGACCGTCGACTCCGTCAATAGCGCCAGCGTACCCGAGTCGCTCAGATCGCTCCTTCCCGACCGGGTGAGCCGAGCGACCTCCGTCACTAACCGTTGCTCGTATGGTGTGGCAGGCTCACTATGGCGGATCGCCCCAAACACCAGTCCCGCCTGAGGAACCGAGCGCGTGCATTGATGTAGCGACTCTCCGCACACGACGACGCTGCCCGATGGCTCCCACATCATCACGCGGCGCGCATAAGTGTTTGCGGAAAACAGGGGCCGAGGAGCATGGTACCGTCGAAACCAGCTCCGGCCGAGGAACCGGGCCGCCTCTCGTTCCATTCCGAGAAGGTCGGTCACCGACATGGCGGTATCGACCTGCTGGACGAGCAAATTGCTCCAAATCGGTTGCGGCTCCGGAAGCAGCACGACCACGAAGGACCAGCTCTGCGACAGGAGCTTTTGGGTGGCGTTTTCGGCATCGCTCAACCCCGACGACTCGTCCGACGTAATCAAAACGACCGTGTCGCGTAGCACTCCATGACGCTCGAGCGCGAAGACGAAGTCCGTGATCGCCTCGTCCGCCCAACGGAATGCACGATCGTGCCGGCTGGTCTTCATCCCAGCATCTTGGCTCGCGGGGGCAGTGTCGGGAATCGTGTAGGGGTGATGAGTGCCCACGGTGAGCATGGTCGCGAAAAACGGCTGCTCGGCGCGATGCAAATCGAGCACGCGTTCCAGCGCCTGCTCGAAAAACGCCTTGTCGTCGACGCCCCAGTCGGTCCGCGCGTACGCACGATCGAACCAGGATTCGCCGATCAGCTCTTGGAACCCGGCTTTCGGCATGAACTGATCTTTGAGCATGAAGCCGAGTGGCGCGGCCTGAATGTACACGGTCGCATAACCCGCATCTCGAAAGACCGCAGGCAGACAGCGATGCGCCGCCCCGTACGTTTGCTCGGTCATCTTGGACTGATCGGTGAGCAGCTTGGGGTAGTCGCCGCAGAGGATGGCGTACTCGCCGCGATTGGTCTGACGTTGGTGCGAAATGACCCGACTGAGCAAGACGTGGTTTTGGGCCAGCGCGTCGAGCCTCGGCATGATCGTGCTGCTCTGCACACCTTCGGCAGCCGCCACGGACGGCAAGTACGCGCCCGAAGCTCCCTCCACCAGGATCAGCAAGACGTTGGTTTTCGTTCCGAGAGGCTCGATCCAACGTCGTCCGCGCAAATCGGCTCGAAAAACGTGGCGAAGATCGGCCCCCACGGCCGAGGGCTCATCGCTCGCTGCTGCCGAGAGGATCGACGCGTTGGCCTCGAGCGCGTGACGCTGCCGCCACTCGTCGTAGACCGGTGAAAGGGGAATGAGGGCCTGCGCGGCTGCGGACGAGACCAACACGAGTCCCCAAGCCCGCCACCAGGCTTTGCCCGGCACCTGGCCGAAGAGCGCGCTCGCGATCGCCGCCGTCACCAAAAAAGCCAACCAAACCGGATGCTTCGGATACGGGACCGAGCCTCCCAAAAAGGTGGAATCGCTGACGAAGCCGATGTGGCTGAACGCGTAGAGCGAGTCGAAAACCGAGATGAATTCGTACATGGCGAAGCTCGACACCACGAACGATCCGAGAAGCAGGGCTGCCAGGACGCGGGACCACCATCGGTCGGCCCTGAGACACAGACCCGCTACCCCGATCATCAGCAAGCCCACCACCAGATCGGCGAAGATTCCGCGAGCGTCAGCGGGCCGAAGAGCTAGATGTTTTTCCTGCAGCAGCAGGGCCCGTGTGAGCAAGGGGGCTCCGAGGCAGACCAAACCCACGAGCCCCCAGCCCAATCGCCCCCTCCAATGCCTGCGCTTCGCTTCGATGACTGGAGGTTATGGGCTATGAAAAGACGATGGCAAAAGGTTTCGCACCCGCGGCCGAGCGCAATCGACAACCCATCCTCGAGGTGCTTCGACGTGTCCTGCCCGCCCAGGGGCTCGTGCTCGAAGTGGCCAGCGGCACGGGACAGCACGCGTCATACTTCGCGCAACACCTACCCTCGCTGCGCTGGCAGCCCACGGAGGCGTCTTTCGAAGCGCGGCAAAGCATTGCGTCGTGGGTCGACGAATCGGCCCTGGATAACCTTTTGCCTCCGCTCGAGCTGGACGTTCGCTCGGCCCCTTGGCCGCTTGCCGAGGCCGATGCGGTGTTGTGCATCAACATGATCCACATCAGCCCTTGGGCCACCACCGAAGCGCTTTTCTTCGGATCTCGGCACGTGCTTCAAGCAGGCGCTGCATTGATCACGTACGGACCCTACCGCCTTCACGGGCACCATACCGCACCGAGCAATGCGGCATTCGACGGCGACCTGCGCTCGCGCGACCCGCGTTGGGGCGTGCGGGACATCGACGAGCTGACCGATCTCGCCGAGCGTACCGGGTTCTCGCTCGAACGACGCGTGGACATGCCGGCCAACAACATGACACTCGTTTGGCGGCGCAACGCCTGACGAAGGGCGCGAGGGGCTCAAGGGGCCTGCAAGAACGGCGTGACGAAGTAGATCACGAAGACGACGATGAGGGCGATTCCCGCTTTGCGCGCGATTCGATTTTCATGGTTGATCGCCACCATGAGCAGAAGGATCGTCACTCCGACCATGATCGGAAAATCGACGTGAATCACGGAACGATCGACGTGACCGGGGGCGATGATGCCTGGCAGCGCGAGAACCCCGAGCAAATTGAAGATGTTCGATCCGACCACGTTGCCGACGGCGATGTCCGGCTCGTTTCGACGGGCCGCGGCCACCGACGCTGCAAGCTCGGGTAGGCTCGTCCCGAGCGCGACGAGAGTCAGACCCACCACGAGCTCGCTGACCCCAAGGTCGTGCGCGATGGCGACCGCCCCCCACACCAGCACGCGCGACCCGACGAGCAAGCACACCAGCCCCACCAGGAACAGCCCGATCGCCTTGATCGCCGGTAGCGAATCCGGAATGTCGTGCTCGAGATCCGAGCCCACCGCAACCGACGCTTCGCCCTGCTCCAGCCGCGCTTCTGCGCTGATCCAAGCAACCAGGAGAATCATTCCCGTCAACAAGATGAAACCCTCGGTGCGGCTGAGCACGCCGTCCCAAAGAAACCACCAGGCGAGCCCCATGCTCAAAAAGAGGATCGGGATCTCCCGGATGAGCAGGCGGGAGTGCACGCTCAGCGGGCCTGCGAGCGCCGCCGCCCCCAAGACCAGGGTGCAGTTGGTGACGTTGGAGCCCACGGCGTTTCCAACGCCCATTTCACGGCTTCCGGCCGCCGCGGCCATTCCCGAGACCAACAGCTCGGGCGCGGAGGTTCCAAACGCGACGATGGTCAGGCCGATGACGATCCGACTGACACCGAGATTTCTGGCGAGTCCGGCGGCCCCATAAACGAAGCGATCGGCCCCCCAGACCACGGCGACGAAGCCGCCGATGACTGCAGCAGTGGCGAACGACAGGTTCAGACTGACCTCTTGGGCGAAAGAAAGAGGCGCCCAGTCTTGCGCAGGACGAACTTGGTGCAAGCCCGTTGCAGTTCGCGCTGGCGAAAACACCCTGCGGAGCGCTATACGTCACATCGAAGGAGGGGACAGCATGGGTGAGCGCCTGATGGACAAGGTCGCAATCGTCACGGGAGCAAGCCGAGGAATCGGGGCTGCCATCGCCGGCAAAATGGCCGATGAAGGCGCCAAAGTGGTCCTCGTGTCGCGCAAGATCGAGGGTCTTTCCGCGGTCGCGGACGAAATACGCAAACGAGGAGGCGAAGCCACGCCAATCGCATGTCACATGGGTCACGTGGCGCAGCGCGAAGCCATGCTCGACGAGGCGCTCCAAACGTACGGCAAGGTCGACATCCTCGTGAACAACGCCGCCACCAATCCCCACTTCGGACCGATGCTCTCAATCGACGAGGGAGCGTGGGACAAGACGTTCGAGGTCAACGTCAAAGGCTATTTCGGGATGATCCAGCTCGTGGCAGGTCATCTCCAGAAAAGGCAGGCCAAAGGGTCCATCGTCAATGTGGCCAGCGTGGTGGGACTGATGGCTGCGCCCATGCAAGGGGTGTATGCGATGACCAAGGCCGCGGTCATCTCCATGACCAAAACACTGGCCATGGAGCTCGGCGCATCGGGCATCCGGGTCAATGCCATTGCGCCCGGCCTCATCGAAACGAAGTTCGCGAAGGTGTTGGTCGACAACGACGAGGTCCGAAACAGCATCGTGAGCCGAACGGCCGCAGGGCGCGTGGGCCAACCCGAGGACATCGCGGGAGGAGCGGTGTTCTTGGCTTCCGATGAATCGGATTACGTCACGGGGGATGTCATGGTGATCGACGGCGGTTGGACGCTCGCGTAGACGGGCGGCCGACCATGGACAAGCCGCCACAGCACCCGGTGCCGACGACGCGCAAGCTCGATCCCGTCGAGCTGCGCATCGCCAATTTGCACCGCGAGCTGGAGGCCGATCCCACGTCCACCGCCAAGGCAGCCATTCTCTACCAGATCGGGTCCCTCTACGAGCACGAGCTCGCCAGCGCCATCGAAGCCATGCAGTCGTACGAGCAAGCTGCGTTAGCTTGCCCTTCATTCGAGCCAGCCCTCCTGGCCCAGCTGCGGCTCGCGGAACGCGACTCGGCCCCAGGTTCCGTCGATGACCTCTGCGCGAAGCTGGCAGCCAATGCCCGATCTGCAGCATCGAGCGCCTCAGCGTTGATCGATCGAGCGCTTCGCTCCGACGACTGGGCGTCGCTGCTTCGCCAAGCCATCGATCGAGGCCCCACGCCCACGGTGCCTGCGCTGCTCCTGGAGTGGCTCTCCGAGGCTGCCGGGGATCACGATTCGCTGGGGCTTGCGCTTCGGGTGCAGGCCGAGCACGCCTCTGATTCTGCTCTCCGCGGCGCGCTTTGGATCGACATGGCGCTTCACGAGATCGAACGAGGAGAAGTCGACGCCGCTCTGTCCGCACTCGAACAGGCCAGCGAATCAGACAGCACCGTGTGGTCGGCGCGCGGTCTTCAGCGTCGGGTGGCCAAGGAGCATGAGCGCTGGGACTCGTTGGTTCGGGCTGCGGCTTCGATGGCATCGCTGCTGGAGGATGCTGTCGACGCGGAGCCACCCTCGGACCCTTTGCTTCTTCCCGTTCCAGCCGAAGAGCGGATCGGCCTGGCCGTGACCCTTTGGACGGAAGCGGCGTCGTATTGCGACAACGAGCTCGGGGAGCCTGACAGGGCAGCGCGATATCTCGAATCGGCGCTTCGTTTGCTACCCGATGATCCTCAAACGAGGCTGCGCTCGCTCCGGCTGGCGGAGCGCCGAGGCGACGACGATGGTATCGAGGAAGCTTCTAGGTGGTTCCAAGAGGCGGCTCGGGACGATGCGGCGTTCGTGGCAATGCAGATCCGCCGGGCCTCGTCGGTCGAGGAAGGGCGAGCAGCCATCGACCGGTTGCGTGCGGTAGCAGAGCGCCACCCGAGCTCCGACTACGCGCGCGCAGCATTGGATGTAGCCCTGATGCGGCATGGAGCGCTCGACGAGCTTGGACGGCAACTTCGCGAGCGAGCCGAGGCGAGCGATGGGGAGCAAGAGCAGCTCCTGCTCTGGCAGGCCGCCCAAACACGAGCCCCGGGCTCGGGCTCCACGGAGCACGGCGAGCTGTCGCGCGCCGCCGATACAGCCGACAAGTGGAAAGTAGCGATCCTTCGCGATGCCTTGGGCCTGGCGCTCCACGAAAAGCACGCAGACGCCATCATCTCGCATTGCGACGAGCTCTTGCGGTGCTCTCTCGGGCCCGAGGAGAGAGCCTTGGTCGCATTTTGCAAATACGACGCCACTGCGAACCTGCTCCATGAAGCGGCGGCAGCCGACCACCTGCTGAACGATGCCCTCGAGCAGCAGGAATGCGAACCATGGGCTCCCCACCTAGCCCGTGTGCGTGGCGCTCTCGGCATCGACCCTGCGCTCCTGGCGCGAGCGCACGAAGCCCTCGCGGAGCTGAGCGTCGGAGAAAGACGAACCGGCCACCTCTGTGCCGCCGGCCAAGCGCATGCCCGCAAAGGCGACTGGAGCGCCGCGCAAAGCGCCATCCGGCAGGCGCTGCAAACCGCCCCTGACGATGCCTACGTCCTGTCTCTACTCGATGCCGTGTTGCGAGAGAGCGGGCAGACCGACCGTGTCTTGGCGCTCGCGGCAGAGCGCAGGAGCGGGCAGGCACCGGCGTCGACGACCGAGCTTTCCTTGTTGCTTGCTGGAGCCACCGCGGAGCACGACGGCAAGCTCGAGCTAGCGGCGAGCGCGTACGAGCAAGCTTTGTCCGTTTCGCCGACGTCCGTTTCGGCAGCGCTCGCGGTGGCGGATCTCGCACGTCGTCAGTTCGACTCCGATGCGAGGTCACGCGCCTACGCCGCGCTGATGACGTCCGATCTCGGAGACGGTGTTCCCGAGCTGTTTGCCCTGTTGCATGGGGACGCCCTCGGCATGGAAGAAGCGAGCGCGTCACGAGCGGGCGAAGCCTACGAACAGGCCCTCGAGCATCCCATCACCGCGTCGAGCGCAGCGGTGGCCTTGCTATCGATGCCTCTGCACTCGACGAGCGCCGAGATGCGCGCCGCGGCCGAGGAGGTGCTCGGCGACGCTCTCGATGGTAGCGGGTCCTCGGGCGACGGGTTTGGTGCCGCCTATGGCGGCCTGCGCGCGTCGTTTTCTCAAGAAGGCGCATCGGCCGGCGATTCGTGGCTCCAGTTGGCCGCCCTAGCCCCCACCCGTGCGCTACGAGCACAAACCCTCCTGCAAGGGGTCCGGACGAGCCGTATCGCCAGAGGCGACCAAGCCCTCGACGACTTGCTCGTTTCGGCTCAAGAGGCGGTCGACCAGACGGAGCTCGACTCGGAGACGGCCACATTGGTGGACGAAGTTTTGTGGCCCGGCGACGATCCCGATCTCCGCGCTGCTGCGCTTCGAACGAAGCTCGAGCACAGCAGCGGCATCGGTCGCAGCGCACTTGCAGCCGCCCACGCGCGCGCCCTGATCGAGGCGGGCCGAGGGGCCGAAGCGGTGTCGTTGCTCAGTCGAGCCGTCGAGGAAAGGTCCGACGACTTAGCGGTATGGGAGATGCTGCGGAGCGCCGCCCGTCAGGCCGAGCAGTGGCCGCTCGCGGCTCAGGCGTGTGAACGGCTCGCCCAATTCGTCGAAGGCTCGCTTCGAGCCGATCTCCTGGAAGAAGCGGGTGCAATCCGGCTCGATTGCATGGCGCAGGATCAGCTGGCCGAAGACCTGTTCCGGAGCGCCCTCGAGGCGGATCCAACTCGAGAGGTCGCCTTTCGCAGGCTCCACGATCTCTTGGCCGAACGGGAAGACGCAGAGGCCCTCGAGGCGCTCGTGTCGGAACGGCTCGCTCGAGGCGGGCCAAAGGATCGCCCCGATTTGCTTTACGAACGGGCCCGACTGCTCCGTGGATTCAGCGATCGTCCCGGAACCCTGGAAGCTCTCGGCGAGCTATTCACCACCGACCCCGACCACGCGGGCGCGCTGGCGCTGGCCGCCGAGGTACATGTTTCCCTCGAACAATGGGAAGAGGCCGTGCGATGTCTGCGTCGTCTCGCGTGCTCCGACATCCCCGACGAGCAACGACGTCTGGCGCACCTCGGCGCAGCCGACTTTTTGGAGAACCGCCTCGGCTTCCAGGACCAGGCGCTCGAGCAGCTCCGCGCGGTGGAGGCGTTGGGGCTCGCCGATGCCGACGTTTGGGCGCGGATCGGCGCTCTGGAAGAACACACGGACAGGCCCGAGGCAGCCGCCGACGCGTACGGTCGGGCCCACCGGGCGCAGCCGAGCCATGCGGTCGCAATCGCAGGGCTCGCTCGCCTGCTCGAGGGGGAGCCGAGGGACGCCGCCCTCGCCGCGTACGAAAAGGCGCTTTGGAATCGCATCGAATCCGGTGCGCTCGATGCGTCGTCGTTGGAGGAACTACGCACGGCGGCCCATTGGCGGGAACACGGGAAGCGCGCGTCGGCCGTCGCTTCAGTGGCGCGAGCGCTCGGTGCCCCCACTGTGGATGACGAGCCATGGAACAGCGTGTTCGATCACCTGTCTCCGGCTTCGCTCGAGGATCGGCAGCCGAGCCCGCTTCTCGAGGAGGCATTGCGCCGGGCGGGCCCATCCCTTTTCAAACCTCGCATCCGAACGAAAAAGGTCCCCGCGCACGACCCGATCTACGTCGAGCTCGAGCACCTTTGCGAGCGCTTTGGGGGTCGCGTGGGATCGGTGGGTCGGGGGGCCGAAGTCTCGACCCCGATGGCATACGCGGGATCGGATGGCGAAATCCACTGGCTAATCCCGAGCGAAACGCAGGACAGGCTCGAGAGGCGGTCTCGATTCGTCGCGGGACGATTGGCGTGGGCGGTCCCGCGTGGGGGAGGCTGGCTCGTCGAGGACGCCGCTCCACGCGCGGCCGGAAAG
>JASFKY010000122.1:0-10075 GCA_050118395.1 Myxococcales bacterium | reverse complement strand
ATCACCTTCGACGGCAACGATCCCGAGACGGTGACCCAAGCTGCCGACATGCTGGTCGCCGAGCTCGGCCCGGAGCTTTTCGTTCGGCGCGAGTAATCGTCACCAGCTCAGCCGCTGCTTGCCTGGCTCGGTGATCACCTTGGCATCGTCCGGATTCGACGCTTCTTCGGGCGGTTCCGCATCGAAGTCCTTTGCAGCATCGGCCGGGTACAGCCTCAGCGCCGTCCTGGTATCGACGCGGACCAGCTCAGGCGACCCGGAGGCGTCCGGTGTCGCGATGCGCATTTGGGCAACGGCCTCGGCTTCGGAAAATGGAACGAAGTGGTCGAGCTTGATAGGCCTCGAGTCGCCCGCCCGGGATGGTTTGGGGCTCCGCGGACTGGCGCGCGGCGACTTGCAGGGTGAGTTGATTGCCGCTCATCTCTCGGATCTCGTAGGAGACCACCTGATCGACCCAGACGCCCGAAAATTGGAGCTTGCGCTCGACCTCCCATTTGGCGCGGGCGCCGAGGGGATCGTCGGGGAACGGCACCGTCATCAACGCGGCGCGAACGTTGCCGAGCATGGTGCGTAGGTTCGGCGGAACGTCTTCCATCCCTTCGAACTCTCCACGTCGCACCCGGCCTTGAATGTCGATCTCGCTCCAGCCGCGCACCCGAAGCAAGGGCGCCAGCGTCTTTTCGATCTGCTCGCGTTGCGCGGGGCTCATCTTGTCGGCCATGCGCGAGAGCCGCACCTGCGTGATTTGTATGGGGTGGCGGATGAAGCCGTTCGGTGTGGCTTCGGCTGGCCCAATCTCGACCTGGAGCTGCACGGGGGGGATGGCCCCGCCGGCAGCCTCCTGCCCTGCTTGTACCGCCCTCGCTCGGACCACCTCGAGGTACAGCACTTCCGTCTGACCGGGCGCGACGCGGTAACGCACCGGAACCCGCGGGGCCATGCCGTGATCGAGAACGCGAATCGTAGGCAGCACCCGTTCTGGCGGACCGGGATCGACGACCTGCACTGCTTGAGGCTGAAACTCGGACCTGCAGGACGCGGTCGTCAGCAGGAGGAGGGCGGACATGGCGATTCGCGACATGGAACTACCTTTCACTTTCCGATACGAGCCGTAGCACCGAGCGCCGGACGGATTCCAAAGGCTCTGTCTTTTCCGGCGAGACGAGGGCGATTTCGGCCGCCGAATCGGATTCGAGCTGCGCTTCGAGCGCCAGCGGGAAGCCGAGGTCTGCAAGCGCGTGACCGCGGGCACGCATTTCGTAGCTTCGAACGTGCATTTCGAGCTTCGGATTGAGGTCGGCGATCTGCGGAGCGGCGTTTTGCTCCACGGTGATGAGCACTCGGAACCGATTTTCCACACGGTCGGTGAGCTCGTATCGCGTCACTTGCGTCACCCATGCGCTCCAAATTCGAAGGGTTCGCCGGACCTCCCACACGCTGCCGATTCCGACCGGCTCGCTTGGAAGCGGAATCGTCGCGATGGCCGAGCGCAAATTGCCGATCATGATAGTCACCCGTGGATGGATCCGTTGCTGACCTTCTTCCCATGGAACGTCGGAGTCGATGACGACGCCTTGTGGATTGACGTCGAACCGTCCGTGCATGCCGCGCAAGGCCCGAACGCCTTCTTCCACCTCGTCGACCTGGCGCGCTGAAATGCCGTCGGGCAGCACGGATTCCGCATTCAAGATTCGGAGCACATAGCGGGTCCCCTTCGGCAGCGAGACCGTGGGGCCGGCCCGCAACAGGAGTTTCACCCCGGGCATCACCCCGAACGCATCGTCGGCGTCCTGGGGGCGCTCGCTCGCCGCCTCGGTGTCGTGGACCTCCAAGATGCTCCGCATCGCCGTGTCGGCAGGGATCGCGTAACGCAACGGCGTGCGCGGCTCGTCGCCCGAAGTGATCAGCTTCACCGAGAGCTCGGGCGGCGGTGGACCCTGGGATTTCTTTTTGCAGGCCGACGTGAAAAGCACCGCGACCACGCACGCGCCTAGGACGAGATTCTTCATGGAGCGGTCTTCTTAGAGAGGATTGTGCGTGCGGGCAAGCACCTAGTCATCCCCGTTCTGTTTCTTCTTCTCGAGGCGACCCTTGATCCCCTCCTGGGCCTTATTGCCCAAGTTGACCACCGTTTGGGTGGCGCCCGTCAAGAACAGATACACGATTCGTGAGGTCTGCTGGGTTCGATCATAGCTGGCGGCGAGGTTGTCGAAATCGACGACGACTCCGGTGGCCTCTCCCCGCCCGTAAATGAAGGTGGATCCGATCGCAAGCGAGATGCCCGCCACGTTCAGACCCACCGAGAGGGTCCCCCCAAGCCGTTGGACCCGTGCGTTGTAGTAGCGAGTCGGATTGCTTGGAATCTTTTGTGCAGACGAGAGATCGGTGAAGAAAGCCGCCGTGATCGAGAGCTCTTTTCGGATGCGGAAATCGCCTGCTACCGCCACGTTGCCCGTTGCCAGCCGCTTCGTGTCATTGTCGAAGAGGAAGCCGCCCACGGGAACCGGCTCCGAGACGTCGACGCGATTGTGGGACGGGACCGGCGTGTAGGCCCAAGCGTTGAAGCTCAGCATGACCTTTTCCACGGGCCGATACTCCACACCGACGGCCAGCTCCCCGGGAATGGGAAGCCTCGCGTCGACTTTCTGGTCAAAGTAATAAGCAGTCGTAAGCGGCATGCTCGGGTTTCGATTGTCGTTGACGAACCCCTGTGAAAACACGTCCACCCGCTGCTTCAAGGGAATCCCGGGGAGCTGCACCATCACGCCGAGCTGAACCTTTGGTTTGAGCTTGTAAAGCCAACCGAATCGCATCACGAAGTGGAACGTTTTGAAGCCGAGGTCCTGGTTGTTCGCCGTGGAGTTCACGCCTTCGAAGACGCTTGGGTCGGAGCCCACCTGCGTCCCGTCGTCCAGCGAAAGGCCCACCTCCGCGTGGTTGAGCCTGCGTGCGCTCAAATAAAGTGAAGCTCCGAACGAGTGTTTTGGAGTGAACCGCCTCGCGTAGGAAATCCCGTACCAAGTTGCTCGATCGGCCGAGGTGACCCTGTAGCTGTCGGAAAGCTCCAGCGGATCGGATGGAAACTGGAGGAAGGAATTTCCCGCGCTGAAGATCGGCTGTAGGACACTGACCGCCAGCGAATTGGGCTGATCCCCGTCTTCGTTTCGGGGACCGAATTTGATTCCTGCACCCACGAAAATCGGTACGCTCCGGCTCGACTTCGTCGTGGCACCAGCCGAGCTCCCATCTGCGGAAAAAGCGTCTTTGAGCTCGTCGCGCTGCCAGGCGTTGATGGTGAGACCAGCCGCGATTCCGAGAGAGCCGGGAAGCGCCAAACCACCCGGATTGAAGTAGGCCGCCGAAACGTCGTCGGCGACTCCGGTGAACGCCCCACCCAAGCCGATCGCTTTGGCGCCAATCGGAATGCCGCGATAGTGGGTGTCGTCTGCGCGGGCTTCGACGGCCACCAACAGCAAGGCAGCCATCGAGCCAAAAATGAGCCCCCAACGCCGTAACACGCTGGGATTACTAGACAGAATGCGACACATCGCAAGCGATTAATACCAGCCGCCGATGCCCACCGAGAACGAGCCGTACGATCGAGCGATATCGAGGGCCGTCGTGAGCTGCCACCGATAGTCGTCGGGCCAGAGCCCAAAGACGTTCCACTTGAAAAGGCTGAGGTCGAACCCGAGCGTCCCGTGCACGCGGAGCGTGGAGGCTTCGAAGCGGGTCGGCTCCAGATACGTACCAGCCCGGATCTTCATGCGCTTGGGCCAGACCTCGCTTTCGAAGCCGAGCCGCGGGGAGATCGTGATCTTCTCTCCGGAGCGCTGCACCGTCTGAAAGAGGAAGGACTCCACCCCGACGCCATGGATCACCCGGCCCGCAAACCACAGGTCGGCCGTGAGGAGATAGTAGCGGCGCGGCCAATCCCAACGGTATCGTTTGCGCAGAGTCTCCCAGGCCAGCTTCTTGAGGTCCTTGCGGGTTCGTTTAATCTCCGCTCGCTTTTGACGATAGCCCTCTTTGATGGCTCGAATCCGGTCCTTCACGTCCGACCCGCCCTGGCCGCGCACCGCGTCGATGGCCCTCTTCTCGGCCCGGTCGAGGGCTTGCTGGCGGCGGGCCAGCGTCTCCAGCTCGTCCGCAGCGAGCGCCTCCGCGTCGATCCAAGGGGGGTTCGTGGGCCTCGGTCCGAACTGATAGGAAAAGCCCATGCTTCCGGTCGTGGGGAGCGTGGTCGTCCGCGGAAGGTAGTAGTCGCCAACGCGAAGATCTCCCTGGGGCGTGCTCGTCACGTTCTCTTGCACGCGAACGTTGGTCGCCATCTTCGGAAACAGCGCGGCGCCCAAGCTCCAGCGTTTGTGATGAGGACGAAGCATGACTCCGATTTCGGCGCCCAGGCCCAACGCGTCGGAAATGTCGCCTTTGCTGAAGATGGTGTCCGAAAAATAGGTGCGTTGACGAAGGATGCGCAGACCTCCTCCCACCATGAGCTGCCCGTCGAACAAGCCGTACCCCGCCTGGACGTGAAACGTGGTGAAACGCAGCCGCAGCGTGTCCTCTTGCATGGTCGCGGGGTTCCTGACGCCGGGCAGCTTCAAGAACTGCGAGTCGATGCTCAGGCCGATGCCGAAATGCCACATCTGCCAATAGACGCCGGGGATGACGAAGAGCGTCGTATCATCGCCGAGCGCGCCCGCGTTTCCCACGGCGTTCCCGCTGTTGTAGAAGTCACCGGAGCTGAATGGATAGGTCACACCCAATGCCAGCCAGTAGTCGTACCAGTCGGGCCATTGCGGGCCGCGATACGCGACGGCCGCCGGGTTTTGGAGGCCCCCCTCGACCCCCTGAGCAAGCGCCGTGGCGGCGCCCGAAAGCCCCACCACCCGGGAAGTGCTGATCACCACCCCGCGCGTGAGGTCGATCGTGTAATCGGACGAGGTGATGGCACTGCCGTCCGGACCGAGTTGGGCTCGGGCGGTCGGTGCACAACCCGCCCCGATGGCCATCAGCGCAAGCCAACGCATCGCAACGCTCGTGATCGCTCGGCAGGTCACCGTCTCTGGACCGTAGGCTACCCGTGGATCGAACGAACCTCATCTAGCAATCGTCTCGACTCCCGTCGAACCCATGCCGTGGATTGACGCTCCGAGAGGTCCCGTCTAGTTAAGCGCTCTTGGGTAGGTTCCTCAAAGAGCCCCTGGTTCACTTCCTGGCTGCTGGGTTGGGCTTGTTCGTCTTGTTCGGGCTTGCCGATGATCGAAAGAGCACCGATACGAAGGTGATCACGGTCGACCACGACACCTTGATGACTTTCGTCCAGTATCGAATGAAGGCATTCGATCCGGTCCTCGCGCAAAAGCGGCTCGACGCCTTGCCCAATGCCGAGCTTCAACGGCTGATCGACGACTACGTGCGCGAAGAGGTGCTCTACCGGGAGGCCCTTGCGCTAGGGCTCGACGAAGGTGACTACGTCATCCGAAGGCGCTTGGTGCAAAAGCTCGAGTTCATCACCGAGGGTTTTGCCGAAACGTCGGTGCAGGTCGACGATGCCGCGGTGCGACGCTATTTCGATGCCAACAAAGAGGATTACTACGTCGAACCATACGTCACGTTCACCCACGTGTTCTTCGACACCGAAAATCGCTCCCGCGAGCAAGCCCATGCATTGGCAGAAAAAGAGCTCGTGGAGCTGAATCGATCGGGCGTGCCGTTCAGCGATGCGCCCAAGTACGGAGACCGCTTCCTCTATCACGTCAACTACGTCGAGCGCACGCCCGATTACGTCGCGAGTCATTTCGGCCCGGCCATGGCCGAGGCGATCTTTGCCCTGGAGCCCAACGACTTCGTTTGGAGAGGCCCGTTCGATTCCCCCTACGGCGTGCATCTGGTCATGCTCATCACGAACGAGCCCGGCCGCGAGCCGGAGCTGTCCGAAATCGAGGGTCGCGTGCGGGAAGATGCGAAGCGAGCGATGATTCGACAGAAGACCGACGAAGCGGTCGAGGACATCATCGGCGCCTATCATGTCGAGGTGACCTACCGCCCCCAAACCGGCGATTCTCGGCCGAAACCAAGCGCCCAAGCGCCATGAAGAGCTCGCTCGCGTGGCTGGCTTTGACTCTCGTGGCTTGGCATGGCCTGGGCTCGTCGGCCTGCGCCCACGAAAGCCGACCGCTCTACGTCGAGGTCGTCGAGCAAGCCCCGCTGGTATTTTCGCTTCGGTGGAGGGCGCCACCGTCCGTCGACGCCGCCAATGCGCCCGAGGTGTCACTGGCCGGGGGCTGCGTGCTCGCGTACGACCCCCAAGCGCCACAATCGGCCGGTGCAGGGTATCGGACCTATCGATGCAAGGTCGATCCTGCCGGCACGCCCCTGCACATCGACTATCCGCTGTTCAATCCTTCGGTCTCCACCCTCATCCGAGTGTCCCGGCTTTCGGGACAGAGACACTCGTTGGTGGCTTCGCCGGATGAGACCGAGATCATCCTGCCCAAAGTGGAAAGCTTCTCCTCGGTGGCCCGCGACTACCTGAAGCTCGGCGTGGCTCACATCCTGGAAGGCTACGATCACTTGCTCTTCCTCACGTGTCTTCTGCTGATTGCGGGAACGGGACGGCGCATCTTGATCACCATCACCGGCTTCACGATCGCGCACTCGATTACCCTGGCCCTGAGCGCGCTCGGCTTGGTGCGGGTGCCGGTGGCTCCGGTGGAGGCCGCAATTGCCCTGAGCATCGTGTTCCTCGCCGTCGAGATCGTCCGGGGCGACCAAAGCAGCCTCACCTACCGCTACCCGATCGCGGTCGCCTCGTCCTTTGGCTTGCTTCACGGCTTCGGGTTTGCAGCGGTGCTCGGAGAGGCGGGCCTACCCCAAACCGAGATCCCTGCGGCCCTTCTGTTCTTCAATCTCGGAGTGGAAATCGGGCAGATTCTCTTCGTGGTGGGCGTCATCGTGCTCTACCAGATCACCCGACGGGTCGGACGCCTGGCGGGTAGCGGGCAGGTGTCGATCGAAGCGCTGCGGCCGTTGCAAATCACCGCCGCGTACGGCGTCGGGATCGTCGCTTCGTACTGGATGATCCAGCGGGTGGCGACGTTTTGGACGAGCTGACCCAGAGACCCAGCGGATCGGCTGAGCCGTCCTAGGGCTCGTGCCAGGCCTGTGCTAGCCTCCGCGCCATGATCAGATCGGGCTTGGTTTGGGTGCTTCCCTTCATGTTGTGCGCATGCGCTTCTTCGAAGTCTGCGAGCAGCGATCCCTCGACGATCGGCAAGGGCGTAGACGTCGAGACGATGCGGCCCGAAGAGGCGGCCCGTGTCATCCGCGAGTTCCAGCAGGTATACGGCCTACCCTCGGCGCCGGCGCCCGACACGCAGGTCACGTCGATGGCGCAGGTGTTGGAGATCATTCGAGGAGACCGCCTGCCGGAGTTCGAAGCTGCGCGACGCTACGCAGCAGGTCGGCCGGGCGCCGAGGCGTTCACCCTTCGCGCGTACCTCGATCTGTCCTACGCGGGCGCGCTCTTGACCGCGGCGTCGATTCTCGACGCGGAGCTCAAGCAGGACATGACCAACCTACGAGGAGCCAGCCGCCCGATGCCGCTCCAAGAGCCGGATGCGTCCAAAGAAGAACAAGCGCGCGTCGCGGATCTTCAAGCCAAAGTGGCAGACCTTCGCAAAGTGATCCGCGCACTGCATGTCCTATCGGAGGCGCCATTGGAGTCGGGCTTGGATCTGGCCGAGGAAGCCATTCGCCAGGATCCGAAAGCACAGCTCGCGTACCTGGCGAGCGCCAACTACTACCGTCTCCGCAGGAGCTGGTTGGAGTACGACCGGATGATGAGCTACGCGGACGATGGGCCCGGCAACCCACCGGTGCTCACGTTCCTACTGGCCATGGAGTCGCTCGAACGCTACGCAGACCGAGCTCGGTGCGAAAAGCTTTTGCGGGAAACTCTCGCCCAGCGCCCCGACTTCGTGCGGGCCCAAGCCAACCTGGTCCTGGTGAGCGACTCGATCGAAAAAGAATATGCGGAGCTACAAGCGCTGAAGAAGATGAGCCCCAATCACCTCGTCGTCCGCCTGGCCGGCCCCATGATCGAAGAAGAATACCAAACCGCCGAACAACTCCAGGGGACACGCTAGCCCGCCCCCTAGGGAGGGATGGGGCGCAGGTCGATGGTGATGGTGGTGAGGCCGGCCGGTAGCTCGAGCTCCATGTCGTGGGGAAAGTAGTCATCCGCCTGAACGGTCATCAGATGAGGGCCGGGCGTCAGGGCTTTGGGCTCCTCGCGAAGGACGGTCGCCCGACCGAAGTAGTGGCCGTCGATGTACACCGAAGCGTTGGCCGGGGTGGCTACCACCTTGAGTCGCGCCGGCTCGGGTGCGACCACGTGGGTCTTGGCGCAACCACCAACACACCCGAGCAGGGCAAGTAGCAGCCCAGCCGCTTTCATTCCCATTCGATCGTCGACGGAGGCTTGGACGAGATGTCGTAACAGACCCGATTGCATCCGCGCACCTCGTTGATGATCCGCGTCGAGATACGCGCCAGCACGTCGTGCGGGATGCGCGACCAATCGGCGGTCATGCCATCCCGGGAGTCAACCGCGCGAATGGCAATCACGTAGTCGTAGGTACGCTCGTCGCCCATCACGCCCACCGTTCGAACCGGGAGGATCACGCAAAATGCCTGCCAGATCTTGTCGTACAAATCGGCAGCACGAAGCTCCTCGTCGAAAATGGCCTCCGCCTCTCGCAAGATATCGAGCTTTTCGCGCTCCACCGCTCCGGGGCAACGCACGGCCAGACCGGGCCCTGGAAACGGATGGCGCCAAAGCACGTCGTGCGGCATCCCCATCGCTTCCCCCACCTCACGCACCTCGTCCTTGAACAAAAGACGCAGCGGCTCGACCAACTCCAGGTGCAAGGTTTCGGGAAGGCCGCCCACGTTGTGGTGGCTCTTGATCACCGCGCTCGGCCCTTTGAAGGAAAGGCTTTCGATGACGTCCGGATAGAGCGTCCCTTGGACCAGGTAGCCGACGTCATCGAGCTTCTCTGCCTCCCGTTGAAAGACGTCGATGAACACCCGCCCGATGATCTTTCGCTTCTTTTCGGGATCGGTGACGCCGTGCAGTGCGTCCAGAAACTCGTCGGCCGCATCGACGTGAATCAGCTTGAGCCCGAAATGATCGCGAAAGGTATGAACCACGCTTTGCGCCTCGTGCTTCCGAAGCAAGCCATTGTCGACGAAAATGCACGTCAGCCGATCCTCGATGGCCCTCGAAACGAGCATGGCCGCAACCGAAGAGTCGACGCCGCCGGAGAGCCCGCACACTGCGGCACGGTCCCCGACCTGACGCCGGATGGCGTCCACGGTCTGCTCGATGAACGAGCCGGGCGTCCAGTCCGCTTTGCAACCCGCGACTTCGAACAAAAACGCACGAAGCATCTCGACGCCCCGGGGCGTGTGCGCGACCTCCGGATGAAATTGCACCCCGAAGATCCGTCGCTTTAGGTTGGCCACGGCTGCAAACGGACTGTTCGGCGTACGCGCAATCGTCTCGAAACCGGGCGGCAGCGACTCGACCCGGTCACCGTGGCTCATCCACACGTCGACATGCGTGCCCATTTGGAAGCCATGAAGGAGCCCCTCGGGCTTGAGCACCTCCAGCCTCGCTGGCCCATATTCGCGCTCGTTGGCCCGCTGGACTTTCCCACCGAGCAGATGGCTGGTGAGTTGCATGCCGTAGCAAATGCCAAGCACGGGAACGCCGAGGTCGAAGATACCGGCATCGATGCTCGGCGCGCCTTCGGCAAATACGCTTGCGGGACCCCCGCTCAGGATGATCGCCCGGGGCTTGGCCGCGCGGATGTCAGCAAGCGGATGAGTGTGCGGCTGGATCTCGCAAAAGACGTGTTGCTCGCGAATTCGTCGGGCAATGAGCTGGGTGTACTGCGACCCAAAGTCGAGAATCAGAACCCCGTCAACGATCATGGCGCGGGTCTAACATGGCCGCCCAGCAGGGTCGAGGCAGCGTCACCGGCTGATGCGGTAGTTGGGCGCT
>JASFKY010000121.1:0-10124 GCA_050118395.1 Myxococcales bacterium | reverse complement strand
CCTCTCCGATGTCGGGAAGCTTGAATTTCAGGCGAGACATCAGTACCTCGCCACGTCCAGCAGAGCCGGTACGATTCGGTGCTTGAGCGGAAGGTATTCTCGCTCGTGAGTCAGCGGAAAGGGTGTGTCCCAGCCGGTCACTCGAATCGGCGGCGCTTCGAGGTGCAAGAAAGCGCGCTCTGTCACCAGGGCGACGAGCTCACTGCCGAAACCGCAAGTACGCGGCGCCTCGTGCACGACCACGAAGCGGCCCGTCTTGCGCACGCTCGTGGCGAGCGTGTCGATGTCCAGAGGCCACAGGGTGCGCAGGTCGACGACCTCCACGTCCACGCCTTGCTCGGCAACCGCTTCGGCGGCCGAATAGGCCTCGTAGAGCATGGCTCCCCATGCCACGCAGGTGACGTGCGCTCCCGTGCGAACCACTTTCGCCTCGCCTAGAGGTACGGTGTACGCCGTATCCGGCACGTCCATTTTTACGGCCCGATACACGCGTTTGGGCTCGAAGAACACGACCGGATCGTCGTCCTGAATGGCTTGCATCAGCAGACCCTTGGCGTCGTACGGATTGGAAGGGCACACCACCTTCAACCCCGGCGTGTGAATGAACAAGGCCTCGGGCGACTGCGAGTGGTATTGCCCACCGCGAATGCCGCCACCGTAGGGCGCTCGAACCACCAGCGGCACCTGAAACTCGCCTGCCGTCCGATAGCGGTACTTTGCCGCCTCGCTCACCAGCTGGTCGAAGCCCGGATAGATGAAGTCGGCAAACTGAATCTCCGAAACGGGGCGCAAGCCGTGAAGCGCCATTCCAATGGCCGTGCCCACGATTCCCGTTTCCGACAGGGGCGTGTCGAGAACGCGGTCCGGTCCGAACTCTTCTTGCAAGCCTTGGGTCACACGGAAGACGCCGCCGAGCTTTCCGATGTCCTCGCCGAGCAGCATCACATCGGCGTCCTGCCGCATCGCATCGGAAAGACCGCTTCGCAACGCCTGCACGAGGTTCATCTGGCTCATGCATCGACCTCCTCGTCCTCGGCGCGCGGACCGGTCAGACACTGCTCCTGTTGCTCGCGCAAATGCCAAGGCTGATCGGCGTAGACGTCCGTGAAGAGATCGCGAAGCGAAGCGGGCGACTCGTCTTCGGCGCGCCGCACGCATTGTCGCATCTCCTCCTCGCACGCGGCCTGCCAGTCCGAATCCAGGGTCTCGCTCCAAGCCTCCTGCTGCTCGATGTGTCTCCGAAGTCGAAGGACGGGGTCTGCTTTCTTCCACGATTCGACCTCTTCGTCGGCCCGGTACACCCGGGGATCGTCGGACGTGGAATGGCCACCGAGTCGATAGGTCAATAGCTCGACGAAGGTAGGCCCCGATCCTTGCGCCGCTCGCCGCACACCCTCGCGCACCGCGTTCCACACGGCCAGCACGTCGTTTCCGTCGACGCGGAGCGCCGGGATCCCATAGGCAGCTCCTTTGTCGGAAAGAGCCCGGACGGCCGTCTGATTCTCGCTCCGAAGGCTGATGGCGTATCCGTTGTTCCGGCACAAAAACAAGACCGGGCTCTGGTACACACCGGCGAAGTTCATCGCCGCGTGAAAATCGTTGGAGCTGGTTGCGCCGTCGCCGAAAAACACGCCGACACACTCGTCGAGACCGCGCTTCTTGGCGGCCATCGCGAGGCCGACCGCGTGTGGAATTTGCGTTCCGATGGGCGCGCTCACCGCCAGATAGCGGTGCTCGCGGCTGAACGTGTGGTCCGGCATCTGACGGCCGCGTACCGGATCTCCGGCGTTTCCGTACATGTGGTCCACGTAGCGCTGCAGCGGATAGCCCCGCCAAAGGAGCGCGCCCACCTCGCGGTAGCAGGGCACGATCCAATCTTGCGTTCGGAGTGCCGCTGCGGCCCCGATGATCGCGGCCTCTTCCCCCGTAGACCCGACGTGAAATGCGATCCGGCCCTGGCGCTGCAGCTTTTCGAGTCGGTCATCCACGATCCGGGTGCGCACCATCGCCTTGTAGATCGCGACGAGCCGTTCGATCGACAACCCCGGGTCGGGGTCTGGTTCGAGGCTTCCGTCGGCGCGAATGACTTGCATGTCCCCGCCTATGTCAGTACGGCCAACTTCCGTTTTTTGCCATAACGGTCCATCGTGGACCCCTGAGGCGTTCGCCCCTCTCTGCCGAGCGTATCCGAGAGGAATGCCTCGGCCGCGCGATAACTGGAGCGGACCAGCGGGCCCGAAGCGACGAAACGAAAGCCCATGTCGAGCCCGGCCTGCTCGTAGTCGGCAAACTCGGCAGGTTCGACGTAGCGCTCGACCGAGGCATGGCGCTTGGTAGGGCGCAGGTACTGGCCGATGGTCAGGACGTCGACGTCCGCCTCCCGCAGGAGCTGCATGGATTCGAGCACCTCGTGACGACTCTCTCCCAAGCCCACCATCAATGACGATTTCGTGATCGCCATGCCGAGCTGCTTGGCTGCCACCAAGACCTCGATCGATCGATCCCACGAGCAGCGAGCGTCACGAATCGTACGCTGCAGCCGCGGCACCACTTCGACGTTGTGCGCGAACACGTCGGGCCTTCCTTGACGGACCACGGTCTGGATGTCGTCGCGCCGACCTCGAAAGTCACCGACCAAAGCTTCGACTCGGAGGTCGGGCGTGTGGTACTTGATCCGCTGCACGGTCGTCGCGACGTGACCGGCACCTCCATCGCCGAGATCATCGCGGTCGACCATGGTCAACACCACATAGGCGAGGCCCATTTCAGCAAGGGACAATGCCGTGTTCTCGGGCTCGTCTGCATCGACGACACCGCCCGGCTTTCCCGTGTGCACCGAGCAGAACCGGCACCCACGCGTGCAGGTTTCGCCGAGGATCATGACGGTGGCCGTCCCCTGACCCCAACATTCGAAGATGTTCGGGCAGCGGGCCTCTTCGCACACGGTGTGGAGCCCGCGCCCACGGAAGCGCGCCTTGAGCCCTTGGAACGCATCGTGCTCCGGTCCGGCTGGGAGCCTGACGCGAAGCCAATCGGGTTTGCGAGCTGGCAGGGTCATCGAGTCGTTCCTTGGAGCCAAGCGCGCTCATAGAGGTGGGCATCACCCCTGTCAAACATGCCTAACACTTCGAATTGTGGCGGTTTCTTCGCTTGCTCGCAATGTCCGGGAAATACGCCCACCGGGACGCAATATTTTCGTGATAACTCTTTACGCCAACACCGCGGCGCCCCATACACCGCTTGAACCCTTCATCTTCCCCTGGAGGAGCAAACCCGATGGACGAGGAAAGACGGCCGAGGCGCGCAGGACCGGTCGAGCGACCGGGAGCCGTTGGCGGCAAGAGGGATCTCAATCGTCGTCGTCGCGTGCAGGACCTGATCGAAGCGGGGCTTGCCCTCTTCTTGGCTCGCGGCATCGAGGCAGTCACGATCGACGAAGTCGCCCGGGAAGCCGGCATGGCCAAGGGCAACTTCTATCGGTATTTCAGGGACAAACCAGACCTGGTGGAAGCGGTGGTCGAGCCGGTGGCCCAGTTCACGCGCAGCGCGCTCGACGAATGTCAACGGCGGTTGCAGCAGGCGAACGACCGGCAGGAAGCGATTGCGGCCTACGCCGATCTCGGACACCGACTCCGCGGCGCGCTCGAGAAGCATCCCGACGCACTCTGTCTCTATCTGCAGGAATGTCGGGCCCCTGCGACGCCTGCCCGACAGGCCATCTCCGACCTCGCCGAGGAGCTCGACGGACGTGCCTTGGCCTTGAGCCAAATCGCCGTAGACCGGAAGTTCGTCATGGTGTCCAACCCTCGGATCAGCGCCCTGGCCGTGCTCGGGGCGGTCGAGGCACTGGCGCTGGCCGCAGTACGAAACCGGGTCGAGATGGACCCGGTGGAAACCTCGAAGCGCCTCATCGCGGTCGTACTCGAAGGCCTGCGAAGCTGAGCGCCGAGGCCTAGGCTAAACACTTGTCCAGCTGGAAACTACCGCTTCGGCCGCTTCTTCTTCACAATTAGGCGGCTATGGCGCGGAGGCTGATGGGGACCGCGGTGCTGGCTTGGGCCGCACTGCCCGGAGTCGCATACGCGGCGGGCGCGAACGATCCTGCAGGGGGCGCTGGCGACCTGGGCACGGTGGTGCTGCTCGTGTTGGTCATCGGCGTGGCCTACGTGCTGGCGCACAACGTCGTCGAACGGTTGCAGCGTCGATTCTTGGTCGTGAGTGGAGCCGAGTATTTGCTGTTGGGCGTCCTGCTGGGGCCCACGTTTCCGGCCATCGGAGCGTTCGACAACCTCACGGGTCTTCTCCCGATCATCGCGTTGGCGGCAGGATGGGTCGGTCTTTTGCGTGGAACCGATTTTGATTTCACGAGCCTCCAGAAGCTCGACCCGGCCACGTGGCGCATCGTCTTCTTGCACCACTTGTTGCCGGGCGCGGCGGTCGGTTTTGGCGCGTACTACTTCTTCACCACGCTGGAGCTTTCGGAAACGACGCGCACGGCCGCGCTGAGCGCCGCGGCGCTGGCTTGCTTTGCTGCGGCGGACTCTGCCGAACCGTTCGACCTCCTGGCCAGGCGCTACGAAATCAGCGGCCGATTGGCCCCGCTCCTCAGAAATGGAACGCGCCTGGGGGACATTGCCGTGATCCTGGCGTTCGGCCTCATCTTCTGCGTGTTCCACGAAAACGATCCTTCCGCGCGGGTGTATTCGCCGGCCTTGTGGGCATGGGTGACGGTTCTTCTGGGCGGGGCGCTGGGCTTTTTGTTTTCTCTATTCTTGGCGGGCGACGAATCGGACAACTCTCGCTTCTTGGCGCTGGTGGGGATCATCGCCTTCGCCTCGGGCGGTGCCTTTTTCCTTCAGCTCTCGCCACTGGCGGTGAACCTTTCGATGGGCTTCGTGCTCGTCAACTTCGCGCGCGGAGGCCAACTCCTACACACCACGCTCGAGTCCACCGAGCGCCCCATGGCCATCGTGCTGCTGATCTTCGCAGGTGCGTTGTGGGTGCCCACGCCGCTGGTGATCACCTTGACGGCGTTGTTGGGCTTTTTGGTGGTGAGGACGTTGGCCAAATGGCTGGCGAGCCTCATCGCGGCATGGGGCACCTCGCTTCGAAAGGACTTGTTCCGCGGCTTGCTCGCGCACGGGGACGTCACTCTGGCGATGGCGGTTTCGTTCCGCCTGGTCTACAAAGGCGGCGCTGCCGACATCGCCTACTCGGTGGTGTTGGGATCCGTGATCCTAAACGACCTGCTTGCGCCTCGATTGCTGCGAGGTCTGCTCGCCGACGAGGGTGGCATTCAACGCGAGCTGAACGAGAACGATTCCCGCACATCGATCGAGGTCAAAGCCAGATGAACATCGTCATCATTGGGCTGGGAGAGGTGGGCCGCCATCTGCTCAGCGTTCTCGACAAAGAAGGCCATGACATCGTCGCGGTCGATACGAGCGCCAAAGCGGTGCAATACGCGGAGGAGCATTTCGACGTCGCGTCGATGGTGGGCTACGGAGCCAGCGAGACCCTTCTGAAGGTGGCAGGGATCGCACGAGCCGATCTGGTGGCGGCCGTCACGAACCACGACGAGATGAACCTCATCGCCGCCTTGGCCGCCAAGCAGCTCGGCGCCAAGCACGTCGTGGCCCGAGTCCAAGGCACGGCCTGGTCGGAATGGACCGAAGGCATCCGGTACGGCCTTCTGGGCGTCGACGTGGTCATCAATCCCCGCGTGCTCGTGGCTCAAGAGCTCAGCCGCATTGCCCGATCCTACGGCGCCTCCGATGTGGTGGATTTGGCCCAAGACCGAGTCGAGCTCGTTCAGATCGACCTCGAAGAGTCCCGAGTGTTGAACAAGCCGCTATCCTCGCTCGAGCTGCCCCCCCATACCCTGGTGAGCGCCGTGGTTCGGGACGGGGAGCTGTTCGTACCGGGCGGCGCCGACGTCCTGGTCAAGGGAGACCGCGTGTATCTCATTGGCCGTCCCGAAGGCGTGCTTGCAGCCGAGCGACTGTTCAGCAAGGAGCGCGAAGCCAGGCGGATCTGCATCGTGGGGGGAGGCGTGGTGGGCAAAGCGCTCGCTCGCGAGCTCTTGCAGCAGGGGGCCACCGTGATGCTGATCGAGAGCGATCTCCAGACGGCGGAGGAAATCAGCGCAGAATTTCAATCACTGGAGGTGGTTCATGGAGATGGAACCGACGGGGCTCTGCTCGCAGAGCACGAGGTGGGAACCTACGACCTGTTCGCAGCCGTCACGCGTCAAGACGAGATCAACTTGATGGCGGCGCTTCTTGCGCAGCGAGCCGGATGCAAAAGAACCGCCACCATCGTGCAACGTGCGGACTACGCCACGATCTACCGACAACTGGGGGTCGACATCGTCTTGTCGCCGCGCACGGTAGCCTCCGATCAGATCTTGCGATTCTCTCGTGGCGGAGGGCTGCACAGCCTGACCGTGCTGGAAGACGGGCAGGCCGAAGTGGTCGAGCTCACGGCCAGCCCCAAATGCCGCGCCGTGAACAAGCCCTTGCACCGCATGAATCTTCCCCGCGGCTCGCTACTTGCCGCCATCGTGCACGGCGACGACGTCATCATTCCGCGTGGCAAAGACGTCGTGCACCCCGGAGACCGCGTGATCCTGATGACGACCAAGGACGCGCGCGCGACCGTCGAACGGCTCTTTCGACCGAGGGGTGAGTGACCTCGCAATCGAGAGACTTCCGTGGCGTCATACGACCGGTCGGCGCCGTGGTGCTGGGGATCGGCGTCATGATGGCTCTTTGCGCCGCGGTCGGCATGGTTTGGGATGAGTTGGCTCCCAATCCATCGCGCCCTCAGGGTGGTGCGTTGGCGCTGGTGCTCTCGGCGATCCTCGTTTCGGGGCTCGGCCTCGCCGGCTTGCTGTACGGAAAGCGCTTCGTCACCGAACGAATCTCCCGCCGCGAGGCCCTACTTGCGGTCAGCGTGATCTGGGTGTCGGCCGGCGTCTGCGGTGCGATTCCTTTCGTCCTCGGAGCGGGAATGACACCCGCCGATTCGTTCTTCGAGGCGGTCAGCGGGCTGACCACCACCGGCGCCACCGTCATCACGGACATCGAAGCCCGCCTTTCCCGTCCGCTGCTCTTGTGGCGTTCGTTGATTCAATGGCTCGGAGGCATGGGCATCGTCGTGCTCTTCGTGGCGGTTTTCCCGAACTTGGGCGCAGGGGGAAAGCATCTATTTCGCGGAGAGGTGCCGGGAACGACCGCGGAGGGGCTGCGCCCGCGCATAGCGGAAACCTCGTTCACTTTGTGGAAGCTCTATGGTGCTCTCACCTTGATCGAGATCGCGCTCCTGAAGCTGCTCGGCCTCGACCTCTTCGACTCCGTTTGTCACGCGTTCACCACGATGTCGACGGGTGGCTTTTCGACGCTGGACAGCTCGATCGGCGGATTCAATCGGCCGGCAGTGGAGTACGTGGTGGCTTGCTTCATGCTGATTGGAAGCGTCAACTACGGCTTGTACTACGGCTTGTTACGCACCGGCAGCTGGAAGTTCCTCGTTCGGAACATCGAGTTCCGATCGTATCTGGCCATCGTGGTCGTCTCCGTGATCGTGCTCACGGTTCTGAATCTGAGCGTCCACCAAGAGCTGCTCACGTCGTTTCGTTACTCGTTTTTCATGGTTGCGACGGTCATCTCCTCGACCGGATACGGCACCGACGATTACAGCGCCTACGGCTCCGCGGCCCTCACCCTCATCGTCTTGCTGATGTTCGTTGGGGGTTGCTCCGGCTCGACGGCCGGGGGCATCAAAGTCGAGCGAGCCGTGCTCATGGGCAAACAGGCCGTGGCTCAAGTACAGAAGAGCTTTCGTCCGGCCACGGTGCAATTGGTGCGCATGGGGAAAGTGACGATCAGTAGCCAGGTGCTCGCCGACGTCGCCTCGTTCTTCCTCATCTACATGGGGTGTATCGCGTTCGGGCTCTTGTTGGTCACGCTCATCGAAGGCGTGCCGGCGCCGACGGCCTTTGGCGCGGTGCTCACCTGCCTTTCCAACATGGGCCCTGCGCCCTTTCATTTGGGAGCGGATAACTTCGCGCATTATTCGGCTCCCACGAAGCTTTTCTTTTCGATCGCCATGCTGCTTGGCCGGCTCGAATTCTTCACGCTGTTCGCGCTCATTCTCCCTGGTTTTTGGAGGCGTTGATGACGGGCTCGTACAGCATGCCGCCACCGGGCGAGGAAACGCACGCACGCCGGCAGATCACGGTGATCGTGCTGCTGCTGTTCGGCATGGTGGCGCTGTATCAATTCGAGCAGTTCACCAAGAACGAGTTCGATCCCACCGGAATGCTCGCGCTCGGCTTCGTCGTGTTGGCCAGCTACACGATCGGTGGGCTGGTGAGCCAGATTCGACTGCCCCACATCACGGGGTACCTGATCGCTGGATTGGTCTTCGGACCTTCGTTGGCGCGAGTCCTATCGGGGCTGCACCTGCCGCCCCCATTCGACGAGGGCATCCTCAATGACGAGGTCATCGAACAGCTCAGCCTCTTCGACACGTTGGCCGTGGCGCTCATCGCGATCACCGCAGGCGGCGAGCTCAAGCTCGACGGACTGCGCAAGGGTCTCCGCACCATCAGCTCCGTCCTCGCGGCGCAGATCGTCTCGGTGGGCGTGCTCGTCACGGGCTTCTTCTGGTTGATATCGGGCGTCGTTCCTTTCGTAGGCCTTCCGGGGATCGAGGGCCTGCCTACGGCTGCAGCGCTGGCCGTGGGTGGAATGGTGGCGTCCGTGTCCTTGGCAACCTCCCCGGCGGCGACGATCGCGGTGATCATGGAGTCCCGGGCGGCCGGCGCCATGACACGCAACGTCCTTTCGGTCGTGGTCCTCAAGGACGTCGTCGTGGTGATGGCATTTGCCGTTGCTCAAGTATTCGTGGCCAATCAACTCGGCGTCGCCGCCATGGAAGGCGGAATCGGCGCTTATCTGGTCCGACACATCTTGGTTTCGATCGTGTTCGGCGCGGTCGTGGTCGGCGGCTTGATGGCGCTCTACATTCGCTTCGTCAACCAAGAGCTGCTGATCTTCGTGGTGGGAGTCGTCTATTTGGTGGCGTACATCACGGAGCAGCTGGGCTGGGACCCGGTGCTCGTGTTTCTGGCTGCCGGCTTCGGAGTTTCCAATTTTTCCAAGAGCGGCCATCGCCTCATCGAAACCGTCGAACGCCTGTCGCTACCCGTCTACGTGGTATTTTTCACGTTGGCTGGCGCAAAGCTCCATCTCGATCAGCTTCGTCAGGTCGCGTTGTTCGCAGCGGCTTTGGTCGCCGTGCGCGCGTTCGCGCTGTATTCGGGAACCAGCGTGGGGGCGCGCCTCGGCAAGGCCGACGACGCCACCCGCACCTTTGGATGGATGGGCTTTTTGTCGCAGGCCGGCGTATCGATCCTGTTGGCTGCCATCGTCGGAAGGAGCTTCGGCGAGCTCGGGCGATCGATCGAAACTCTCATCATAGGCGGCGTCGCCATCAACGAGCTCGTCGGTCCGGTCATGCTCAAGCTCGGGCTGAGCCTCGCCGGCGAAACCAGCACCGGCCGTAAATCGTCGACTCCAGCTCGCCATTTGTCGGTGAGGCCTCCAGCTCTTCGGCCGGACGGTGAGGACGGAACCCGGAAGAAACTGGAACCATGGCCCGAGTATTTGGGACGAAAGGACCTGTGGGGAGAGCCGCTACAGACCAAGAACGAAGAGCTCAACGCCCGCATGCAAGACCTGGCGGCGGAGCTTCAAAGCATCGTTCGAGACGTTTCGACGGGTCCACTTCGCGAATTCCAGATTGAATCGAGCAAGTATCTGCGTGACCTTCGCCGAGAGTTTCTTCGCCAGCATAGACGACTCACGGTGCAGGCGCGCGCAGAAGACCCGGCGGAGCGAGACGAGCTCATGACCATGTTGCGATCGGCACAATCCGAGCTCGCAGCACACTGGCGAGGCATCGTGCTCGGCCGTTCCGTCACGCTTTCCAAGCAGACCTGGACTCCCGAGACGATTCTGGGCAGCGTCGATGCAGTCGTGGAAGACCTGCCCGAGATCGTGACGATCCCCTACGAGGACAGGTCGTACCAGAGACGCGAAGACGATTCTCTGTGGAAG
>JASFKY010000120.1:0-10223 GCA_050118395.1 Myxococcales bacterium | reverse complement strand
GAGCGCGTGGTCTCTCATCAATGGCTACCACTCGAGCGCGGCGGTCAAGCCGTTGGCATTCACGGGACAGCTCCGTCACAGCACCGAGCGCCGCCTTGCCGAGACCGCTCGGTTCGTGAGCGAAGCATGTCAGGTGGGCGGGCTACGCACTGGAAATCCCGGGTGGGAAATCTCGCTGCGCGTTCGTGCCATTCATGCGCACGTACGGCAGGCATGTCTACGTACACCGCAGTGGCGCACCGAGGATTGGGGCGTCCCCATCAATCAGGCCGACATGTTTGGCACGCTCTTGGAGTTTTCCTTGCTGGTGTTGGATGGTGCGCAACGCCTCGGTTTCGTGGTCACGCTCGAGGAGCGGCAGGCCATTTTGTCGATGTGGAGGTACTGCGGGCACTTGAGCGGAGTAGACTCTTGGCTCCTCGAACACTTGGCGGACGAATCGAAGACGAGGCGCATCGCCGATCTCATCCGCTTGATTCAGCCAGGCCCTGATGAAGACTCCTTGGCGCTGACCCGGCAGTTGCTGAAGGTGCCCGGTCAGAAGGTGCAAGGAAAGTCGCCTTCGCCTCTTGCCGTCACCGTGAGTCGATTTCACAACGGCCTGGCGCGCGCGCTCAACGGAGATGCCATTGCCGATGATCTCGGCATCCCCGACGATCTCTGGCAATACTCGATCTATCCGGTGCGAGCCGTGCTCGGCCCTTTGGAGTGGCTGCGCCGCGCGCTTCCGGGGGGGACCAAACTGGCCGCTTACCTCGGAAATCAGGTGGTTCGAAGAGACCTGGCGCGGACGCTCCGAGGGATCGAGCCGACGTTTGCTGCTCCCTGAGCACCGGTGGCTCAGGTCGTCGTCCCTTGCACGAATTCGTCTGCCCGCGAGAAGATGCGCTCTTTCTTGGCCGCCGCCATTCGGTCGAGCGCTCCCAGCATCATCTTGCTCCGTGGGTTTCGTTCGAAGAAGTCCCGGTGCCGAGCAATGAACGACCAATACAAGCCATCGACCACATCGCACCATGGCCCCTTCGCGTAGTCACTCATTTTTCTGAGATAGTTCGATCCGCAGATGTAGGGCTTGGTCGTGAAGGCGCCGCCTTCGCTGAATAACGCCATCCCGTAGACGTTGGGCGCCATCACCCAATCCGCGGAGTCGACATACATCTCCATGAACCAACGGTAGGCAGCCTCGGGCTCGATGCCGCAGAGCAGCATGAGGTTTCCGACCACCATGAGGCGCTCGATGTGATGATTGTATCCGGTACGAGCGGCTCGCCGTATGGCGTCGTCGAGCGGAGGGATTTTCGTGGTTGCGTCGTACCAGTGGCTGGTGAGGCCGCGGTCATGGCCCCAGAAGTTTTGCTTCCAGTGCGAAGCGGGGAGGGTCCTCCACATACCACGAACGAATTCCCTCCATCCGATGATCTGCCGCACGAATCCCTCCAGCGAGTTCAAGGGGATCTCGACTCGTTCGGCGTATCGCAAGGCTTCGCGGACCACATGCTCGGGCGTCAGCAGACCGATATTCAGCAGCGGGCTCAAGACGGAGTGAAAGACGGTCGCATGGTGGCTACTGAGCGCATCTTCGTAGTCGCCAAAAAGGTGAAAGCGCTCCTGCAAAAACGCCTGGAGCGCCGCCTCGGCCTGCTCCTCCGTGGTCGGGAGCCAAAATTCGCGGCCATCCCCGGGATGATCCGAAAACGAGTCGTCGACTTGGTCGACGAGCGCGTCGGTATGAGCAGTCCAGGGGAACGTGGGCAGCGCCGGGGGAACCACATCACGGGGCAGCTTCTTCCGGTTCTCCGCGTCGAGGCTCCACCGGCCGCCGACGGGTTTGCCATGCTCGTCGACCAACACGTTCATTCGTTTGCGCTGCCATCGATAGAAGTCGGCCATGAAGAGCCGTTCGTGGCTCGAAACGAAGCTTTCGAGCTCCCTTCGAGTCGTCAGGAAAGCCGGGCTTTCGATCGGCGCTCGCCGCATGCCGTGCCGCTCGCAAAGGGCTTGCAGACGCTTTTCCATCCTCGGCGACTCGGTGTCGAAATGGGTCAGCTCGTCATACCGATGGGTTTGCAGGTGCTCGTCGAGCATCGAGGCGAAAGACGCGCTTTCGGCGTCGAGCTCGCGGTAGAAGACCTGGTGACCCGCTGCGCGTAGGGCATCCGCTTTGGAGCGCATGGCGCTCAGGATCAGCACGATCTTGTGCCGGTGCGCTCGGTAGCGCCGACACATGGGTCCGGACTCGGCCATGAAAATGGCATCGGCTCGCACCCGGGCGATGACCTCTCCCGAGAAGAGTTGATTGCCAAAGACAACCAACAAGCGTTTTGGTTTCGGCATCGCTACGCCGATCCCATCGCTCGCTGCTCCTCTTCGCGGCCCCGAATCACGCGCTGGCCGGCGAGCGGCCCACGGTACTCGGTGACGACGGTGCACTGTCCTTCGTCTCCCTCGCGCTCGAAGTAGATGACCACCCAATCACGGACCCGGCCAAGCTCGTGTGCGCGATCGGTATTCGAGTAGAGAGTGGTGAAGTGCCAGCCGTCTTCGTAGCTGTGCATGATGGGCAGCCAGGCGGCGCCTTCGGGATTGTTGCGCCGCGGGGCAATTCTCGGAAGCTCGTCGGCTTCGGCTTTTTCTCGGTACTCCCGATCGATCCTCAAGAGAAGCTCGATGTCCGGTTCTTCGTCGACGCCCACGGCTGGACTTTGCGCCGAACCGGTCTTTTCGAGCGCTTGGAATCGCCGAGCCCGTCCCCGCGCCGAACGCGCCAACATCGAAGCTAGGATCTCGCGCGTTGCCTCGAGACGGCGGGGACCAAAGCCCGGCACTTGGGCGAGACGGCCGTCGTGCGCCGCCACCTCCAACGCCTCGAGCGTGTCGACATCGAGCTCGCGATGGATCCGCTCGGCGAGCTCCTCTCCGATGCCGGGCACCGTCTTGAACAGCTCCACCGGCGACAGTCGGCCCTCCAAACGCTCCAACATGCGCAGGCGGCCGGTGTGCGCGATCTCCTCGATGGCAGCCGAAAGGCTCGAGCCGATCTGGGGCAGGGCGTCGAGCCCCCCGCGCCCTTCGCTCAGGGCGAGCTGCTGAATGCTCGCGGGGTGTCGACGGACGACTGCGGCCCCGGCCCGGTAGGCATCGATGCGATAGATGTTCGCGTGCTGGGTCTCGAGCCGGTCGGCGACCTGGTCGAGAATGTCTGCGATCTGCTCGTTGGTGATGGTTGGCGGCGGGGAACCCACGTTGCCGCAGATTCAATCACGCTTCGAGATCGGTTTCGAGCCCAAAGTCCTGCGCGGCCTGAGCCGCAGCGGCAAGCCGTCCGTGGGCTTGGTGAATGGGAAGTGCTGGAGCTTGGCTGGAAAGTAGTCGGGTTTGGCAAACTCGATTTGGTAGTTTTCAATCAGCTCTCGGAAGGTGAGCAAGAACAGCATGCGCGCAAAGTGCATCCCGATGCATTTGTGGGCTCCGCCTCCGAAGGGGATCCACATGAAGTTGTGCTTCCGGTGCTCGCTGACCTCTTCGGAAAAGCGCGATGGATCGAACGTATTCGGATGGCTCCACCATTCTTCCAGGCGATGGATGTACGAACTCGGAACGCAGATCATGGTGTCCGGAGGGATCTTGACGCCGTCGATCTCGCATTCCCGAATCGTTCGTCGAAGGAACAGAGGCACCGGCGGATGCATTCGCAGCGTCTCGTAGAAAACGCAGATCATCGGGTTGACCTGGTGGAAGACCGTCTCGAAGCTCAGCTCGTGGGGCCAAGTCGCGACCTCCTCAGCCAGCTCGGCTTGCAAAGCATAGTCGTTGCAAAGGTGGTAGGCCGCCATGGTCGATGCGCTCGTGGTCGTGTCGTGGGCGGCCAACATCAAAAAGACCATGTGGTCTGCGATGTCTTCGTCGCTGTAGTACTCGCCGCTTTCCGTCTTTTCCTTACAAAAGTGTGCGAATACGTCCCCGTCGTTCGAGGCGCGCTTCTGCTCGATCATGTCCATGAAGTAGCGCTTCAGGTACCGGCGACCCTCGAGACCCCGGTGATAGAGAAACCCCGGTAGGTCGAGACGAAGGATCCCGAGGGCTCCTTCCATCATATCGGTGAATGCGCGATTGATGGCGGGCAGCTGCTTTTCGGTATTGTCCACCCAGCAAAATACCTCGAACGCAATGTCGAGCAGCAGTCGTTTCACCTCTTGGTAGAACAAGATGTCGTCTTGGAATGACCATCGCTCCACGGTGCGCTCGACGATACGTTGCACCCTCGTAGCGTACTCGCGCATGGCCGGCGGCTTGAACGAGCTCTGCATGATGCCGCGATGCATTCGGTGCTCGTCGTAGTCGCGCATGACCAGACCGCCTTGGAAGAAGTCCGCCATGACCGACTCCCATCCCATCTTGATGGAGAAGTTCTTCTCTCGATCCATCAACACGCGCTGTGCGTAATCGGGGTGCAAGAGGAGCACGCACTTGTTGCCGGTGATCGAAATGCGACTGATCGCTCCGTAGTTGCGGTAGTAGTGATCGAAGAGCGCCTGCGGATCGCGAAACATGTCCAACGTCTTGCCGACGAAGGGCCACCCGTATTCGCCCCGGAGGTGGCTCAGGTTTCGGTTTGCAGGTCGCTGGTCGTAGGGAAGCTCGGTAATGTGTTGCACGCTCTAACAATACAATTTGTAAAGTTGTGAGCGCAATCAGAAATAATTCCGGGGCCGAAACCCGCTCTGCGGCTTGCTCAGGCCTCTGACCCGGGCCCGGGGACCGACCGCGACAGGCCGGTCGGTCGCTACGAGGAAAAAGCCTGAATGCCCGTCTGCGCCCGGCCCAGGATCAACGCGTGGATGTCGTGCGTGCCTTCGTAGGTGTTGACGGTCTCCAGGTTCATGACGTGGCGGATGACGTGAAACTCGTCGGAGATGCCGTTGCCTCCATGAATGTCACGGGACATGCGCGCGATCTCCAACGCCTTGCCGCACGAGTTTCGCTTCAGCATCGACACGACCTCCGGGGGGCATCGGCCTTCGTCCATCAAACGGCCCGCACGAAGGCAGCTCTGCAGCCCGATGGTGATCTCGGTTTGCATGTCGGCGAGCTTCTTTTGCACGAGCTGGGTGGCCGCGAGGGGCCTGCCGAACTGTCGCCGGTCGAGCGCGTACTGGCGCGCTGCATGCCAGCAAAACTCAGCTGCGCCGAGGGCTCCCCAGCTGATGCCGTAACGCGCCTTGGTCAGGCAGCCAAACGGGCCGCGAAGGCCCTCCACGCCCGGGAGCAGCCGATCCTCGGGAACGAACACCTCGTCCATGACGATTTGCCCCGTCACCGAAGCCCGCATGCTCATCTTGCCTTCGATCTTGGGCGCGCTCAGGCCGTCAGACCCTCTTTCCAGAATGAACCCACGGATGGAATCATCGAGCTTCGCCCAGACCACGAAGACGTCGGCAATGCAGGCGTTGGTGATCCAGGTTTTGGTTCCGTTCAAGCGGTACCCGCCTCGGGTGGGCTTGGCTCGGGTTTGCATGCTTCCTGGGTCGGATCCGGAATTGGGCTCGGTCAGCCCGAAGCAGCCCACCCACTCGCCGGTGGCAAGGCGGGGAAGATACCGTTGGCGTTGTTCTTCGGTTCCGTATGCGTAGATCGGATACATCACCAGGGAGGACTGCACGCTCATCGCTGATCGATAGGCGCTATCGACTCGGTCGAGCTCTCGGGCGATCAATCCATACGCCACGTGACTGGATTCGCTCCCGCCGTAGGCCTCCGGGAGGGTCGAACCGAGCAAGCCGCGCGCGCCGAGCTCGTTCATGATCGTTCGATCGAACCATTCGCGCCGGTTGGCCTCGATGACACCGGGCCACAGGTAATTTTGTGCGTAGTCTCGCGTCGTGTTCCGGATGAGCCTCTCTTCGTTGGTCAGCTGTTCTTCGAGAAGCAGTGGGTCTTCCCATTGAAACGTAGGCTTGTGGCTCATGAGATTCGACGTCCGGCTCGATTCGGTGAGAAACGATTATGCATCAGGCACACCATCGGCACCATCTGGAAAGTCTCGTGTTGATGAGATGGCATCGCGAAAGTAGTGTCACCCACAGTCATGCGAGGGCTCGCAAACAAAGTGGCGATCGTGACCGGTGGCGGGGGCGGCATCGGAACGAAGATCTGCACCCGGCTGGCCGAAGAAGGCTCGCGCGTTGCCGTGCTCGACATCGATGTCGACGCAGCCCGGCAGACCGTCGAAGCGATCGGAGACGCCAGCCGGGCGTGTGCGGTGTCGGTCGACATCACCGATCCTCAATCGGTCAAGCGCGCCATTGCAAAGGTCGTCGAGGTCTACGGAACGGTGGACATCCTAGTCAACAACGCTGGGTGGGATCGCGGCGCCCCGTTCCTCGAAACCGATCCAGAGCTCTGGGCCAAAATCATCGCCATCAACTACCAAGGCCCGCTGAACATGCATCGCGAAGTTCTTCCGTTGATGGCGTCGCGCGGAGGGGGCCGGGTCGTCAACATCGCTTCCGATGCGGGCCGTGTCGGCTCGTCGGGCGAAGCCGTGTACGCGGGCTGCAAAGCAGCGGTCATCGCGTTCGGCAAGAGTGTCGCGCGGGAAATGGCGCGTACCGGGGTCACCATCAATGCGGTTTGCCCGGGCCCCACCGACACCGCGTTCTTTCGTGATTTCGCAGGCGAGGGCGAATACGGCGACAAGCTCCGCGCCGGGTTGGAACGAGCCATTCCCATGCGCAGGCTCGGCCGGCCCGAGGACATTCCTGGTGTGGTCGCGTTTTTGGCAAGCGACGACGCCAGCTTCATCACCGGCCAGGTCATCAGTGTCTCTGGCGGTCTGACCATGCACGGATGAGGTCATCATGAAATACGAGGACATCCTTTACGAGGCGAACGATGGCGTCGCCACGATCACCATCAACCGGCCCGACAAGTACAACGCGTTTCGAGGTCAAACCTGTGAGGAGCTCATCCACGCGTTCAACCGCGCCGGCTGGGACAAGAGCATCGGCGTGATCGTGCTGACCGGTGCAGGCGACAAGGCGTTTTGCACCGGAGGCGATCAATCGGCCCACGCCGGCTCCTATGACGGACGCGGGACGATCGGGCTGCCCATCGAGGAGGTGCAAACCGTGATTCGGGACGTGCCGAAGCCCGTGATCGCACGCGTGCAAGGCTATGCGATCGGCGGTGGAAACGTGCTTGCCACGCTTTGCGATCTCACCATCGCGTCCGAACAAGCCCAGTTCGGTCAGGTGGGGCCCAAAGTGGGTTCGGTCGATCCGGGCTTTGGCACCGCCTTTTTGGCCCAGGTCGTCGGCGAGAAACGCGCCCGGGAGATGTGGTATTTGTGCCGCCGCTATACGGCGGCGCAAGCCTATCAAATGGGCTTGGTCAACGTGGTCGTGCCCCACGAAAAGCTAGACGACGAAGTGGCCGCGTGGTGCGCCGAGCTGATGGAGAGAAGCCCGACGGCTCTGGCCATCGCCAAGCGGTCCTTCAACGCAGCGACCGAGAGCTTTCGCGGCTTGGCTTCCATGGGGATGCAATCGCTCGCGCTCTATTACGAAACCGAAGAGTCCAAAGAAGGCGTCCGGGCATTCGCGGAAAAGCGCAAACCCGACTTCCGCAAGTACCAACCCTGAGCCGAGCCCAAGCCGTGGATTTTTCCCTGAGCGAGGAGCAAGAGTCGATCGTAGCCACCGCTGCTGCGTTCGCGCGCGACGAGCTGGCGCCTGGTTATCGAGCACGTGAAGCCAGTGGATCGCTCGAGCGTTCCTTGGTCCGTCGCATGGGCGAGCTCGGTCTGATCGGCACCGAGCTTCCCGAGGAGCTAGGCGGGCTGGGAACCGACCACGTCACTTCGGGGCTCATCATGGAAGCGATTGCAGGCGGTGACTTCAACGTGGCCTACGTGCAACTGCTCGGCTCGCTGAATGCCCACATCTTGGCCGAGCACATGGATCGGGAAGTGGCCGGGGAGTGGATTCGCGGGATCTGCGCCGGTCGATACCTGATCGCGCTCGCCTTGACCGAGCCCTCGCACGGCTCGGATGCAGCCGCGATCGAGCTCGTCGCCCGTGCCCGCGGCGACCGTTACGTATTGACCGGGGAGAAGGCGTCGATCTCGCTTGCAGACCAAGCCGATGTCTCCATCGTCTTCGCGCGAACCGGCGCCGCCGAAGAGCGGGCGCGCGGGATTTCGGCATTTTTAGTGCCGATGGATTCGCCCGGAATCGCCACGACACGCTTCGACGATGCAGGGGAGCATGCAATCGGGCGCGGCTCGATATTTTTCGACGACGTCGAGGTTCCAATGCATCATCGCATCGCGGAGGAGGGGAAAGGCTTCACCCAGGTGATGCAAGGCTTCGACTTCAGCCGGGCGCTGATCGGCTTGCAATGCCTAGCCGTCGCCCAAATGTCTTTGCGGGAGACTTGGGACCACCTCGAGCAGCGGGAGGCATTCGGCCGACCGCTCGCGGACTTCCAAGGTCTGACGTTTCCGCTCGCAGAGCTGGAGACGTACGTCGAAGCGGCTCGGCAGCTTTGCTACAAGACGCTCTGGCTCAAGTCGGCCGGCAAGGCACACACCAAAGAGGCCGCCATGTGCAAATGGTGGGCCCCCAAAGTCGCGTTCGATGCGGTTCATCGCTGCTTGCTGGCCCATGGCCATGCGGGCTACAGCCGATCCCTCCCTTACGAGCAGCGTTTACGCGATGTCTTGGGCTTGCAAATCGGCGACGGAACGGCAGAGATCATGAAGATGATCATCGTACGACAAAGCCGGCGGCGCACCTGACGTGGCCGTGGGTGCTCCGATGACGTGGCTACTGGTTCAGGCGATCACGACGTGGGCCATGACAGCTCTGATCTGGTTCGTTCAGTTGGTGCAGTACCCCTCCTTTGGCATGGTAGGCGTGCAGTTCTTTCCCGCTTTTCATCGTCAACATTCGAGCCGAATCACGTTCATCGTCGCCCCGCTGATGATCGCCGAAGCGGTGTCGGCCCTCGCGCTTCTTTGGCGGCCGGTCACCGTGATGTCGTTGCCAGAGGTCTGGGTGGGCGTCGGTCTGGTCGCCGTCATTTGGGCTTCCACGTTCCTGTTTCAAGTCTCCATGCACGGCCGGCTGAGCAAGGGCTTCGACGAGGAGGCATGGCGGTTTCTAGTGGCCAGCAATTGGGTTCGCACCGTGGCGTGGTCGTTGCGAGCGGTGCTGGTCACCATTTGGCTCCGACGCGCCCTGCAGGAGGCTTCTCGGCTTCTCGGCAGCTGAGGGCCGATTCGGCTCGCGAGGTTGGGCTCCACGGGGCACAGAGCGCCTCAACAACCCACGCCCATTTCGGCCACCGCGCACTTGATGGGCGCGCCGTGTCTGAGATTGGCATTCAAGTTGCGCAGCGCCGTGCGGAGCCCTTCTTCCACCACCGGGTGATAGAACGGCATGGCGAGCGCGTCATCGACGGTCATGCGCGCTTGCACCGCCCACGCGAGCAAGTGGGACAGGTGCTCGACCGAGGGGCCGAAGAGCTCGGCGCCCAAGATTCGGCCGCTGTGCTGCGCCGCGTAGATTCGCACCCTTCCGGCATTGACGCCCTGCAGGCGTGCGCGGCCCTGATCGTCGAAGCTCACCTCGCCTGCGCTGGCTTCGCATTCCTCGAGACAGGCATACCCTCCGCCCACGATCCCGATCTGCGGATCGGTGAACACGATGGCCAGCGGAGCTCGCCGCCAGGCCGCCCGGACCGCGGGAAAGTGCGCGGCGTTGGTCCCTGCAATCCGGCCGTCGTCTGCTGCTTCGTGCAGGACGGGATGCAGCCCGTTGGCATCCCCGGCGACGAAAACCGGTGCCTCACCGAGCTGCAAAGTATCGGGGTCAATTGCGTAACGACCCTCGTCGTTCGGGAATAGGCCCAAGTTCTCGAGGCCCAGTGGGTCGAAGCTCGGAATCCGCCCTGCAGCCATCAAGACGCGCTCGAACGTTTCATCCCGCTCCCCGCCCTTCGAGTCGACGAAACGAACGCGTAGGCCGTCATCGATTCGCTCGATCGTCTCGAGTTGATAGTGGGTGTGCATGTCGAGCTCGTCCGACAGCGTCCGCTCGGCCTGCTCCAGGATGACGGGATCGGACAGGGGGCCTATCAGGCCGTCGATCCCGAGCATGGTCGTTCGCACCCCGAGCCGATGAAGGGCCTGCCCCAGCTCCAAACCGATCGTTCCCAGCCCA
>JASFKY010000119.1:0-10295 GCA_050118395.1 Myxococcales bacterium | reverse complement strand
TGACTTCGACGCTGCCGATCCCATGACGACCGGTCAGGTCATGGAATTCCGGCCGGTGCCGCTGAAGGCGGCCGATGCCAGCACTCCGCCCGCTCAATTGGCGCTGCCGGCGCCGCCCGTGCTGCCTGCGGTGACCCAAGCCACCCGGACCATCACCCTCAACGAGGAAGAGTCCGCCACGGTGTGCATCATCGAAGACGCGGACGGCAACGTCATCGAGGCGGACTGCACCGATCCGGCGGCGGTTCCTTTCGGGCCTACCGAGGCCTTGCTCGGCACCTTGAACCCCGACGGCACGTCGACGGCGCGAACGTGGTCCGGCGCGACGACTGAAAACGTGGCGGCGGCCGGCGACACGGAGGTGTGGGAGATCTACAACTTCACCGCCGATGCCCACCCCATTCACATCCATCTGGTGCAGTTCCAGGTGGTCGACCGCCAGGCGCTTGCGACCGATGCCGAGGGCATGGCGACACAGCCCGCCATCTTGGTCGGTCTCCCCCGTCCGCCTGAAGTCTGGGAAACCGGCTTCAAAGACACCGTGATCGCCTACCCCGGCGAAGTGACGCGCGTCCGAGCGACCTTCCCGCTCAACGGCCTGTTCGTATGGCACTGTCACATCCTCGAACACGAGGACAACGAGATGATGCGGCCGTACTGCGTGGGTAACAGCGCTGCCTGTCAGCAGCACAACGGCAACTAGCAGCCTCTTCGGTGCGCGGCGGCCCGCTTTCCTACTTTGGGGGAGCGGGCCGTCACGCGTTTTGCTCCCACCAACCGGGCAACTCCGCAATGGAATCGAGCACCGCATCGGGCTCTACGTCGCCTTCGAGATCCCGCGGTCGGAACTTGCCCGTCCGTACCAACACACCTTTGAGACCGGCCCGTTGCGCGCCTCCCACGTCTCCTCGAATGTCGTCGCCGATCATCACGGTCTTTTCAGATGACGCGCCAAGCTTCCGAACGGCCGCGTGAAAAAAGCCTTGGGCCGGCTTGCCCATGACCACCGCCTGGCAGCTTGCGGCATGCTCCAACGCCTTGATGAAAGGAGCGACATCCAGTACTAGCCCATCGGGTCCTTGCGCGTAGCGCGACATGCCGAGCGCCACGAGCACCGGCTGGGGATTTGCCATCAGCAGCCGAAACGCGCGGTTGAGCGTCGCGAAGCTCCAGGCGGCACCGATGTCCCCCACCACCACGCTTGCCGCGCCTTCCTCTGCCGCCTCGTCCAGCCACTCGAGGCCCTCGAAGTCTTCACGCGTCGCGTCTCTCACGAAGAGCGCGATCGGCGTGGCGTCGTGCCCGATGAGGTAATGCCGAGCTGCAATGGGCGGAGCAAAGATCTGCTCCGCGGACACGTTCAGCCCCATGTCGGAAAGCTTGCCCACGAGGGCACGCCGCGGCTTCGAGCTCGTGTTCGTCACGAACAAATGCGGAATTTTGCGCTCCTCGAACCAATGCACGGTCTCGATCGCACCGTCGATGACGCGATCACCCTGATACAGCACACCGTCGAGATCGAAGAGAAGCGCCTGCATGAGCCACCTCCTCTCCCCGGTCGTATCCGCAGATTATAGGGCCTTACGGCCAAATTGGCAGTGGGTCTGACGAGCGGCTTGCTATTGGTACTCGATGACCTGCAGAGCATGCGGTGGAGAGGCGTTGGCCAAGACCCCCGCGCGGCACTTGAGCTTCACCGACTCGAACACCACGCCTGCCTTGGTGGCGCTCAGGATGTAATCACCAGGCTCCGTGTTGACGAAAACGATGCCGCCGTCCGACGACGTCTCGGTCCATGAGCGATCCGGAATCACATCCTCGTTGAAGTAGATCGGCCCATCGGCGTTGTCGTCTGGCGGATCGATGGCGACCGTTGCGCCGGCCTCGCCGTGCGCTCCCGGAAGGTAGAGTGAGCCGCCCAAAATCGTCACGGTGCTGACGAGTTGGCACTTGTCCTCGGAGAGGGTCGCGCCGATGGCCAGGGCCAGGGCATCGTACAGGCTGAGGGCCGGCACCTGAAACGTGACCTCTTCGACGTCCGAGTCGGTCAGAACGAAGGTCTTGGTATGCGTCGTGGGATAGTCTTCAGCTTCCAGCACCAGGGTGATTTCCTGGTTTGCCGGCAGGTCCTCGAGGATGAAGAAGCCGTCCTCCACCGTCGTGGTCGAGTATTCCGGCATCTCGAGCACCGTCACGGTGCCGCCGACAATTCGGCCCCAACCCGGGAAGCCCGGAGGAGCAAACGAAAAGGCATTGCCGCTGATGCTGAACGTGGCTCCGTCGATCCCGCCCGTGCCGCCACTGCCGCCCGCTCCGGCTACGCCGCCGCTGCCACCCGCCGGGTTGCCGTCGCCATCGTCTCCACAGCCGATAGCCGCGAGTGCGACCATCGATGTCACGACCAGCGCCCCGATTGCCTTCTTCATGATCCAACCTCCCATCATCGCGGGCGTTGATAACCGCTAGGCCCCTTTTGTAGCAAGCTATATTGGAAGCGCTGCTCGACACCCTGTGGCGTGACGTGGGCTTCCTGCATGGACGTGAGCAGCCGAAACCGGGTCGGGCCGAGCTCCGCTTCGAGAGCCTGCGGCGAGTAGCGTACGCAGGGAAGGCCGCTGCACCGCTCGGGCCCATCCTCGGCGAATGTCGCGATGATCGCATGCCCACTGGGTTTTAGGGCATCGAAGAGCTGCTCCGAGTATCGCCGTCGATCTCCCAGATCGGTGAGAAAGTGGAAAACCGCGCGATCGTGCCAGATGTCGTATCGCTCCGGGAGCGCCACCTCGAGCACGTCTGCCACGATCCACCGCACGTGCTCTGCGGCAGAACCGATCCGTTTTTGGCTGTGCGCCAATGCAGCGCGCGAGATGTCGAGCACCGTGAGGTGCTCATACCCCTGGGAAAGCAGACAGTCGGCAAGGCGTGACGCCCCTCCGCCGATGTCGATCACGGAAGACTCGGGCGTTGCGCCTGCAAGATCGAGCATCTTCAGGTTCATGGTGGGACGATCTTGAAACCAAGAGAGCTTCTCAGGCGCCTTCTCCGCGTAGATTCGTTCCCAGTGTTCCTTGCGGTTCATCGTTGTGATTTCAGCTGACTGCAGCCTATCCTCCAGCCTCCCATTTTTCGTTTGGCCAGCAACCAGGGGTACCCATGACATTGTCGCTACAGGAGATCTCGGACCGTCTGGAGATTCAGGATCTGATCTACGAGTATTCGGCCACCATCGATCAGAAACGATTCGACGATCTACGTCACATATTCACGCCCGATGCTCACATCGACTACAGTGCTTTTGGCGCGCCGGTCGGCGGCCCGGAAGAAATCATCGCCTTTTTGCACCAGGTGATGGGCATGTTTCCCAATCACCAGCACTTGAATGCGAACGCGCAGATCCGAGTCCATGGCGACACGGCCAGCGGTCGCGTCATGTGCTTCAACCCTCAGGAAATCACACTGCCCGAAGGCAAGACCCACATCTTCATGTGCGGGTTGTGGTACGTCGATGAATACCGCCGCACCCGCGACGGCTGGCGAATCAGCCGCCGCGTCGAGGAAAAGAGCTACGTCTTCAACATGCCGTAGGGTCAGCGACTTTCGATCTTCACGTAGTTGCGCTTCGATTCGCCCATGTAGACCTGACGAGGACGCCCAATGCGAAGGTCGGGGTCCTCCATCATTTCCTTCCAATGCGCGATCCATCCTGGCATGCGGCCCAAGGCAAACATCACGGTGAACATCTCGGTCGGTATGCCGATCGCCCGGTACAGAATCCCACTGTAGAAATCGACGTTTGGATAGAGCTTTCGCTCGATGAAGAAGTCGTCCGACAGCGCAACTTCCTCGAGTTGACGCGCCAGGTCGAAAAGTGGGTCGTCTATCCCCAGGTGCGTGAGCAGCTTGTCCGCGTACTTCTTGAGGATCGTGGCCCGCGGGTCGAAGTTCTTGTAGACACGATGCCCGAAGCCCATCAAGCGTCGCTCGCGGTTCTTCACATGCTGCATGAACGCCTTGCAGTCGCCGCCTTCTGCCTGGATGTCATGGAGCATGTCGATGACCGCTTGATTGGCGCCACCGTGCAGCGGGCCCCATAGGGCCGAGATTCCCGCGCTGATGGCCGCGTAGAGGTTGGCCCTGCTGGAGCCGACCAAGCGAACCGTCGAGGTCGAGCAGTTCTGCTCGTGATCGGCATGTAAGATCAGCAGCACGTTGAGTACCTTCACGATTTCAGGGTCCGGCACGTATTCCGGTTCAGCCGGATGCGAGAACATCATGTGCATGAAGTTGGCGCAGTAGCTCAGCTCGTTGCGGGGATAGGCGACCGGCTTGCCTTGCTTCTTTTGGTAGCTGAACGCTGCAATCGTTCGGAGCTTGGAGAGCAAACGAGCGATGTGCTGCTGGTTGTGCGTATCGGGCTCGAGGCTATCGGGATAATAGGCCGAAAGCGCGCTCACCATGGAAGACAAGATCGCCATCGGGTGAGCATTCGAGGGGAATCCATCGAAGAAATGACGCATGTCTTCGTGCAACATGCTGTGGTAAGTCAGCAGCGTGGAAAACTCCTTGAGCTGCGCCTTGGTCGGAAGCTCGCCGTAAATCAGCAAATAGCTGGTTTCTACGAACGTCGACTCTTCCGCCAGCTGCTCGATCGGATATCCGCGATAGAGAAGGATCCCCTCTTCCCCGTTGATGAACGTGATGCGGCTTTGGGTAGAGCCGGTGTTCATGTACCCCGAGTCGAGGGTGATGAGGCCGGTGTCCTTTCGTAAGTTACGAATGTCGACCGCGCGTTCCCCGTAGGTGCCTTCGACGATGCCCATTTCGTAGGTCTTGTCGTCGTACTGGAGCTTGGCTTTCTTATTCATGATGACGTACGGTTTCTAGCCCGAGGGCCGTCCCAGGGCAACGAGGTCCCCCTCGAGCATGCCCGTTCGCCCCGAGCGGGCGGTTTGAGCTGAAACCGCGGCTCAGCCCAGCCTGAAGACTCTCGCCGCATTTTCGTATAGAAACAGTCGCCTCGTTTCCTCGCCGAGGCCGAGCACGTCGAGCTGCTGGATGCATTTGGCGGGTTGGATCATCGGATAGTTGCTGCCAAACAACACCTTGCGCTGTCCCGGCCCCTTCATGAAGCGCACCAGTGCCTCCGGGTAGCGTTCCGGGGTGTACGCGGACGTGTCGATGTAGACATTTTCGTACTTGGTCGCGAGCGAAATCATCTCGTCGGTCCACGGATAGCCGACGTGACCGCCGACAATCCGAAGCTCGGGCAGCTCGCAGGCAACTTCATCCAGGTAAGGGATGGGGCGACCGGGATCGCTTGGGCGTAGGGGGCCCGCATGCCCAACCTGTAAACAGAAGGGGATGTCGAGCTCCACGCACTCGGCATAGACGGGATAGTAGCGCCGGTCGTTTGGGGGCAGTCCCCACAGCCAGGGCAGCAGCCGCACACCAACGAAGCCGAGCTCCTTGACGCAACGGCGAAGCTCACGAACCGCATCCATCGGACGATGGAGGTTTACGGAGCCGATGCCCGCTAGGCGATCGCGATGCTCATGCACCATGCGCGCGACCTCGTCGTTCGGCAGCAGCGGCCCCTCCGGTCCCCACCATGCGCAGGTCAATGCTTTGGTCACGCCGGCATCGTCGAGCGATCCAAGGGTGAGATCGACGGGAATCGAGTCGGGAACCACGTCGAGCTTCATCCAGCGCCTGAGGGATGCAAACATCTCGTGGCGAAGAAACGCTGCGGTCGGATGTTGAATCCAAGCGTCGATGATCGGCTCGGCCATGGAGGGATCCTCGGCTCGATGGTGCTTTTACGCAAGCCGCCCCTGGTGCCGGGATAGCCTGCGAAAAGACGGGCGACGGGGCCCCAGGGGCTGGGGCCCCGTCTTTAGGGGGACTAAGCACACCTTCCGAGGAGAAGAAGGGTGCGAGATCATTGCCGCCGTTTTACGGAGTACAGACTCCCGTTTGGCAGGTTCCCGTGCTGCACACGGTGCCGTCGGCGACGTTTACGACGCCACAGGCGTTGAGCACGCAGGTGTTGGTGGTGCACTCGTTGCCGTCATCCGCGCAATCGGTCGGCGACACGCATCCGACGCAGGCTCCACTGCCGTCACACACCCCAGCCGAGCAGGTCGTGCCGGACGCCAGCGGTGTCTGTGCATCGCAAGCGCCTGCGGTGCAGCTGGGAGCGGTGGTGCATTCGTTGCCGTCGTCGGGGCAGTCGGTCCCGGCGACGCACTCGACGCACAGACCCGAGCCATTGCAGACGCCGCCGGAGCAGGTGGTGCCGGAGGCGAGCGGCGTGGCCGTGTCGCAGGTCCCAGCCGTGCAGGATGGGCCGGTGGTGCACTCGTTGCCGTCGTCCGTGCAGTCGGTTGCGCTCAGACATCCGACACATGCGCCGGCGCCATCACAGAAACCGGCCGAGCAGGTCGTGCCCGAAGCGAGCGGCGTGGGCGTGTCGCAGGTGCCGGCCGTGCAGGAGGGGCCGGTGGTGCACTCGTTGCCGTCGTTGGTGCAATCGGTCGTGGTCAGGCACTCCACGCAGGTTCCCGCGCCATCGCACAAGCCATCTCCCACCGAAGCAAAGTCACACGCGGCGCCGGCCGCCGTGTTGGTGCTCCCTGGGCAACCTGAAACCGGGTCACAAACCCCATCATCGGTGCACTGATTGCCGTCATCGCAAGTCGTCGAGGCACAGGCGTCGGCGACGCAGGTGACGTTCAGGAGCCGGCTCTGGTCACAGAACGTGTCGCCATCGCTCACGTTGATGCTGATGTTGTGGTCGATCGCTTGCGTGCACGTATAGGTCGTCGACGCCGCGGTGGGATCGCCGAACGTCCCGGCCAGGGAGTCCCATGTGTACTGCAGCGTCGCGCCCTCTGCGTCCGTCGCGTTCACGCTGACCTGAGCGGTTTGGCCGACGGCAATCGTTTGCGGGACGACGTTGAGCTGATTGATGACGGGACAGATGTTGTCTTGGAAGGTCGCAGTGACCCCAACCGAGCCGCTCGGGAGATCCGACGAGACGGAGCAGGTCAACGTGAGATTGATGTTGGTGGTCACGCCTTCGGCCACGTCGAACGGCGCCGAGCCGCGGCAGATGTTGTTGTCGCTCGCGTCGTACGCGATCAGCACGATGCCGTACCCGGTGGCGACCGGAAGGTCCATGATGGTGACGGCCACGGTCGGGTTCGTTCCACCCGTGACCTCGGCCAGGCCGGCGATCGGATCGGTCAGGCCACCTCCGCTCACCTCCCATTCGACTCGGACGATGTCCGATGCCTGGATTTCGAAGCGAGCGGATAGGGCGGGCCCATCCGGTGCTGAATCGGAGTTACAACCAAAGACCGCAAACACAAGAAAGGAAGCGGCCAAGACTAATTTCAATGGCGGTCGCGTCATGACGGGCTACTGGTAGTACGATCATGCCCAAACAATTGCAATGGTCTTATCGGTTGGATTCATTGAGTTTTGTGTGGGAACGTGACCCACATCACAAGTCGTTTTCGGTCACGGTTCCATCTCAACACACAACGACCGTCAGAGCATACGTTTGGACGGGAGTTACACACATGCACGTACCCAAACCTTGTTGCCTCTGCGACGCGATATTTCTACTATCCGCCGCATGACGGGTCTCCATGCGCGTAAGGTTGTGTTAGCTGCATTACTCTTTGTTGCACTGGCACTTTTCGGCTGCGGCAGCTCGAGTGATGGCTCTGGCGGAGCCGGGGGCATGGGTGGAGCAGGTGGCTCCGGCGGAACCGGGGGTGCCGACGTTCTGAAGATCCTCGTGACCAATGACGATGGCGTGAGCGCGCCTGGTATCGATGCATTGGTGCAAGCGCTAATCGCAGACCCAAACAACGAGGTGATCGTTTGTGCGCCGGCTGAAAACCAAAGCGGCACCGGAGACACGACCGACTGTGGCACCGGGGAAGCGACTCCGTCTTCGACTGCAAGCGGTTACGACGCAGCCACCTGGGCGGTCGATGGCTGCCCCGCGGACGCCGTGAACTACGCGCTCGCCAATCTCTATCCAGACGGGCCCCCTGACGTGGTCTTGTCCGGCATCAATGAAGGCCAGAACGTCGGCAACATCGGCGAGCCCGGGATCCTGTCTCAGGTCTCGGGGACGGTCGGTGCGGCCAAGACCGCCGCGTGCTCCGGCGTGCCAGCGCTGGCGTCGTCTCAAGGCGAGGGGGAAGTCGTCGACTTTCCCTCCGGTGTCATCGCGGTATTGCAGTGGCTTGGTGATCATCGAGCCGCGCTGGCGGCCGGAGAGGTTCCCCTCGAAGACATCACCAGCATCAACATTCCGAGCTGCGACGGCAATGGAGAGATTCGGGGCACCGTCGAGGTGCCACTGGCGACCGACAATCCGGACAGCTACTTGCTCCTAGGGCCGCAAGACTGCACCTCGACCCTCGAGAATCCTGCGAACGATGTCGAAGCCTTCTTCAACGGTTACACGGCGGTGACGCCGGTGCCCCGCAACACCACCTGCCCGAGTCCATAGCTCTGCCGAACGTCCCGCGGGACCGGTCGAATTATGTCGTTATTGTCGATGTTCAAAGGAACAGGCCCTAGTGGCTTCGGCTACGCGACCACCGCCGAGGAGGTGACTGCGGGGCTCGACCTTCATGGCAAGACGATTTTGCTGACCGGGTGCAACTCCGGCATTGGGCATGAAACCCTGCGGGTGCTGGCGCTACGCGGCGCGCACGTGATCGGCGCGGCGAGGACTGAGGAAAAGGCAACGGATGCCTGTCGGAAGGTGGCCGGCGAAACGACGCCCGTGGCTTGTGAGCTTTCCGAGCCCGTTTCGATCAAAGCATGTGCTGAGCGAGTGCGTGAGCTCGACCGTCCTGTGGATGCCATCATCTGTAATGCGGGGATCATGGCGCTTCCCGAGCTGCGCCAGAAGTATGGCTACGAGCTGCAGTTCTTCACCAACCACATCGGCCACTTCATCCTGGTGACGTCCCTCCTCGACCGGCTTGCCGCGCAGGGTCGGGTGGTCATGGTCGCGAGCGACGCTCACAAAGGGGCGCCTGCGGAGGGCATCCAGTTCGACAATCTGAGCGGCGAGCGTGGGTATCGGGCCTGGGCGGCCTATGGTCAGTCCAAGTTGGCCAACATCTTGTTTGCAAACGAGCTTGCGAAGAGGCTCGACGGCAGTGGGCAAACCTCCAATAGCGTGCACCCGGGCGTCATTCACACCAATCTCGGGCGAAATATGAACCCGATCGCACGAGGCGCGCTGGCGCTCGCTGCCCCGTGGGTGCTCAAGAGCGTGGGGCAAGGGGCGGCGACGCAATGCTACGTCGCGGTGCATCCGAGCGTGCGAGGGGTGAGCGGCAAGTACTTTGCCGATTGCAACGAAGCGACCCCCACGGCGCTTGCCCGCGACGAGGCGATGGCGGCCAGGCTTTGGGAAGTGTCGGAGAAAGTCGCCGCTGACGTGGCAGCTTGACAAGGTAAATCGGCGCCACCCATCCTTTTTCACCGTCCTCATCGCGGCCACGCGATCCGGTACGTTTCAATCACTCCGTCGAAAGCACACCCCATGACTCAGTCTCCAGCGCAACGCAGCCCCGAGCTTCACACCAACGGTTCGTCGCATCTTGCGGCGAGCCCAGGCATCGACGCGAGCACGGCGGAAATCGAACGAATCTTCAAGCTCCAAAAGGCTAATCAATATCAAGTGGCGAAGTCCACGGCCCGTGAGCGCAAGGAAAAGCTCAAGCGACTCGAGCGCGCACTGCTGGCCCGCAAACAAGAAGTCCGAGATGCCCTGTACGCCGACTTTCGAAAGCATCCGAGCGAAGTCGACCTGACCGAAATCTTTCCCGTGACCAGCGAGATCAAGTACGCGTCGCGCCACCTCTCGAAGTGGATGAAGCCCCGTCGCGTCAAGACGCCGCTCGCCCTGTTCGGGGCGAGGTCCTACATCCACTACGAGCCCAAGGGCGTCGTGTTGATCATTGCGCCCTGGAACTTCCCGATCAACCTCACGTTCGGACCGTTGGTTTCCGCGATCGCCGCAGGCAACTGCGTCATCGTCAAGCCCTCGGAGCACACACCGCATGCTTCCGCAGTGACCAAGAGCATCATCGAGGAGATCTTCGATGAGAGCGAAGTGGCTGTCATCGAGGGCGGCATCGACACCTCGACCGCCTTGTTGCGGCAGCCGTTCAATCACATCTTTTTCACTGGAGCGCCTGCCATCGGCAAAGTCATCATGGAGGCTGCATCCAAGTACCTCGCCTCGGTGACGCTCG
>JASFKY010000118.1:0-10420 GCA_050118395.1 Myxococcales bacterium | reverse complement strand
TATTGATGGCCTGGCGCGTGCTTTCCGGTCCGCTGGCCGCGCAGTGGCGCTACCTCGGGTTCCTCGTCCCAGTGCTCACGCCCATCGTGGCCTGGCGCGGGGGCAACCGGCTCGGTCCCCTGACGTGGGCGCTGTTCCTGGTGATCTACCTTTCTGCCCGCATGATCGAGGCTTGATGTCTACACCGCCGCGTCATGCTCTGGTCACCCTTCGCCTACGGCCTGATCAGGTCGAGCTGGCCGAGCTTCGTCTCTGGGAGCTCGGCGCCACCGGTCTCGAAGAGCGCGACGATACGACCATCGTGTGCGAGCCTACGCCTGGGCAGGTCGTCGTCATGGCCGCATTCCCAGACGAGCCTTCGGCGAGGCGCGCATTGAGCGAGCTGCGACAGGAGCTCGAAGCCGAGATCACCTACGTGCCGCACGAGGACTGGTCGGTCGAATGGCGTCGGGGCTTTGCGCCCCAACGCATCGGTCGACGCCTGGTGCTTCAGCCTTCATGGGAACGAGCACGGAGTCGTCCCGGCGACGTCGTGGTGACGATCGACCCCGAGAATGCGTTCGGCAGCGGCGACCACGAAACCACACGACTCGTCCTGAGCATCTTGGAGCAACGTGTTGCCGGAGGCGAGAGCGTGTTGGATGTGGGCTGCGGAAGCGGCATTTTGTCGATCGCGGCCATTCTTTTGGGCGCTGAGTCGGCGATCGCCATCGACGTGGACTCGGACGCCGTCGTCGTAACCCGCAGAAACGCCGGCTTGAACGGGGTGAAGCCACGGATCTCAGCATCCACCCGGCCGCTCGCCGACGTCGTCGGACGGTACGACATCGTCGTCGCCAACATCGAGACCCGCGTTCTGGTCGACATGGCAGACGCTCTTCGACGGCGGGTCGCGCCCGACGGCTATTTGATTCTGAGCGGCATTTTGCGAGAGGAACGAGACGCCTTGCTCGCGGCTTACGGCTCGATGGAGCTCGAAGTGTGCTTCGAAGAGGGATCATGGTGCGCCTGTGTCTTGAGGCTGCGCCCATGACGGTTCGCAGGTTGTATGCGCCCGAGCTGCCCGCTCGAGGCGGCTTGGTCGTTTTAGGCGAAGGACCGAGTCAGCACGTCCGTGTGCTTCGGCTCGGTCCGGGGGACGAGGTCCTGCTCTTCGACGGGTCTGGCAACGCGGCGCAGGCGTCGATCCAATCCGTGGAGGGGGCTGTCACTTGCGAGGCTGGCGAGCGCTTCGAAACCGAGCCCGGCGCGGCGAGGGTCGTGCTGATGCTCGCCATCCCCAAAGGCTCCAAGCTCGAAGACTGCGTGCGCATGGCGACCGAGCTCGGTGTCGACGAGATCGCGCTGATGCGCACCGAGCGGACCGTGCCGCAGTGGGATCTGGACCGTGCTCGCTCACGGATCGAGCGGCTGACTCGAATCTGCGCAGAAGCCGCGGCTCAATGCGAACGCAACGACATTCCCATCATCCGCGCCCCCGTCCCTTGGCAGCAATGCCTGCAGCGGGTTCCGAGCGACGGCCTGGGCGTGCTCTTCGGAGCGCGAGCCCATGGATCGATCCGACTCGACCACAAGCCCAGTCAACTCTGGTGCGCCATCGGGCCCGAGGGCGGTTTCACCACGACGGAAATGACCTCGTTCGAGGAAGCTGGTTTTGTGGTTGCGAGCCTCGGGAGACGGATCCTGCGGGTCGATACGGCCGTGGCTGCGGCCTTGACGCTCGCGCAGGACCGTTTGCAGACGGTTTTGCAAGCTCGTTGACAGGTTGACATACGTAACGCCAACATGGCGTTGGGTATGTCTGTTCTCGCCTCGCTCCTGGTCCGTGACCAGGTGATTCCCATCGAACGGGTCCAGCAAGCGATCCAGGAGCAGGTCATGCGCGGTGGCAACCTCGACACCGTGTTGCTCGAGCTCGGCTATCTGCACGAAAACGTGATGAACGCCTACTGCGCAGCAGTGTTCGGCCTTCTGCCCGCGACGCGAGAGGAAGTCACGCGGTCGCCGATCGGCACCATCCGGGTCCTGCCCAGAGAATTCGCAGTTCGTCACCGAGCGATTCCCGTCGCTCGGACAGAGGAAGCGGTGGTGCTTGCGGTCGATCGCCCCTTGCCGCACGCGACACTACGCGAGATTTCCTTCGAGCTCGGGATCGATCCCGTTCAGCGCGTCGTCTGCACCGTTCGTATCGAGGCTGGACTTGCTCGCCACTACGACATCGAGCTCACGACTCGCATGCGACGCCTGCAGGAGCTGCTGGACGCATCGGAGCCGGGCGCCATACCCTACGTGGCTCCGTTCGAGGGCGTGGGAAAACGAAGCTCCTTGCCGCCGAAGAAGGAGGTCTCGGGTTCCTACCCACGCGTCGAGTCATCGATTCCCGCTCCGGCCGGCATGGCGGACACCGAACCACCGCCGGCGGTCCTTCCCCCGCTTGGGCTCTCGGTTCCTGCGGGCACATTTCGAGACTCCGATCCGGGCGTATCGCATCGAAAGCGCTCCGAGCCCGGCTCGGGATTTTTGGATGCCACCCGGTATAGCTTGCCTCCGCGGCCCCCGGAGGTGCTTGGCAGGCCCTCGGCTCGTCGCGGGCGCTCTCACCCGGCCGAGGCGGACACGAGCCGCCCTCCTGAGGGCCCCCCGAGCCGGGGTTGGAAATCCGCTCCGAGCCCATCGTCCAAACCGCGCCGGCGTTCGGTTCCGAGCGATCCGAGACGCGACAACGACGGAAGTGCCATGGCGCACGATGTCGTCTCGTTCGGCCCGAGCGCGCCGCACTCCGCGCCACCCCACGTCGATCGCGACTCCGGGGCCGATCGATGGCAGCCCGCCCCCGCGCCGGCCAGCTCGGAACAGTCCCTTCCGAGCATCATCGTCGACGTCGGAGACGACGTGGAGCAGGCCGTCGCACAGCTTCGCGATGCAGGACCCGACGACGAAATGGCCATCTTGTCGGCACTGGCCGTCGGAGAGGCGGTATTGCCCGGGCTGGCTCGCGAGTTTCCCGGTGGTTTGTGGTTCGACCGCAACGAGCCGCACGCCCGCATTCCAGGCGGACGAGACGTGTCACCCATTGCGCGCGCCTTCGTTGCCTTTGGACAACGTTCGGTCCCCTACCTGATTCCACTGCTCGATCACGAGGATGCCGACATTCGCTACTATGCGACGCTCCTGGCTGCGGAGTTCGTACATCCGGACCTGGTTCAACCGGTAGGTCGACGATTGTTCGACTCCGATCCCGGCGTGCGTAGCAATGCGTACCGCACCCTGAGTGTCTTGTACGCGTGCGAGGTCGAGTTCACGCAGCTCATCGAGCGGCTCAGGGCGATGGCCCGGGACGGCCGCTCGCCTCGGCTTCAAATCACGGCCATCGATGCGCTGGGGCGCTTGCGCGACGAGGATTCGTTCGAGTTTTTCATTTCCATGCTGGAAAGCCCGGAGCCCGAGATCGCGCGGGCGGCTCATGCCAGTCTGGTTCGATTGGCTTGCCAAGACTTCGGCAACAGCAAACGAAAATGGGCTTCCTGGTTCGAAAAGCACCGAGATCGGCACCGCGTCGAATGGCTGATCGAAGCGCTCATGCATTCCGACGAGAGGCTTCGGAGACGCGCTGGCGACGAGCTCCAACACCTCACGCAGGAGTATTTCGGCTACGAGGCTGGCGCGCCCAAGAAAGAACGGCAGGTCGCACAGGAAAAATATCGTGTCTGGTGGCAGCAAGTGGGTTTTCGCATGTTCGTGGAATCGGAATCCCACGATTCTGGTCAGCCTTCCGGGCAATGATAGACTGGGCAGTCCTGGCCCAAACGAGCTACCAGCGTGCGAATTCCGAGGCTCCTGACCATTCTGGGTCCCGCATCCGTTCTCTATGTTCTGGCCGCGCGGATCTCTTCAGACATCGCTTCCTCGCCTCCTTGGTGGGTGGTCGCGTCTTCTTGTGTCTTTGCGTTGACTCCGTGGGTCGTCGTGGGGGCCAGCGCAATCCCGCGAGGAGCCTCCAGGCTCGCTGTGATGGGCGTGAGCCTCGCTCTGGCCCTCGCTTCGGCCCGAAGCGGATCGCCTTCATTTGAGCGGGTGCATGACATCGGGTGGCTCTTGACGGTCCTCGTCATGCTCGATCTGGTGCTGCCGGGCACGACTCGACCCCACGTTCGTTCCACCGTCCTCGCAGGGCTCGTTTCAGCCGGCTTGGGTGCGCTCTTTTTGGTGCGCGCAGGCATCGCTCCCGAGTCGACGCTCGCAGTGCTGGTCGCGGCGGGCATTCTCGTCGCCGGTGCGCTTCACCAGGTTTCGTTGGTCGGACGGGGTCATACGTTGGAAGGCGCGCTTTCGAGCATTGCCCTGGCGAGCCTCGCCGTCGGGCTGTCCTACGCGTGGCTGGGTCCATTTTCGGAGCCGTTGGCCATCGCGCTCGAGCTTTTGGTGGCTGGATTGCTTTGGGCCGGCCATTTGGCCTGGATCGATCTTCGGTGGAGATCGCTACGCCGCGTGGGAATCCCGGTGATCATCGCGTCGGGTTTGTGCTTCCTCGCTACGTATGCATTGGCGCCCGGTCCATCGCTCGGGCGCTTGGAGCTCGGTCTGCTCGGATTGAGCTGCGGGATCCTCTGGTGGGTCGTCTTTTCGTTCTCCAGCCGGATTTCGAGCCGTGCCGCTTGGAGCATGCCGGATCGGCTATCGGGTGCGGTGAGGTTGGCCTCGCGAAACCTGGTCGGGGCTACCACCGTCGAGGAGGTTGCAAGTGCGATCATCGCACCGTGGACCGATGTGTTTGCAGCCGTCGACGGCGAGGCCGAGCTTTATACCCTGGATCCGCCGGCTCGCCTCGCGGTGGGTGCCGGCGGCCGGGTGATCATCCGGCCTGCGGAGCTTCCGGCGTCGATCACCGATGCGGTCTTCGCACAGCGGGAGCAGACCTTACTCGACATCGTAAATCTTCAAACCCGGGTGGTCCGTGAGCCTTCCGTGCGTGCCCTTGCCGAGGCCATGCAAGCGCGATCCATCGGCGCGATCGTGCCTTGCGCGCGCGATGGACACGTCGAGGGCTTGCTTCTTCTGCCTCTGGGCGAACGCACGGAGGCGCTTTCTGCGGTCGATCGCGAAGAGCTCGCCCGTCTGGCCAGTCTCGCCGGCGCCTCGCTTTGCTCTGCACTGGCCGAGCGACGCGCCAGCGCTCGGGTGGATCGTCTTCGTGTGCTGCGTCGAGAGGACGAACGGAGGATCGCCCTCCTCGAGGGCGAGGTGGAGCAGTTACGGGGGCAGTGTCACGTGCTCGGACGTGGGCTGGCGGAGGACCAGACGCTTCACGTGGCGTACAGCCCATCGATGCGGCGTGTACAGACCCGCGCCATCGAGCTCGCACCCCAGGACGAGCCGGTCTTGATCGTCGCGCCCCCCGGCGCTCCGCTGCTACCGGTGGCTCGTTTCATCCATGATCGGGGACCGCGGTGGCAAGCACCGTTCGTGGTGGCGGACTGCTCGGCCGCTTCTCCCGACCAGGTGATCGCCTTGCTCTTCGGGTCATCGGAGGACTCGTACGCGGGTTGGTTTCATTCTGCCACCGGTGGCACGCTGCTGTTGCGAGACCTGCCCGCGCTGTCGATGGCAGCGCAGGCCCGTCTGGCGGCGGCGCTTCAATCCCACAGGCCGTCCGATCCCGATCCGGAGAGGGTGCCACCCCGCATCTTGGCCACGTCGCGTATCGCAGGAAGTGAATTACAACGCTGTCACGCGCTCGATGCCGACTTAGCCAAGCTTCTTTCCAGCTCGAACCTGAGCATTCCGCCTCTTCGTGAGCGCCGCGAGGACATCCCGTCGCTCGTATTGCTTGCCATCGATCGAGCATGTCGGATCCTGGCTCGCGATCCGGTTGGCATCGGACAAGAGGCCATGGAAGCCCTCATCGAGCACGACTGGCCGGGGGATGTGGCCGAGCTCGACCTCATCGTGGGGCTGGCCGTGGCCAAGGCGGCAGCAAAGACGATCTCTGCTCGGGATCTACCGCCTTTGGCGTGGCCCGATCAGGCCGAAGGCGAATCTTTGGACGGCACCTACCTCGAGGTAGAGCGCCGCTTGCTCGAGCGGGCGCTGCGTCGCTCGGGTGGAAACAAGAGCGAAGCGGCTCGCATGTTGGGCCTCAAGCGCACGACTTTTTTGGACAAGCTTCGCCGTCATGGGCTCGAACAGCGCGCCCCTCGAGACATCGGTGGCTCGGCGGTAGGATGAGGGTATGACGGCTCCGATCGTGCTCTGGGACGTGATGGGAACGCTCGTTCACGACCCCTTTTTCGAAGAGATGCCGCGTTTTTTCGGGATGAGCTTCGACTCTTTGCTCGAGGCGAAGCACCCAGAGGCCTGGGTTCAGTTCGAGCTCGGGAAGCACTCCGAAGAGGAATTCCTCGAGTCCTTTTTTGCAGACGGGCGAGGATTCGATTGGGATGGCTTCGTCGATGCGGTCCGACGTTCGTATCGTTGGATTCCCGGTATGCGAGATCTGCTCTGCGATCTGCGGGAGGCCGGTTGCATCATGCACGCATTCTCGAACTACCCGGTGTGGTATCGACTGATCGAAGATCAACTCGAATTATCACGCTTCATCGAATGGACGTTCGTCTCCTGTCACACTGGTTTGAGAAAGCCCGACCCGAGCGCCTATCGGTACGTGCTCCGAGAGCTGGCCGCGCCCGCTGAGCGCTGCTTGTTCGTCGACGATCGTACCCAAAATTGCGAAGCCGCCCGCCAAGTCGGCATTCCTTCGCTCGTATTCGAGGGAGCGGCGTCGTTGCGAGCTTCGATCGAGCAGCTGGGATTACTCTAGTCGAGCCCGGGGGCCCTGCGTCCACCAGCGTTCGTAGCGGCGCTGCGCGTTGAGGAACGCGTCTCGGGTGTCTTGTTCGCAAAGCGGCTCGAGAAGCCGGGTCGCAGCCCACAGCTCGTTCGAGGCCAGCACGCGAATGTTCGTTCGGGCGTCTCCGAGTCCTTCGATCAACCACTCGGTGCGTGTGCGACGACCGCGCTCCGAAAGCCACCGAAGCCAAGGCTGCCTCGAAAAGCCGAAGTCGTGTGCCGTCAAAATACGAAGGCTTACCCGTGCAGCCGAGGCCACGGTGCGGTCCGGGTCCCCCAAAAGGTCCACCAAGAGCGCCACCGACGTTCCGTCCCGGAGTTGAGTCAGCGCTGAAATCGCTCGCCTTCTGTGTGCGGAGGCGTGCGTGCGCTTTGCGGCATGGCGGCCCAACAGGCCAAGCGCTGGTGGATACGATGGATTGCGCCGGTATCCGTGGAGCAGGTGCACCGCGGCTCGGCGACACTCCTGATCCTCGTCGAGCGCGGCCAACGCCAAGGGCTCGGTCAAGGAGCTCTCGGAATATCCGGCGCAGATTGCCATGGCATGATAGCGCACGACGGCTCGCGGATGCCGCATGAGCTCGATGAGATATGGCACCGCTTCGTCCTGGAACGCGGACAGCGCAGTGGCCGTGGACGAGATCTCTTCCGGCCGCGGCAATCGGTCCGAGACGGACGCTCGATTCCAAAGGGGCTCTGGGAAGCGTCGCGCGATCTCTTCGAGGGCAAAATTTCCCAATGGCAGGAGCCTCCGGATCACGGGCGCAATTGCATCGGGACCGAGCGAAACCAGCTCCGCGACCAGCGATTGCGCGCGTTCGGCCGGAGTCGCGAGATGGTCAGCTTTCGGAGCGCCCCGCTCCTCGGTTCTGGGCGGAGCCTTGGGCCGCACATGTGAGCCGGCTTCCTCGGGACGCGCGCCACGGTCCGCCGGCACCACGCCTGCTGGAAGGGTGCGCCTCGGCCTTGGCACGGTCATTCACCGCTTATACCAGCATGACACGGTTTTTGGCGCGTCCTCGCTGGGCGCGCCTTGCTTTTGAGGTCAAACTGCCCACGGCATGTACAAAATGGTCGTTCGTGAACTGGGTGGCCCCGCCTCCTTGGAACGCGAGGAGATTTCCTCGATTTGTGCCGGGCCTGGCGAAGTCGCCATCGATGTCAAAGCCATTGGATGCAATTTCTTCGACATCCTGATCACGCAAGGGAAGTATCAAGTGCGACCGGAGCTGCCTTTCTCGCCCGGTGCCGAGGTCGCGGGGACGGTGCGAGAAGTCGGCGAAAACGTGCGGGGAATTTCGGTCGGCGATCGAGTCAGCGCATTCGTCGACTACGGAGGTTTTGCATCGGTCCTGGTCGTTCCACGCGAACGAGTTTTTCCGATGCCCGAGCGAATGGCATTCGAGGAGGCTGCAGCGCTCGGTTTGGTGTACCAGACATCCTATGTTGCGCTGGTGAACCGAGCGAGCCTCGCACCGGACGAGACGCTCTTGGTTCACGCGGCGGCCGGCGGGGTGGGATTGTCCGCCGTGCAAATTGGAGTTGCGCTCGGAGCGAAGGTGATCGGCACCGCTGGAAGCGAGGAGAAGCTGAAGCTGGTGGAGCAAAACGGCGCCCATGCGGTCATCAACTATCGGAGTGAGGACTGGGTCGAGCGCGTGAAGGACCTGACCCAAGGCCGGGGAGCAGACGTGATCTACGATCCCGTGGGTGGCGACATCTTCGACAAATCGACGAAGTGCATTGCATTCGAAGGCCGTCTGCTCGTCATCGGATTTGCCAGCGGGGTGATTCCATCGGCCCAAATGAACCGCGTGCTCCTCAAGAACATCTCGTTGGTCGGCTTGCATTGGGGCCTCTACTTCAAGGAAAAGCCCCAGGTGCTCGAGCAGGCCCAGGAGGCCATTTTTCGCTTGCACGGGGAGGGTAAAATCTCGCCAGTCATTTCGGCGACTTACCCGTTGGACCGCGCAAGCGCAGCCCTCGTGGCGCTGGGCGCGAGGAAGACCACCGGCAAGATCGTCCTGATTCCTTAGCCGCTGCTGTCTTCCGTCTCCGAAAGCGCGGCCCGGCATCGTTCGACCACTGCATCGATGATACCGCGGTGACTACCCAACGGTGGCGCCATCGCGAACGAAACTCCGCCATGATCTCGCGCCACCTCTGCCACGAGCCTCGGCAAGTCCTCCGACACGTGTCGGCCCGGCGCCAACATGAACGGATGGACGACGATCATCGTTGCACCTCGTGCCACGCATCGGGCAAATCCTTGTGCGATGGTCGGCTCTGCGATCTCCATGTGCGCGGGCTCCACGATGGCACCCGGGCCGAGCCGGCTCTCGACCAAGGCAGTCACCTCATCGAGTAGGGCGTTGGCTTCACTGCGCCGACTCCCATGATCGATCAGCAGGAATGCTTCGCGTCCGTTCAAAAGACACCCCTGCGCCCATTCATGCAGAGCATCTGGTTCCCGCATCGGGGTGTGTCAAGAAGCGAGCGGCCAGCAGAGCGCTAGACACATGCGTCGAGCGCGCGTCGTACCGATCCCACGTAGGCGCCACCGAATAGATTCACGTGCACCAAAAGGGGGTAGAGCTGGTACAACGGAACGCGTTCCTCCGCCCCGGCCTCGAGCGGCCATGCTTCCGCGTACGCAGCGAAAACGCGGCTCGAGAAGCCGCCAAACAATCGCATCATCGCGAGATCGACCTCACGGTGCCCTCCGTAGACGGCAGGATCGATCAGGCAAGGGCAACCGGCGCCGTCCGCGTGCAAGTTGCCACCCCACAGATCGCCATGAAGTCGAGACGGGGGCTCTGCTGGCCCGATTCGAGCTGGCAGTGCCCGGTGCAGCGATTCGAACTTCGTGCGCGTGGGTCCGTCGATCAATCCGCGCTCGCAGGCCAGCCTGAGCTGCGGCTCGAGTCGCTCCTCCCAATAGAACGACGCCCAATCGTCGGCAGCATTGTTGCTTTGAGAGAGGCGGCCGATGTAGTTGTCGCGACCGAGCCCAAAGCTCGGAGCGCCGTATGCATGCATGGCCGCCAGGGAGCGGCCGAGGTCTTCGTCGAAGTCCGGTCGCCTTCTGCCCGGCTCGAGCAGCTCGAGCACGAGGTGAGCAGGAGGCTGATCGCAGACCGCCAAGACCCGAGGAATCCGGATGGATTTCGTCTCCTCGAGCCATCCAAGCCCATGCGCCTCTGCGCTGAACATCTCGGGCGGCGGGTTGGGATGCGTTTTGACGAAGACTGCGGCGCCGTCCTCCAGTGTGACCGCAAACGCTTCATTGATGTCCCCGCCGCCGAGGGGTCTGGCCGTGCGGACCGCGGAGCCCAGCTCTTGTTGCAGAGCAGACTTCAGCTCCGGTGTCATAATCGGTGAAGCACACGAACGTGCTCGAGAAGGGCCACGCACGCAGACTCGCAGATGTCCAGGACCGTTTCGAAGCCGTCACCGTCGCCGTAGTACGGGTCTGGAACCTCCGCGTCTTCAGGTGAGCCCGGATCGAAGTTTCGCAACAGGGCGACCTTTCGGCGACCTGGCTCGTGGGGGGCGAGGCGACGCAAATCTTCGA
>JASFKY010000117.1:0-10494 GCA_050118395.1 Myxococcales bacterium | reverse complement strand
TGGCTGCGAGGCGGCTGGAAGACATCGGACCGGTTTCGCGTCGAGCTTCAGGAAACCTTCAACTGGGGCTGGCACCAAGACGACATCACGCGCATGCGGGTGGGCGGCATGAATCCCTACGTCGTGATCGTTCCCGGTTTGCCGTGGTCATCGAACATCTCCGAACGCCTGGCCATCGCGCAGCTCAGTGGGCATATCAAACCGAAGATCGACAAGCCGCAAGAGCTCGGCGTGCTCGTCTCCGGCGGAACCATCAACGATCCATACCGCCAAGGCTCGCTCAATACCTTCGGGGGGATCGGCGGTCTTGCGTTGTTCACGGATCTGCGTTGGGGTCGGTGGCAAGTGTATGCGCGAGCCGGCTGGGCGTTCCCGACGGCCTGGTTGTTGAAAGACCCGCATTTTTCGGCCTTCCTCGGCCTGGGCGTCGATGCGTTTTAGGCAAAGCGGCCGAGGCGCGCTACTTTCGCCAGAAGCTCACGTTCTCGAGCTCTCCCACGACCTCCGGCGCCAATTTGTCGAGAGCCTCTTGGTTCCCGTTGAGCACACCGTCGAAGAAATTGAGAGCGAGATAGTTGATCAGATCATGGGCATGCTTCCATGGAAGGTGTCGTGGCAGACAACCCTCCTCAGCGCCGCCGACGATCTCCAAAACCTCGGGTTGCAGCTCGCACAAGTCGGTAAACGTGTTGTGACCGCCACGAAGAACTTCGGCCAGACCCACGAATTCGCCGCCGACCGGTAGATTGTCGAAGGCGCGCATGGCGTCGACGAAAAACGGGTCGGTCATGTCCAGCTCACTTCCGATGATGAGAGTCGGAACCGTGACCGTCTGGAAATAATCGTCGGAAAGCGTGACCGCATCCACACGGCGCATGGTGCGAGGGGCCATCGGCAAGATGGCCTTGATGCGCGGATCGGTGAAGGTACCAAGCGTCACGGTGGTTTCATCGAGGGCCGTGCCCCGAACCTCCCCGCCCGTGAGAATGAAGGCTTCGTACCCACCGTAGGAATGCCCGGACATCCCGATGCGCTCCGCGTCGATGGCCGGCGCGTAGATGCGCCCCGATTCGCTGCTCGTATCGAGGAGCTGATCCATCAAGAACTTCATGTCGAAGGCGCGATTGACGGCAGTCATGTCGTCGACGATGCCCGCGAGGCCGTCGGGAATCGTGTTGCCGTGATGGTCGGCGCTGGCAACGATGAACCCATGGCTCGCCAGGTGCGCCACGTGGAAAAAAGATTGGAAGCGAATGCCCTCGAAGCCATGTGAGAAGAGCACCAGAGGAAACACGCCGCCGGCTAGCTCGACGTTCCGATAGGCAGGCGCTGGAAGAATCTCGATCCCAAGAACCTCGACGATCTCACGCGGCAGACCGTCCACGGCTGCCGAGGTCGATGGATAATAGACGTCGAAGGTAACGGGCCGAGGTCCGTCGCCCGAGACGTTCGATCGAGATTCATCGACCATCTCGAACGTCCGGATTCCTATGGGAAAGGGACCAAACTCCGCGGTGGGTCCGATGTCGTTCGGTGGATACGAGAAAAGGGCCAGATTCCGAGAGCGGTCCGCGACCAAGTCGAGGAGGCTTTGGACGCGCTCATCCAGGGATGCGCCAAAGGAAGATAGGCGAAGGTCGTCGAACAGCGTTCCGCACCCCTCGAGGATATCGTCATGAGCCTTGCCCATTGCTTCTTCGATCGCTTGGTCACGGGCGCTTCGATCGCAGTCATTCCGGTCGAAAGCCAACACCGAGCAGATGCGCCCCGCAGCATCGATCACGCCCATACGAAGCCGGGCCAGGGCCTCCGCCACCCTAGCCTGGCAATCGCCGCTTTTGTCCGCTTCGGCATCGGGGGCTCGCGAAAACGTGAGATCGACGAACCCCTCGCCAAAGCGCCTGCAAGCAGCCGCCGATTTGGCTGCGAGGTCATCGGCGCCCCCGAAGTACCCCAGGTCGAAGGCCTGCTCGTCCGTGCACGTTCCCGCGTTGTCGCCTCGTGCGACACCGAGAGCTTGGTCGAGCGCGCCACCTTCTGCACGCGCAGCTGTTTCACACGCTTCGTCGGAGGCAAGCCGACATGCGGCGAGCGCTTGCACATACGCATCAACGCACCGATTGGTGACGTCTCCCGAATCGACCAGGCACTCGGTGAGATCTCCCTTTTCGAACTCACCGAGGCTCTGACCGCCGTCACCGCTTTGATTGCAGCCAACCAGCACGACCCATAGCCCATTTGCGATCCACGAGCGCCTCATCTCGCCTCCCTTCCTACGCCCGCCGCTCCGCGCGCAGCAACATGGCGCGAGACTACACGCTGCAGCGCGTCTGGCTCAAGGCGAGGGTCAAAATCACAAGCCGCGAGCCTGCCGCCAGACGGCAAAAGGAGATTTTCGCTGCCGAGCTGCTGCGACGAGGGTGCCCAACCATGCGCCCGGGAGACACAAGAGATTGATGAACAGCTCGTCTACGAGGCGGCTCTGAGGATTTGGCTTCCCATGCAAGCGATCGGAAAAGGCATTGAGAGTGTTCGCCACCCGGTTGGCGATGGTCATGACGTGGGCCACGTCTTCGACGTCACGATAGGTTCGTTCGCCGAGCGCGTGCACGAGGGCGGCCTCCTCTTCGGGAGCAATCGCCGTGAACCCTGCTTTGGCACGCTGCGTACAATGCGCCAGGATCACCCAGGTCTGCCGATCGAACGCCGACTCGTCCAAGCTCTGAAGAGCGGCAAGCTCCGCATCGGTGACTCCGGCCTGCAACGCGAGGCGCGTATGAGCGTGCTCGCACATGCGGCAGGCATTGGCCTGAGCCACAGCGACGATGATCTGTTCGCGCAGCGCCTTGGGCAGCCGCCCCCTGACCCAGATGGACCACAATGAAGGCAGACGCGAGGCAACCCATGTCAACTCGCGTGCAAGCTCGATCAGCGTATAGGTCCGCGGATAGCTCCGCCCGTCCGATGACGCAGCCATCAGCCCGCCGTCCCAATCCCCAGAACTCGGTTCACCTTCTCGTGCATCTCATGCAATCGCGCGCTCAGATGATCCTTCTGCTCGGGGTCCAGCAGTCCGTAGACGAAAAAAAGCGTCTTCCGCCCGTCGGCGCGCCGCACTTCGGCCGAACGCGTGCCCGGACCCCAGTCTTCCCGACTTTTCCACGCGCTCCAGAGTAGCTCCCGCACGGCGGCCTTTCCTGGATGAGCACGCAACGAATCGGACAGGCTGGCCAAACGCCGCTCGTCTGCCCGCAGACGGTCCGCGGCTTCGTCGGGCATGGCAGCCACGTGAGCTCGGATCGACTCTTCCTGCTGAGCGGTCAGACGCCCCGCCCACTCCTCGATGGCATCGATGAACTTGTCTTGCCGCTCGGCCAAGCGCTCGGCCGGTGGCGCGTCGAGCTCGTCTCGCGTTTCCTGCAGTCGCTCGTCGAGCGCTTGCTGCCCATGGGTGATCTGATCGTCGCTCAGGGTGGCGAGGATCGGGGCCGCTTCGTCGATGATCCAGGCCGCCGTCTTGTCCAGCATCAAATCGATCTGTCGCTCGATCACCATCATGGTGGGCTCGTCGAGCCCCTTGCAGAGCGACCGATCGACCGTGGCGACCAGGAGATCGAGCCTCGGTCCCAAGACCTCGGGCGCGCTGGCCATGGTGCGCTCGACTGCAGCGCGTGTGGCTTCGCGTTGTGCATCGTCCAGATCGAATACGTCTCCGATCTTGTGGGTCGCCCAACGCGCGCCCAGGTTCTGAAGAGCGCCCGTACATCCGCAAACCAGCGCGAGGCCGCAACAAAGGACCCATGCCGCGGATGCCCTGCACCGCGAGCGCGGCCCAGGTCCGGTCATCAGTCGGCCTTACCCCACATGGCGCCGATTCCGACGCCCACCATGGGCCCCTTGATGCCGACGCCATCGATCGTGACCGGCACGATCACGCCGCCGGTACGCGCATCGAGGCCGACCCAGAACTCCTTGCGTAGGCGCCAATAGAGCAACGCGCGCAGGTAGCCGCTCATGACGAAATCCTTTTGGGGGCCGACACGGGCCCATCCCAAATCGAACATCGGACCGGCACCGAACCAACGGTTCCAGTCGCCGGTGCCCCAAAGCGCGCCGAGGGCGCCGCCTGCAGTCCTCATTTTCTGGTCGCCCGATGCGGTGCTCCGACTGCCGAAGCGGGAGAATACCTCGCCGGCCAGGTGGATGCATTTCTTGGAGGGACGCCAGATCGTACCCATGGCAAAACCGATCAACGCAGCATCCGTGTTCGGGTAGATTCGCGTGCTGGCAAACAGATCGACGAACAGCGGGGGCGCTTCCTTGGTCGGATACGATGATTCAGCTCGGGCACTCGTTCCGACCCATTGTAGTGCGAGGAACAAGGCTGCTGCGGCGGCCATCCGGCCGCGACTCTGATTCCACATCATGTCTCATGACTCCCGATTCAATTGGCTGCTTCAGTCCAACGGGCCGGCCGGTCACGCGCAATCTGCATCCCACGCGTTCGCCAGCTCAGTTCGCAAGGAAACGACCACGGTCCCAAAGCGATTTGCTTTTATGTCGAGCTTGGCGGGGTTTCGTGCTCGCCGATCGAACGTGTCGAGAACCCGAAGAGCCGGTATACCGGACAGCTCCCGATCAAGCCCGTGACAAGCGGGACCAAACCGACCCAACCCCAGGCGGTCTGTGGACCGATCCATACCAGGGACAACAATCCGACCCCGATCACCACACGGATGATCCGGTCGATCACGTGCTCGTTGCGAGGGAGTATTGCGTTCATGACAAAGCCTCTTTCTTCTCTCTGTAGCACCCCGCGAGGGGGCAGGGAGTTGTCCTCCGCCTCTGCCGTAGCGGCAAGCCGGAAAAGAGTCGCCCTCGGCAAAAACCCACAGAATTGCGGCGTCTTTCTGCTTGCGAAGGGGCGACGGTGCCTCTATCGTTGAAAACGAAGATGAAAAGCGTTTTCAATAAGCTCCTCCCGGCGCTGCTCCTGAGCTTTTCGCTCAGTGCGGAGGGGCATGCTCAGGTCTACTTCAGCGTGCGGGGCCTCCTAGCCGACCAGTTTCGGGAGTCCGAGCTGGTGGACTTTCAACGCGTGCGGCTTTCGTCACGCACACGCGAGCAGATCGAGCACGAGATCGGAGAGAAGCTCGAAAAAGGCGAGTACATTTTCTACGTGGCCCACTCGGGACAAGATGTCGACGGCTACGCCTTGTTCGACCGCGAGATCGGACAGCATGAATACATCGACTTCGCCATCTTCTTCGATTCGGAAGGGCGAGTCGCACGCGTCGAGGTGGTCGCGTATCGAGAGCCCTATGGCGACGCGATTCGATCGCAACGCTTCCGAAAGCAGTTCGTCGGCAAGGCAGCCGACAGCGGCTTCAGGCCCGGGAGGGACATCGACATCGTATCTGGAGCCACGCTCTCCGCGAGGGCGATGTCCAAGGCAGTTCAGCGGGCGACCATTTTGCTGCGCAACACGATCTTGACCTCCTCCTGAGCCGCCGATGCAGGATTTCACACGACCATCCGGCAGGCTGCGCGCCCTACCCCTCGGGGCTCGTGCCGTGTATTCGGTCTTCTTGGTGTTCACGCTGGGTGCGATGGCGCTCACGCTGGCGCTCACCCACGACATGGTCGGGCTCGACTTGGCTCGGGCAGGAGAATACTACGCGGGCGAGGCGCCTACGGTCGAAGAGCAAGACGAGCAGGTCGAAGGCGGCCCGGCGCTCGTCTTGCCCTCAGACGGCGAAACGCTGGCTGCGTTCGAGCCGATGTCTCGCCGTAAGCTCCTCGAGATCACGCATTTTCACTTGTTTTCGATGCCGGTCTATCTGCTGATCCTGAGCCACATGTACATGCTGAGCCGGGCTCGGAAGAAGGTGAAAGCAGCCTGGATTGCTTTGGCGACCGCGGGAACCGCGCTGCACATCGCCGCACCTTGGCTCGTGGCTCACGGCACCAGCGCTGCAGTGCCCATCTACGCTGGTTCGGGGCTGGCTTTGTTGCTCAGCTACGGCTGGATGTCGGCCGCGCCGTTGTGGGAGATGTGGCGACCACGGTAACGGGCTGGCCCCATCGTCTTTCGACGTACCAGGCCGCAGCGGCGAACGCGAGATAGGACGACAATGCCATTATCGCGAATTGTCTGGGCTCGGCAGGGGGCGGCATCACGAAGTTGCTCATTTGAATCGCCAACATGACCCCGGCAAAGACCCAAATGGCAATCCGGTTGCGAGCATGGGTGGCGTAGATCGCCGTGCCCAGGAACAAAACACCTGCCTCGAGAACGAACGCGATGACCGGCCGATCCCAAAGCCCAAAGCCCACCTTGTGTGCATTGCCCCAGAGGGGAAGGTCCTCCGTGTGCACGAGCAGATCGAGAATCCAGTGCGAAAACACGCAAAGACCCACCACGAGGCCGCCGCGACGGCCCCAAAGCAAGCTGCAGAGCCCACCGAGAAGCACCGCCCATGCCAACGAGGCCGTGAGGCCGTGTGTATAGGGCATGTAATAGAGGTCGAGCGGGCTCGAAGCAGTGAACCCAGGGACAATCCGTACCTTCTCCACCCCAGCCATGACCAGCAGGGACCACAGCACATCGACGAATTGGACGGCTAAAAACAGAACCCACAACGGCACGCCGCCAGAGGCATGACGAAGACCCAAGCTGGGTCCGTAGTGACCGACGAACATCGCGACCACCCTACCACGGCTGGCGTGCTAAACCATGACCGTGACTGAAGAGGCCACCTCCGGAAAGCGTGTCGTCGGCATTCTTTTAGGGATCGTGCTCGCCGTTGCACTGATCGCTTGGATCGCCGCCATGCAGCTCGAAAAGAAGCGGTCCACGCAAACGCTCGAGGGTTCCAGCGATCGTGCCGCGGTCTTGAGCGAAGGGATTCTCTACGAAGCGCAAACGGGCGATGCGGCCGTGGTGGTGGCCAAAGACGTAGCCAGTGGCAAGGAGCTGTGGCGCGCGGAGCTCGGCTCGGTGGCGGCCAAGCCGACCCTGCTGATCCGTGAGCAGGTCATCGAAGTGCAGATCGCCGGCACACCTTGGATGAAGCTCGATCGGGCGACCGGTAATTCCATCGAATGAACGGTGAAGTCTCCGCGGAATTTCTCGAGGGTGGCTGCCATTGCGGCGCAGTGCGATATCGAGTCACTATCCGGAAACGGGAGGTTGTGCAGTGCAATTGCAGCATCTGCACCAAGAAGGGTTTCATCCACCTGATCGTACCGGAGAAAGATTTCGAGCTCGTCCAGGGAGCCGACGCACTGACGACTTACACCTTTGGAACCCACACGGCAAAGCATCATTTCTGTAGGCACTGCGGGATTCATTCGTACTACAGGCCGCGATCCCATCCCGATCAGATCGACGTCAACGTCCGTTGCTTGGAAGGAGTCGATCCCTCGGACTTCGAGTCTCGCGACTTCGATGGTCGCCATTGGGAAGAGCACATCGACGATCTACGCCGCCGATAGCAACTCTTTTAGCGAACCTCGATCGATTGCCATCGTCCACGTTTCCACATCAGTCCGAAAGTCAGCGACTGCAGAGCGCGATAGGCCACCTGCGCGAGGAATACCAGCACCAACCCGAGGCCGAGCATGGGCCCGAGCACGTAGACGATCGGCAAGAAAAGCAGCCACTGATAGCTGGTGGAGATGATCATGACACGCTTGGTGTCTCCGACTCCCATGAGAGCATTCATCAACACTACGCCGACCGAATCGATGAACAACGAAGCAGCGACGACGCGAAGAGGCGTCTCCGCGAGGTCCAGCGTCGCTTGGTCGTGAATGAAAACGCTCAACAGCAAACGTGGAAAGATCACCGCCGGAATGCTGATGGAACCCACGAGGAGCACCGCGATTTTGGTGACGTCCCAACCCCACTGCAGCGCATCCGCAGGATCTCCCCGCCCTAGTGCTTGACCGGCAAGAGAAGCCGCGGCCAAGCCGAAACCGATGCCGGGCAGGATACCCACCAGAATCAGATCGATGATGACCTTCGTCGCCGCCAGCTCGGGCGTGCCCATCCGGGCCACCAGCGCGAGGAACACGGTCATGCCGCCGGCGAAGAAGAACTGCTGAAGCCCAGCGGGGCCGGCGATGCGGATGATGGTGCGAATGGTTTCGCGCGTGGGAAGACCGTGGAGAAAGCCCGCCTCGCGGGCGTACCGACGACCGAGCATGAAATAGGAGGCAGTTCCAAAGACCGTGGCGATGGCCGATGCGACGCCCGCGCCCGTCGCTCCAAGAGCCGGTGCACCGAGATTTCCGAAGATGAGCACCCAGTTCAGAACGATGTTGAGCACATGCATGAAGATCAACGTGCGCATGTAGAGGACCGACTTGTCCACTGCGTTCCAGTAACCGCGAAACGAGAAGTTCATCCCCATGGCGAACATGGCAAACAGCCGGGCGCGCAGGTACGGGACCCCTTGCTCGATGACGGCCGTGTCGCCCGTCAATAGCGGAAAGTACTTTGGCGCAAGCGCGATCAAGACTGCCGACCAAGGCACGGCGATCACCACCGCCATGAGCAAACCGCCGTTGAGCGGAATGGCCGTCTCGGCACCTCGTCTTTCGCCCACACGACGCGCTGCCATTGCCTGCACGCCCGCAGACAGGCCCAAAATGAACGCAGACAGCAGGAAATTGGCGAAGCCGCCCAGACCCACACCGGCTAGTGCGGCGTCCCCCAGCGTGCCGACCATCGCCGTGTCGACGAGGTTGAGAACGTTTTGCGACAGCATCCCGCCAATGATGGGCAGCGCGAGGCCGAAGATACGGTGTCGGCGTCCGACGGGCACACCCAAGCGGCGCCTCCGCGAAGGCGCCGCCTCACCCACGGCCCGGCCTCGATGCTATCAATCGGGACGGCAAGCTAGCGAGGAGCCATGCGGATGGCACCATCGAGTCTGATGACCTCACCATTGAGATAGCTGTTCTCGATGATGTGACAGGCCAATGCGCCGAACTCCTGCGGTCGTCCCAGCCGGCTCGGGTGCGGGATGGCCGCAGCGAGTGCCGTACGGATCTCGTCTGGGAGCATCCCGAGCAGAGGGGTGTCGAAGGTACCGGGAGCGATGGTCACGACGCGGACCAGGCCCTTGGACAGATCGCGCGCGGCCGGCAACGTCAACCCGACGATGCCTCCTTTCGATGCCGAGTAAGCAACTTGCCCGATCTGCCCGTCGAAGGCAGCGACCGAAGCCGTGTTGATCACCACTCCGCGCTCGCCGTCCTCGGGATCGTTCTTCACCATGGCGGCGGCCGCCAGGCGAAGCACGTTGAACGTTCCTACCAGGTTGACCGAAATGATCTTCTGAAAGACGCCCAAGTCGTGTGGGGTGCCATCTTTGCCGACGGTTCGCATCGCCATCCCGATGCCGGCGCAGCTCACCGCCGCTCGAAGGGAGCCCATCGAGGTCGCTTGGTCGACCGCAGCCTGCACTTCCTCGGGATTGCTGACGTCCGCCCGTACGAACGTTGCGGCATCCCCCAGCTCGGAAGCCAATTTTTGGCCTCGATCCGCATTCAGATCGACGATCACGGCGCGACCGCCTTGGCTAACAAACTGGCGCACCGTGGCTTCTCCCAACCCAGATGCTCCGCCCGTTACGAGTGCTACTGATCCCTTGATCTTCATCGAACCCTCCGGGCGCAGATGCTTGGGCGAAGCGAGCCCCGCGTCAAGCAACTAGCGTGCAGGCCGCGCTGCGGCTAAAACCGTGCGAATCCACGCTGGATAGGGGACCAGTGCTCTTCAACAGCCTCGACTACATTCTCTTCCTGGGCATTGCCGTGGCGGGGTTTTGGCTACTGGCCCGTCATACCCGGCTGCGGATGATTTTCCTCTTCGTCGCGTCGTGCCTGTTCTACATGGCGTGGCACCCCGCGTACATCGTTCTCATCTTAGGGTCCACGGCGCTCGACTATTTCGTCGGCCTGCGTATCCATGCCACCGAAGATGCGAAGGCTCGCAAGCGCTGGTTGCTGGTCAGCGTGGTGTCGAACCTCGGACTCTTGGGCCTTTTCAAGTATTTCAACTTCGCCTCACAGGCCACGGCAGACGTCCTGAGTCTTTTTTTCGGCATCCACGTCGAGCACCCGCCCTTCCTCGACGTGCTGCTTCCCGTCGGTATCTCCTTTTATACGTTTCAGACCCTCAGCTACACGATCGACATCTACCGGCGCAAGCTCGAGCCTACTCGAAGCTTCTTTCAGTTTGCGGTGTTCGTGACCTACTTCCCGCAACTCGTGGCCGGACCGATCGTGCGCGCATCGCAGCTGCTGCCTCAGTTGAAGAGCAAGATCACGCTCAAAGACGAACAGGTCACCCAGGGGTTGTTCTTGATCGCGACCGGCATGATCAAGAAGGTCGTGATCGCCGACTATCTTTCGGTCAACTTGGTCGATCGCGTCTTCGACCAACCCGACCTTTACAGCGCGGCAGAGGTCGTAATCGCGTTG
>JASFKY010000116.1:0-10529 GCA_050118395.1 Myxococcales bacterium | reverse complement strand
CTCTCGTGTTGGCGGTCGTTGGCTTGGTCTTGGTCTTCGCTTTTTCTGGGTACGGCGCTCGCCCGTTGTCTCGTTTGGGGATGGGGCTCGTGGGCTTGACACGCATCACTGCGGCGTTCGGCGACGTTCTGAGCTATCTGCGGCTCTTTGCATTGGGGCTCGCCTCCGCCTCCCTGGCCATTGCATTCAACAACATGGCCACCAGCACGCGAGAAGCCATCCCGGGCCTCGGTCTCCTCGTGGCGCTGCTGATCCTCGTGGTGGGGCACACGCTGAACTTGGTGCTGGCCGTGGCTGGCGGATTCATTCACGGCCTACGATTGAATGTCATCGAATTCTTCAACTGGAGCCTTCCCGAGGAAGGCGCTTTGTTCCGCCCGTTCAAGAAGAAAGGAGTGTGACCCGTGGAACCGCTCGTATTGATCATGGGGTGGTTGGGCATCTTCTCCCCGCTCGCGCTGGGTGCCATTGGCAGCATGATGGGGGTAGGCCGGGGCGGCATGGCCGCGGCCGGCGCGATGCTCGAGGTAGAGGGTGGCTACGGTCGTTTCGTCGGAGTGGCAGCCATGCCTTCGTCGCAGACGATCTATGGCATCGTCGTCATGTTGACGCTGAATCGAACGGTGACGGTGGAGAATTCACCGGGAATCTTCGTGTTGGGAGCTCTCACCGGTGTGGCCTTGCTCATCAGCGCGGTCGTGCAGGGCAGCGCGTGCGCTGCTTCCATCAACACGTCGAAATCCAAGCCCGAGGTCTTTGGAATTTCGATCGCACCTGCGGCCGTCATCGAAGGTTTCGCCGTTTTCGTTTTCGTCTTCGCTCTGGTGCTGGCAGGCGCCATTCCGAAGTGAGCCGGCCATGAGCAAGCCAGACATCGAGTCCTCAGGCGTCAAAGAGCTGATCGATCGGATCCGCGACGAGGGAGTGCATTCGGCGCGCGCCGAGGCGGACCGGATTCTAGCCGAAGCCAAGGCGCAGGCCGCTCGGATCGTTGCGGACGCCAAAGCAGAGGCTAGCAAAATCGTCCAGGAAGCGCGTTCTGCCATGGAGCGGGACCAAACGGCGACTCTCGAAGCGCTTCGCATCGCGGCACGGGACACGAGCTTGGAGCTCCGTTCCGCCATCGTGGCCGCATTCGAGGAGCATGTGCGCCGCCTGGTGACCGACGTCACCACGGACGGAATCGTGCTTCGGGACATGATCTTGGTCTTGGCGGGAAGAGCGGCAGAGGATCTCATTCAGGACAAGGATGCTGTGGTTCTGCTTCCGGCGGGTGCGGCAGACGAGGTTTCCGCCGAGCTCGACTCCTTTTTGCGGCAGTCGGCAGCGGCCATTTCCGCCGCCGTGCTCCGGGAGGGAATCGAGCTCATTCCTTCAACCCACGTTCGCGGTGGCGCACGAGTCCGTTTGGTGGGCGAGGATCTGGAGATCGATTTGAGTGACCAGGCCCTTTCCGAAATGATGCTCAACCTGCTTCTCCCGCGTTACCGAAAGATCCTGGTCGAGGCGGGCCAGTAATGCGCCGCTACTACCAACTCGTGGCCAGCTTGCCGGCGCTCCCCGACTTTCGGCATACGCGGCTGCTGCCAATGAGCCGCCGACGTCTCGAGGAGCGATTGTTTCTCCTAAACGAAGACGACTTGGAAGAGCTCATGCGCGCCGAGCGCCTCGTCGGATGGCATCGACAGCCCATCACGCGTACGACCGAGCAGGTCATTGCCATGTATGACGAGATCATCGCGCACAGCCGCACGCCCGAGCTGCGAAACGTCGTCGACTTTCGGATGAACATGCGCACGCTGACCGTGGCTTTGCGTCTGCGCCGTCAGGGGAAACCGGCGCCATCGGGGCGATGGGGGACGGGACCCTACACCCGAATGATCGAGGCCCGCTGGAACGAAGAGACGTTCGGGCTCTCCGCCGTCTTCCCCTGGATTTCCGAGGCACAGGCCTATCTGGCTCAGGGCGATGCCATGGCGCTCGAAAAGCTGCTGATGGGCTTGTCTTGGAAGATGCTGAGCGACATATCCGACGCGTATCCATTTCAATTCGAACAGGTCTTCGCGTTTGCGTACAAGTGGGACATCCTTCATCGGTGGGTGTCATACGATGCAGACAAAGCGCGTGAACGCTTCGAGGATCTGGTATTGGAGGTGATGAGTGATCACCAAAACCTCTTCAATTGAACGTGACGAGTCTGGCGACGAGGGCGTCCGGCGCGCTCCGATCGTGGCCGTACAGGAGAGCCTGGTCAAAATCGACGTCCGTGACACTCGGGTGATCAAGAACGAGGTCGGCCACGTTTTGGTTGGGGAGCAACGTCTGAAGTCCGAGGTGCTCCGCATTCAAAATCGCGTTGCCGACATGCAGGTGTTCGAAGATACCTCGGGCGTCAAAGTCGGAGACGAGGTCGAGCTCACCGGCGAAATGCTGTCGGTCTCTCTCGCCCCAGGTCTTCTGGGGAAGGTGTACGACGGCCTCCAAAACCCCTTGGAGCTGTTGGCCGAGCAGTACGGTTTCCTCTTACCGCGTGGCGTGACCGTGGACGCCGTCGACCCCGAGAAGCGGTGGACCTTCACCCCCGCCGTCAGCACGGGTCAAGTCCTCGAAGCGGGCCAAATCTTGGGAACGACCCCAGAAGGGATCTTCGAGCACAAGATCATGGTTCCCTTCGACGAGCCGGGCCCCGTCGAGGTCAGTTGGGTCGGACGAGGCAATTTCACCATACACGAGCCGATCGCTCGAGTCGTGCGCGCCAACGGTGAAGAGCGGACGCTGACCATGGCGCGACGTTGGCCGGTGCGTCGGCCTTTGCCCGACATCATGCTGCGGAGGCGTGTGGCGGAGCGCGTGTACCCGACGGAGCCTCTGACCACTACGCAGCGAATCATCGACACGATGATCCCGGTGGCGAGGGGAGGGACTGCTTGCATTCCGGGGCCTTTCGGTTCGGGAAAGACGGTCTTGCAAAGTCTCATCGCCCGACACTCCGACGTCGACATCGTCGTCATCATCGCTTGTGGCGAGCGAGCGGGCGAGGTGGTCGAGACGATCACCGAGTATCCGCAGACGATCGATCCCCGAACGGGCAGCTCGCTGATGGACCGGACGATCATCATTTGCAACACCTCTTCGATGCCCGTGGCCGCGCGCGAGTCTTCGATCTACACGGGGATCACCCTCGGAGAGTACTACCGGCAGATGGGGTACAACGTCCTGTGCATCGCCGACTCCACGTCGCGTTGGGCACAGGCCATGCGTGAGACTTCGGGGCGCATGGAAGAGATTCCAGGCGAAGAGGCCTTCCCCGCTTATCTCGACTCCTCGATCAAGAGCCTCTACGAGCGGGCGGGTCTCATCCGGGGTCCGGACGGTCAGACCGGAAGCCTCACGCTGATCGGCACGGTGTCGCCGGCTGGCGGAAACTTCGAAGAGCCGGTGACCCAGGCGACCCTGGCCACCGTGAAGACCTTTCTCGGCCTGTCGGCCGACCGGGCATACAAGCGTTTCTACCCGGCAATCGACCCGTTGATCTCGTGGTCCCGGTACATGGACCAGATGAGCGCCTGGTATGCGGAGAATCTTTCGCCGACCTGGGTAGATGACGTGAAAGCAGTCCAAGAGCTCTTGCACCGAGGCGATGACATCTACCAGATGATGCAAGTCACCGGAGAAGAAGGCATTACCATGGCTGACTTCCTCACTTGGCAAAAGTCGGTTTTCGTCGACATGGTCTTTCTTCAGCAAGATGCGTACGACGATGTCGATACCTCGATGCCACTAAAACGACAGAAAAATAGCTTTCAGCTGGTCAAAGAGATCGTGGATGCCGAATATGCAATTGACGATCGCGACGAGGCCCGCGACTTTTTCACGCGCTTGATCAGCCTCTACAAGAACTTGAACTACAGTCCGGACGATTCGGCCGAGTACACCCGCTATCTTCGCGAGATTCGGGAGATGCTGAGCTCGAAGCGCCAGAAGATCGCCGACGCGCCGGATGCTGCCATCGCATCAAGCTAATCGGCCAGCATGGATTCGAGCGGCGACTCGTTTGCGAAGGTAGTCGGCGGTGAAGATCAGAGGGGCGCCGAGCCATGCCATCGCGTACATGCCCAAGGAGACCGATCCGGTTCCGAGCACGCTTTGCAAGGGCGGAAAATATAGCGTGCCCCACGCGAAAGCGATCTCCAGGGCAAAGCCGAGCAAGATGAGGCGATTGGTGAAAAGCCCTCGATCGAGCCCCGACCGCGTGGGCGAGCGTCGCCCGATCAAGTTGCCGATCTGCATGAGCATGATGGTTGCAAGCGTGATTCCGGTTGCAGAACGATAGAGCGGATCACTCGCGGACAGGAGATCTCCGTACTGCCAACCGCCCGAGCGCAGGACCCAGAAGAATAGGAAAAGCGCATAGCCTGCCTCGATGAGACCGAGGAAGAAATAACTGTGGGCGACGAGCCTGAAGCTCAAGAGCGGCTCGTCACGACGACGCGGCGGCTGGTTCATCGTGTCGCGATCGGTGGGCTCTTGGCCAAGCGCCATCGAAGGAATGATGTCGGTCCCCAAGTCGATGGCGAGGATCTGGATGATGGTGAGCGCCAAAGGAACGGGGAAGAGGATGTAGATCAAATACGGCAGGATCTCCGGGCCATTGCTCACCAGCACGTAGTTGGTGAATTTTCCGATGTTGTCGAAGATCGTGCGCCCCTCGGCGATGCCTGCGACGATCGACGCGAAGTTGTCGTCCAGCAGCACGATCTGCGCTGCCTCTCTTGCGACGTCCGTTCCGCCCACGCCCATGGCAACGCCCACGTCGGCGGCTTTGAGGGCAGGCGCATCGTTGACCCCGTCCCCCGTCATGGCGACGACCAAGCCGATCCGTTTGAGGGCCGTTACGATCTTCATCTTTTGCTCGGGTGTGGTTCGAGCGAAGACCCGGACCTCGCCTTGCAACAGCTCGCAGAGCTCGGCGAGGCGTAGGCGCTCGAGCTCCTCTCCGGTCACGATCGAGCCCTCGCGTGCGTCGTCGGGAGCCAAGATCCCGGCCTGGCGAGCGATGGCGGCCGCAGTCTGCGGATGGTCGCCCGTGATGAGCAACACGCCGATGCCTCCTCGATGGCAACGCTGCACCGCTTCGGGGACTTCCGGGCGAAGAGGGTCTTCCAGGCACACGAAGCCCGCCAAGGTCAAACCCTCCTCGAGCTGCTCCTGCTCGGCGTCGAGGATGTCGGGCGGCAGCGACCTCGAAGCTACCGCGATGATCCGTTGCCCTTCGCTGGCCAAGGAGTCGACCATGGCGTCGATGCGCTGCCGTAGCTCCGCAGTCATGGAGCACGCCCCCTGCGGGGACCGCATGGAGGTGACCAGCGGACGCAGGGCTTCCCAGGCTCCCTTGACGGCAAAGATCGCGTCGGCATCTCGTTGCCAAAGCCCTGCCGCTCGGCGTTTGTCGAGGTCGAACGAAAAATGGCGCGTGGTCTGCTCGAGGATTTCGTCCGCCGCGTCGGGTCCGCCGTCCAACGCGCGTGCAAGCGCCACATCGAGGGGATCGCCCGTCCATTGCTCGGCTTGGCGGTGCGCTTCGCTCGCGATGAGGCCGAGTCGGACGATCTCTGCGTAGCCGGCATCTTCCCGCGGCAACGCCGTTCCTTCGGGGTCTGCGATGCGGGCAATCGTCAATTGATTCAAGGTCAGGGTGCCCGTTTTGTCGGTGCAGATCGTGTGGACGGCGCCCAACGCTTCGACGGAGTTGAGGCTCTTTACCAGCACGTTCTTCTTGGCCATCCGCAAGCTGCCCATGGCCAAAGAAAGGGTGAAGGTCGGAAGCAGCCCTTCGGGCACGTTCGCCACGATGATGCCCAGCATGAATACGAGGTTCACCCACAAGGGGCGCCCAACGAACATGCCGTAAGAAAAGAATGCCATGCCCATGCCGACTGCAATGATCGTGAGCACGCGGACCATGCGCGTGGTTTGCCGTTGGAGCGGGGAAGCGGGTCTCGAAATCTCCCGAGAAAGGGCCGCGACCTGCCCGAACTGCGTCCGCTCTCCCGTTGCAAAGACCACCGCGAGCCCGGCGCCGCGAAGCACCGAGCAGCCTGCAAACACGATGTTGGCGCTCTCGAGCAGACGCCCGGGCTGGGCCTCGGCACCGAGCGCCACCGGCGCCGACTCTCCGGTGAGCGGCGCGTTGTTGACCAAGAGGTCGTGGCTTTCTACCAATCGAGCATCGGCGGAGATCCGGTCTCCTTCTTGGATGAGTAGGACGTCGCCCGGAACGACGTCCTCTGCGAGCATTTCGATCTCCCGGCCGTTCCTTCGGAGCATCAGTCGATGAGGCAAGAATTTGGCCAGTGCCTGCATCGCTTTTTCGGCACGATACTCTTGAAAAAAGGCAAACAGCGCATTGAGGAGAGACACGCCGAGCAATGCCCAACCAAGCACGTTCATCCGTTCGCCGGGTTGCATGGCGTCGGCCACGAAACAAAGCGCCGCAGCCACGTCCAAAAGGATGCTGAAGAAATTCGTGAGCTGCCGAAAGAGGTTTCGCGCCAAGCCGAAACGCGCAGGGGCGCCGAGGACGTTTTTACCGAGCTCGCGTAGACGTTCGGCGGCTTCGTGGTCGGTGAGTCCCTCGGGTCGACTTTGCAGGAGCTCGAAAACTCGCTCCGACGCAACGTTTTGGATCTGATTCACGGCGGGCTACCGTAGATCGCGACGTCGCAGGAGGCGCTTCGAAGCACTTGTTCGATGGGGTTCCCGTAGAGCGATCGCTCTCGAAGTGATCGTTCGGAGGCGCCCATGTAGATCAGCTGCGACTTCGCTTTGTTGGCTTGAATTACGATTTCTTTTGGGATGTCATCCGAAAGAACCACGCGTTGGTCGAGGCGGTTGAGTGGGATTCCCAGCTCTTGGCTCAACGCCTTCTCGATTCGGAGGATGTACTCCTGATCGTGCGCGATCAGACGTGCCGCCTCGGCGTGCGTGATCTGCAGGAAGCGGGATCGCTTCAACCGGTGAACCAACAGGACGTCAATTTCTGCGGTATCCGGCACGAGCAACCGAAGAAAAGGCAGACCCATTCGAATGCCCTCGGGTCGCCCGCTTACCGGAAGCAGGAAATTGCGCGGCCGGCCGAGGAGCCCGGGTTGCATCACTCGGATCGCCAACACTTGGCATCGACCGTCCCGCAGCAAGCGTTCGGAGACCGTGCCGGAAAGAAACCCGCGTCCGCGCTGCCGCACTCGGGTGCCGCACACCAAGTAGTGATCCGGGCTCTGTGGAACGACGGCGAGAAGGGTGGAAGCCACGCTTTTGCCCTTCGCTTGTAGACTCAATCGGAATGGTATGTCCCGGGATGCGCATTCGGCTCGAATGCGACCGATACGGTCGTTGAGATCGGTCTTGGGGATCTCGTCGTCCTCGACGTGCCAAACGTGGAGGCCCGCATCCGCCAAACGGCTTGCAATTTGCAACGCGTATCGGGCGACCCAATCCCCGTTGATCGATCCATCGTAGGCGAAGTGCAGCACGACTGACTCGAACGGTTCAAGCCTGGCACCGGTTCCCTGGTCTCAGCAACCCGCGGCATCACGATCCGAGCGAGATGAACCCCTCGGGCACCAGGTCCGTTGCCAACATGACCTCGTTGATGTTGCGGTGGGAGGCCCACGTATGTTGTTGCTGGTGGCGCGGCTCAAGCCAGAAGGCGGTAATCTGGTCGGCAAGCGACTGCTCCTCGGCACGGCCCGTGGTGGCGAGGCCGATGGCAAGGCCGAGCTCGCGAAATGCAAGGCGGTGGCTGGCCCGGCCTTCGAGATCGGCTTGCTGTCGGTAATACCGCAGCCCCATGTCCGCGGCAGCAAGCAATTCCGGCAGCAGGTTCCGGTCGGGGCAGGCCTGCTTCGCGAGGAGCTGACGAACGCGGGAGGCCTCGACCCACAGCCCCCCGATGCCCAGTGGGTCGGCCGTCGCCCAATCGCCGGCCCTGGCCATGGTGGCAAAGCCCGCCGTTTCCTCTGCGAGATCGGGGCCGCGCTCTTCGCTTTGCTCTACCGAAAGCTCGGAAGCCGAAGCTCGGAGCTGAAGACAGGTGATCCAGCCATCGAGTGGATCGTGCTGGCCCATCGAGGGGACGAGCGGTCGAGACAAATCGATGCTCATCTTCCATACCATTCGCCCCGGGCCGCGCCCTCGCAGCGAGGTCCCGGCAAAGGCTGCGCAAGACACTCGGGCCAGCTCTCGTGCCCAGCGGTTGAAGCGCGGCTCACCGGTGGCGCGAGCAACTTGGTCGAGGGCATGCATCCATTTGGTCAGATAGTGGAAGTATTGCCCGTCGCGCTCCCATTCGAGCTGATCGTCGAAGGGCTGGTCGATGCGGCGCTCCGGGAGCTCTTTGCCAATACGAAGGCCGCCCGCCGTGGGGTGTTGCTCCCCTGCCGTTTCTTCGAGCCCGCTCAGCCATCCGGTGCGCGGATCGTCGGGGCGATGCTTGCCCAGGGTGTGGTGCACTTGATCGACGAGTCGAAGAGCAAGGTCTCGGTAACGGTCTTGCCCGGTGCGTCTCGCAAGCCCGAGGAAGTTGCAAACCGCGAAGGCGTCGGTCCAGAGGTAACGTTCCGGCGCTTGGGACGAAGTGAGCCCGGTCCGGTCCGCAAAGCTCGTCATGAGCTCGGCTGCGATCCGCTCGCGCTCGGCGTTCGTCGGTAACGAGGGCGTTAGAGGCACTCCTTGTCGTAGGACTCTTGGCAGCGGTCTTCGTTGTGGTCAGGCGCGTCGCAGTTGCAGATGCCGTCACAGAACCATTCGATCCGCCCCGTGCGGAAGAACACGTCTTGCTGCTCGAAGCTCGGAGTGAGCTCTCGAACGCGATCGTGAGGGTCGCATCCCTCGGTGGCCGGCGTGTTCGTCAGGGGCTCAGGAGGAAGCGCGAAGTCGTATTCAACGAGACCGGAGATGCCCTCGGCCGGAGGATCGACTTCGGGCAGGCCGAAGACGTCCCGCGGATAGGGCTGCTGAGGATCGTTCGATCGGATCAGGCTCACGCCGATCGACCGAGCCATGTTGTGGGCCATCACCGTTGGAACCTGGTGGTCGCCGATGCCGTCGTGCATCAGAACCTGATGGTCGGGCGTATCGGGCAACGTGTCTCCGTGCATGGTGCGGACGAATCCCGCGGACTCCGAGCGGTCCCATTGAAGCTGAATGAGCTGCAGCATGATTTGGAAATCGAGCGGGGAATCGGGAACGGAGAGCTTCACGAAGTCGGTGAACTCATTGCTGTCGACGCTTCGTTGCCAAATCCAGCTATATCCATTGGCGGGTTCCCCCAGCAGGCCGCGGGTCACATCGGTCGAGATCGACATGTAGACTCCGCCCATGATCCCGCCCTGGCTATCTCCGCGGTAGGCGCGCACCATGGGATCGATTTGCGACGGGGCGAGCAGAACCCGGTCCCCATCCATGATTCCATCGCGCGCGATGCGGCCGATCATCATGCGCATGGCCAGAAGCTGGTTGACGTGGCCCTGGATCTGTCGATCGACGAAACCGGGCAAAAGCTCGGGTCGGCCGACCAAGGCCTCGGCCGCGATCGCTTCGTCTGCATCGGCAAAGCCGAAGAGGTCCACTGCCATGTGGATCCAGTTCCAGCCGTCGGCCGTCATGGCCAGAAAGCCGTCGCGCCCCTCGTTCTTACTCCCAAAGAAACCGTGTCCGTTTTGCAAGACGCCAAGGGGAACGTCGTTCTCGATGGTTTTGGGAATCTGCACCAACACTTCCATCGGCATGGTGCCGTTTTGCACGGGGTCCCCTGCATCATCGAACAGAAGCCGGGGCACGGGGTCTCCGGACTCGTAGAGGTAATCGGAGAGGTAGCAGGGAACCGTGGCGGTCAGGATCACCCGATGACTAATCATCGGGTTCGGATCGTCGGTGACCTCGTTGATCACGTATTCAGGTCCGTCCTCGCCGACGACCTCCAGCGCTGCGTCCCGAACCGCGACCATTCGGCCGGTGATGTTGTCTCGCGAGCCCGTGGTGAAATCCCATGCGATTTGCAGATCGTCGCGCGCAATCCCCGCCGCTGCCAGAATGGCGAAGATGTCTTCATAGTGAGCACGGCGGCTAGCCACGCTCGGGTCTTCATGCTCGGTTCCATCGCGGAGCGCGCGAAATACGTCCGTTGGCTCGACGGGCTGGCTCGATTCGTCGACCACCCCGCGAATGGCCACGATGTAACGGGTGGAGTAGCCGAGCACATGAGCGGGACGTAGCATCAGGGTCTTGTCCGGGGCCGCGGCGGAGACGTCGACATCGACGAAGTGTGGGACGAGCTCGCCGGTGTCTGCATTGAGCAGAATCGTTGGAGAGTCGGTGTTCAGGGTGCTGGCGATCATGGTGGGGTCGGCCAGGCCTGCCGCGGTTGCTCCCTGCATGTAGGTCATCGGGCTGCTGGCGACCGACCAACCATCCAGCTCGTAGTAATCAGAGGGATCGATGTGCGTTTGCCCGAAGATCTTGGGTAGGGT